>CAVCLY010000029.1:0-21769 GCA_963603165.1 Faecalibacterium prausnitzii
GCCATGCCGAGAAGCGCGAGCTGGTTCGCCTCGGTGCCGCCGCCTGTCAGGATGATCTCGGAGGGGCGCACGCCGGCGCCGAAGGTCTTGGCCAAGGTGCGTCGTGCGCTCTCGAGTTCCGCTGCCGCCCGACGTCCGAGCGTGTGGAGCGAATTGGGGTTCACGCCGGCGAGCTCGGAAGCGTCATAGCGCTGTTGGGCTTCGATGGCCTCGAGCCGCATCGGGGTCGACGCGGCATAATCGAGGTTCACAAAGCGCTCTGCAGTCTTCATTTCCATTGCGGTCTTAAGCCCCGTGTGCCTCGTTGCCGAGCTTCTGAAGCAGCGCGACCTCGGCTGCGGGGTCCTGTGCCTTGAACACGGCGGAGCCGGCCACGAGCACGTTCGCGCCGGCGGCGACGACCTCGGCGATGTTCTTGGACGAAATGCCGCCATCGACCTCGATGAGGGGATCGACCCCGTGTTTTTCGCACAGGGACTTGAGTTCGCGGAGCTTACTCAGCGTTCCGGGGATAAAGCTCTGACCGCCAAAGCCCGGGTTGACGCTCATGAGCAACACCATATCGACAACATCGATGATGCTCTCGAGCACGCAGACGGGCGTTGCGGGATTGAGGACCACGCCGGCTTTGACGCCGCGGTCCTGGAGATGCGTGATGGTGCGATGGAGATGCGTTGAGGCCTCGTAGTGCACGGTGATGAGGTCGGCACCGGCGTCGGCGTACCAGTCGGCGGTCTCGTCGGGGTTCGTGACCATCATGTGGACGTCGACCGGCACATCGCTCACGCGTTTGACGGCCTTGAGGATGTCGACGCCAAAGGTGAGATTGCCGGTAAAGTGGCCGTCCATCACGTCGAAATGGATGAAGTCGGCGCCTGAGACCTTGGCGAGCTCGCCCTTGAGGTCGGCCATGTCGGCGGAGAGGATGGAGGGAGCGATGCGTACAGCGGTCATGGCGATTCCTTTCTTATCGATCCGAGAGACCGTAGAACTCTTCTGAGGGGATGCGACCCACGAGGTTGCCGAGGGCTTCGCGCACGGACTGCCCGCGATAGAGCGTTGCCTCGAGTGCGAACGTGATCGGAAGCTCGACACCGAGTTTTCGAGCGAGCTGTGTCACGCTCTTTGCGGCTTGGGCCCCTTCGACCACCATGTGCGTGCGCTTCTGATAGCTCTCGAGGCTTTCGCCCTTGGCAAACGCCTCGCCGAATGTGCGGTTGCGCGAATGGTGCGACGTGCAGGTGGCGACCATGTCGCCCATGCCGGCAAGGCCCATGCAGGTCATGGCCTCGCCTCCCTGGGCATGCACGAGCCGGCTGATTTCCGCCAGGCCGCGGGTCATGATGAGCGCGAGCGCGTTGTCGCCCTCGCCAAAGCCCGCAGCGATGCCGCAGACGATCGCGATGACGTTCTTGATGGCCCCGCAGGTTTCGACCCCGATCAGGTCTTGCGAGAGATAGATGCGGAATTCGGGCGTGATCAGGAGATTCTTGAAGATCTCAGCCACATGTTCATCGCGGCTCGCGATCACCGCGGCCGAGAGGCCGCCGCGGCAGATCTCCTCAGCGTGGTTCGGACCGGAGAGGGCGGCCACGCGCGCGGGATTGCCGATCTCGGATGCGATGACGTCGCTCATGAGCAGGCCCGAGTCGGCCTCGATGCCCTTGGTGAGGCAGAGAACGGGGGTCGTCGGCGCAATGTTCTCGGCGGCTTGGGCGCAGACGCCACGCAGGTGCACTGACGGCACGGCAAAGATGACCGCGTCGGCATGTTGCAGGGCCTCTTCGAGCGAAGTCGTTGCCTCGACGTTGTGGGGAAGCTCGTAATCAGAGAGATAGCGCGGGTTCACGTGCTCGGCGTTGATACCGTGCGCAGTCGCATCGCTGTGTGCCCACATGACCACGCGGTCAGCTTTTTTGGCCGAGAGCCCGGCTACAGCGGTTCCCCATGAACCGGATCCAATAAGAGCGACGTTCATTTATCGGTCCGCCTCGTCGTCTGGAGCGCTCACGCGCTTGGTGAAGCTCAGCTTGGATTCGTTGCCGCTCATGAGTTTATGGATATTGGTGCGGTGCGCCCAGACGACCGTGACGCCGATAACAGCCATGCAGAGCTTGAGCGCCGCCGATGAATACGGGAACACGCCGATAGTCGCGATGGGGAGACCGATCGCAGCCATGAGCGAGCCGACCGAGACGTACTTCGTGATGGCGACCCCGACGATGAAGAATGCGAGGAGCGTGAGGCCGACGGGCCAGTACCAGGCGAGCGTCACACCGAGACCCACGGCAATTCCCTTGCCGCCCTTGAATCCGAGATAGGGCGAGAAGATATGCCCCCATACGCCGAAAAGCGCGACGATGCCGACCATCCAGTCGCCGGTCGCGCCCGGATACATGACTTGTACCGGCGCGTCGAATCCCACGGACGCGATGATCACGCGACTCACGATCACGCAGAGCGCCCCTTTGAGGCAGTCGAGCAGCAAGGTGAGTGCCGCGATCTTGGGGCCGGCCACGCGCAGGGCGTTGGTGGTACCGATGTTCCCCGATCCAGCTTTGCGGATATCGCCCGTGCCGGATGCCTTGCCGAGCAAAAGGCCGAAAGGAATGCCGCAGATGAGAAAGGTAACGACGGCGCAGATGGCCGTGAGTGCCTCGGGGTTCCCTGAGAGTGTCAAGCTAGCGCTCCTTTACGTCTTTTTCGGATTTCTTGCGGAAGAAGATCCTGATAGGCGTGCCCTCGAAATCAAAATTCTGACGCATGCGGTTCTCGACATAGCGTCGGAACGTGTCGTTGACGAGGTCGCCGTGGTTCACGAAATACGTGAACGTCGGAGGGTTCATACCGGTCTGGGTTACGTAGTGCATGCGCAGGCGACGTTTGCCGTCCACCACGGTATGACCGAATTCGCGCAGGTCGGTGAGGAAGAGATTGAGTTTTGAGGTCGAGATCTTCTGCGCGCGCGACGCGGCGGACTTTTCGACAAGTGCCCAGATCTTCTCGACCGAGCGTCCGGTAAGGGCCGAGATGCGCAGAACCGGCGCCCACTGGGCGAAGGTGAGGCGGCGATCGACCGTGGCCATACACTGCTCACGCTCGCGATCGTCCTTGAGCAGATCCCATTTATTGAGCAGCACGACGAGGGCGCAACCGCGCTCGATGGCGAGGCCGGCGACCTTTTGATCCTGCTCCGTCACCCCGATGGAGGAGTCGACGACGAGCAGCGCCACGTCGGAGCGATCGATCGCGCGCAGGCCGCGAACCATCGAGTAGTACTCGATGTTCTCATAGACGGTGCTTTTCTTGCGGATGCCCGCCGTGTCGACGAGCAAGTAGTGCTTGCCATCGCGTTCGACGACCGTGTCGATCGCGTCACGCGTGGTGCCGGCGATGTCGCTCACGATCGAGCGGTCCGAGCCGAGGATCTTGTTGAAGAGCGAGGACTTGCCGGCGTTCGGTCGGCCGATGATCGCAACGCGCAGCGCATCCGGGTAGGCGTCCTCCTCTTCTTCCTCATCGGGAAGCAGGGCGACGATATCGTCGAGAAGGTCTCCCGTGCCGTGCCCGTGGAGGGCCGAGAGCGGAGTGGGCTCGCCGATGCCGAGGGAGTAGAACTCCCAGATGTTGTCGGCCTCGCGGTCGGGGTTGTCGAGCTTGTTCACCAAGAGGAAGATCGGCTTGTCGACGCGCTTGAGGAAGCGCGCGACCGCCTCGTCCTCTTCGGTGACGCCCGTGGTGCCGTCGACCACGAAGAGGATGACGGCAGCCTCCTCGGCGGCGGCCATGGCCTGGTCGCGAATGGACGTGGCGAACACGTCGTCGCTCTTGAGCGGCTCGATGCCGCCTGTGTCGACGATGGTGAACTCGCGTCCGTTCCAGTCCGCATCGTGGTAGGAGCGGTCGCGCGTGACGCCACGGCTCTCGTGCACGATGGCATCGGATGTCTGGGCAAGGCGGTTGACGAGGGTAGATTTGCCGACGTTGGGTCTGCCGACAACGGCAACTATGGGTTTCATCTGCTCTCCTAGGACTATCTCGTTTGCAAGGTTTCCGGTCTTGCAAAAACCACGCGAACCCACCAGGGGCGGGCTCGCGTGATGCTTATTTATCATTTCTGATGATACCTGCTGCAAGGTCTCGCGTCCGGCTGCATCGGGTGCGAGACCAAAGGAGCATAAGAAGGCTATCCGGCGAGTTCGCGTATGCGCAACACCGTTCGGTCGATATGGGCTTGCGGTGTCGAGGCGCCGGCGGTGATGCCGACCGTTTCCGCTCCTTTGAACCATGCCGCATCGAGTTCGTCGGGGGTCTCCACATGATGCGTGCGCTCGCACGCCGCCGCGCAGATCTCGGCCAGGCGGCGCGTGTTGCCCGAGTTTTTGCCTCCGACGACGATCATGACATCGCTCGCCGCGGCCAGCTCCGCCGCGGCCACCTGGCGCTCGGCCGTTGCCTTGCAGATGGTGTTGACGACCCGAAGCTCCTTGACCCTGCCGACCAGGGCTGCAGTGATGGCGGCGAGGTTCTCGGCTCGTTGCGTCGTCTGCACGACGATGCCGACACGAGGCTTGAGTTCAAGATCGTCGAGCTCGGAGACGCCGGAGATGACGGTCGCCGCACTACCGGCGTGGCCGAGGATGCCCTCGACCTCGGGGTGGCCGCTCTCCCCCACCACGAGGAGCTGATAGCCCTCGGCGACGAGCTTCTCTGCAGCTAGGTGGACCTTCTTGACGTAGGGGCACGTGGCATCGACGACCTTGAGACCGGCTGCATGGGCACGCTCGATCGTTTGGGGTACGACGCCATGCGCACGGATGATGACGGTTCCGCCCTCGATCTCGTCAAGCGTATCGGCGAGGCCTACGCCCTCATGCTCAAGCTCCTCGACGACGATGGGGTTATGGATGAGCGGTCCGAGCGTTTTGACGGGCGTATCGTTCTCGCTTGCCGCCTTGCGCGCGGCGTCGAGCGCGCGCTGGACGCCGTAGCAGGTTCCGGCGTGCTCGGCTATGGCTATGCGGATGCTCGGCATGGTCTAGAACCTCCCGGGGTGTGCCGCACGCAGGGAATCGCGCAGCTCGATGACGCGGAGCCAAGAGTCGGTCTCGAGCCAGCTCAAGCGTTCCTTGCGCTTGAGATCCGCCGGGGCATCTGCGAGCGAAACCTGATCGCCCGCGGCGATCCAGCAGCGTATCGGGCGCATGAGCTTTTTGCCGGGAGGCGTGATATCCCTGAAACCGCAGACGGCGATGGGGGCTATAGGTGCTTTGCCCATCTGGGCGATAAGCGCCGCTCCCCCATGGACCTCGGCCTTTTGGTCGTCGGAGCGCACGCGGGTGCCTTCCGGGAAGATCAGCACGTCCTCTCCGCGCTGGAGCGCGTGTTGCGCCCGCCGAAGGGCCTTCATGTCGGCGGTGCCGCGCTCGACCGGAATCCCGCCCACGCGCGAAAACGCCCAGGTCACGATCTTGGTTTTCGCGAACTCCGATTTAAAGATGGGACGCACGCGGCGGCCGCTGAAGAAGAGATGCGGCACGATCGCCACGACTTCGGCCATGGAGGTGTGGTTGCAGATGATCACGGCGCCGGTCTCGCCGCGCTCGAGCAGCTTTTGGTCATCTTGCACGGTCCAGCGCCACATGAGCTTTGAGAACAGCCAGAGAATTCCCATGACCACCCAGATAAGGGCGCGGATCGCAGCGGGGTTGTCGCGGTAGGCGCCGTCGTAGTAGGCGTTCGGGTCGCTTTGAAAGAGATGCACGGCCTAGCTCCTCTCGGCGACCAGGTCCGAAATCTCCCGCACGACCTCGTCGATGGTATGTGAGGTCGAGTCGATGCGCACGGCATCGGGCGCGGCGATGAGCGGGGCGACCTCGCGGCTCGAGTCGAGTCGGTCGCGGCGCTCGATATCTTCGAACGTCGTCTGAATCTCGGCCTCGAGCGTGGCGGTATCGATATCCTCGCCCGCATGGCGCTGCAGCACGCGGCGGCGGGCACGCTCGCGGGCGTCGGCGGTAAGGAAGACTTTGACCTCTGCTTCGGGGAATACGACGGTTCCGATGTCGCGTCCCTCGGCGACGATATCGCGATCGTCCGCAGCGCGGCGCTGATGGATGAGCATGGCCTCGCGCACGCCCGGATAGGCCGAAACGCGCGAGACCGACCGGTCGACCTCGGGCGTCCTGATCTGCGCGCTGGCGTCTACGCCATCGATGGTGAGCTTGGTGTCCTCACCCGTTCCCGAGGTGAATCGGATATCGATCTTTTGTGCGAGCTCGGTCACGGCCTGCTCGTCGTCGATCGCGATGCCGCGGCTGAGCGCCGCAAAGGTGACGGCGCGGTACATAGCGCCGGTATCGAGCTTGTGCAGTCCGAGTTTTCGGGCCAGCTCTTTTGCGATGGTCGATTTTCCGGAGCCCGCGGGCCCGTCGATGGCTACGATCACGTGTTTTCCTTTCTATGCGCCGGCCGGTTTTGAACCGCCGGCTTTAAGCAGCTGTACTTCGGCCTCGGTGAGATGTCGCCATGCTCCACGTTTGAGGCCTTCGGGCGAGATCCCGGCAAAATCCGAGCGGTGTAGGCGAAGGACCGGGTGGTGGATCTTGCTGAGCATGCGCTTGACCTGGTTCTTCCTGCCTTCGCGGATGGTGATTCGCACGGCGCCGGTGCCGGGGCGTATGCCTTGCGGTGCTACCTCTGCAGCCGATTGAGCATCGATGATGTCGCACAGCGCGGGCTGGCAGGGGCCGTCGTCGAGCGTGATGCCGTGGCGTAGCGGCTCGAGGTCGCGATCATGGATGTTGCCGTCAACCAGGGCGAGATAGGTTTTGTAGACGTGCTTTGAGGGGTGCAGCACGCTCTGACCGAGGTCGCCGTCGGTTGTGAAAAGGAGTGCGCCCGTCGTGTCCTTGTCGAGCCTGCCGACCGGAAAGAGCCCGGGGTACTCGGAGGTCGGCACGAGAGATGCCACGCAGGGACGCCCCTGGGGGTCGCTCATGGTCGTGAGATAGCCTGTCGGTTTGTTGAGCAGGATATAGGCGGCCTCTTCGTTCCATCGCACGCGCTTGCCGTCGACCTCGACGATGTCGCGATCGGTATCGACTTTGGTCCCGAGCTCCGTTGCGATCTCTCCGTTGACCTTCACGCGACCTGCGGTCATGAGCGCTTCGGATCCGCGGCGGCTCGCAACGCCCGAGCGAGCGAGAAAGCGCTGCAGGCGCATGGTGTGCGGGTGATCAGTCATCCTGCGCATCCTCAACAGGTTCGGTGTCGGTTTCGGTCTCGATTGAGGCCTCGCTGTCGCCGAAATCCAGCATCCCCTGATCGTCTGCGTCCTCGTCGATCAGCTCTCGTTCCTCCTCAAGGTCGGCATCGGCCTCCTCGAGGGTCGACTGGATCGTGCGACCGGAGAGACGCTCGCGAATGAATTGGCGTGACTGCTCGTCTGGCGCGAACTGCTCGAGATCGGGCAGGTCCTTGGTGGAGCGCAGGCCGAACTTCTCGAGGAAGGCGCTCGTGGTTCCATAGAGAATCGCCTGTCCGCGGTCGCGATCGCGGCCCATCTCGCGGATGAGTCCCTTGTCGACGAGCGAGGAGATGACGCCGTCGGAGTTGACACCGCGGATGCCCTTGACGACCTCGCGCGTAACGGGTTGGTGATACGCGATGACGGCAAGTGTCTCGAGCGCGGCCTGGCTCAGCTTTTGCGTGTCCCAGGAGAGCACGTAGGCTTCGACGACGTCATGGTAAGCGGGGTGTGTGAAGAGGCGCCAGCCTCCCGCAACCTCTCGCAGCTGAAAGCCGCGGTTCGCCTCTTCGTAGTCGACCTTGAGCTCGGCCAAGAGCGATGCCGCCTCTCCGGGTGCGATGTCGAGGGCGTTGGCGAGCGCGGGGGCGCTCACCGGATCGCTCGACACCAACAGAAGCGCCTCGAGGGCGCCCTTGAGCGAATTCGGTTCGAGTTCGGGGAGATTTCCCATGTGCACTCCTATTCGGTGAGGGCCGGACCCTCGCCCGGGCGGTATTCTTCAGCGCCTTCGACGCGATGTATCTCGATCGAGCCGAAAAGCTCGTTTTGGGTGAGCTCGAGCGACCCGCGCTTGGTGAGCTCGAGCATGGCGAGAAACGTCACGACGAGTTGCTCTGTCGTGGCATCGCCATCCAAGAGATCGCGGAAGGTGCAGTCGGTGTTCTGTATGGTGTAGCGGTCGACCGATGCGACGGTAAGGTCGAGCGGGACGCGATGGGGCGCCACGTGCTCGGCTTCGAGCAGGAACGTTTGGCGCTTGCCGTCGAGGTCCGCGCAGATGACGGCGAGGCCTCGAAGCGTGATGCCGGCGAGATAGTCGGGCATGAGGTTCAGGAACTCGGGGTCGGGGCCGGCAACGCGCGGATGCATGCGCGACTCGGCCTCCATGCGCGCCCCGAGCGCGGCGGCTGCGCTTTTGAACTGCTTGTAGGCGATAAGGCGCTGGATGAGCACTTCACGGAGGGCATCGCCATCGAGCGATGCGAGCTCGTCGTCGACATCGTCTTCGTCAGCGGGCGCAGGTGTGTCCGTCGGAACGAGCGAGGCGGCCTTGATGTCGAGGAGCGTGGCGGCCACCAAGAGAAAATCGCTCGCGACATCGAGGTCCAGTGCCTCGATGCGCTCGACCTCGGCGAGGTACTGCTCGGCGACTTCCGAGATAGAAATCGAGCCGATATCGACTTTTTGCCTGGTGACGAGCTGCAGGAGCAGGTCGAACGGGCCCGAATAGACCTGAGTTGAGACTCGATATGACACGGGCTCCGCACACCTCCGCAAATTGTTCGATGGTCAAGCAAGTACACAGTTTAGCTCAGCTAGAAGCCCTTCAAAGCAAAACCGATAAGTGCCTGAGCGATGGGAGAGGCCGTATACCCGAGATAGAACCCGACGAGATCGAGGCCTGTGAGCTGAGGCAGGAGATAGAGGACGACGATGAGGATCGGCATCGCATAGGGCTGGATGCGGTAATAGGTCTCGAGCGCGCGGCCGCGCAGGACGGCTACGGCGACCGAGGATCCATCGAGCGGCGGCAAAGGGATGAGATTGAAGAAGGCGAGCGAGAGATTCACCGATATGAACGTGACGCTGAAGCTCACGAGAGCATAGGCGGCGTCGATTCCGGCGGCATCGTACAGACTGCCGAGCGCAGCCTTGAGTATGAGGGCGCCAATGCCCGCGAGGACGATATTCGATGCTGGCCCCGCAAGCGAGACGATGATCTCGTCGCGTTTGGGATGCTTGAGATTGCCGAGATAGACGGGAACGGGTTTTGCGAACGCGAACACGGGGCCGCCCGCCGCGAGCATGAGCAAGGGCAAAAGCACGGTGCCGAACGGATCGATATGGGCCAGCGGGTTCAGCGACACGCGCCCACGCGAACGCGCCGTCTTGTCGCCGAGTGCGTAGGCCGCGAGGGCATGGGCGCTTTCGTGCACCACGATGCCGACGATGACGGCGAGCGCACTTGCCAGGAGATTCGTGAGCGTGCTGTTCATGGATACGTGGTCTAGCGCAGACGGTCGGCAAGGCGGATGCAGCCGAAATCGGCCGCGAAGCAGATAACGGCCACGATCGCGAAGTCGAGCCTGAAGACGCCGCCGAAGGGCGAGGCGACAAGGCCGTAGCCTGCGATGGCGCCGGGGACGGTGCGCGAGAGCTCGACCACGAACCCGACCAGGTTGAGCTTGGCCGTCACCCCCGGAAAGCACAGTACGATGGTCACCAGGCACATGAAGATTCCGCAGACGCGCAGGGCGTAGCTGATGATGGTCAGGGCGATGGCGCCGGCGTTACGAGAGTCCACGGGCGGTTTCCTCCTCAATGGTCGACTGAAGCTCGAGCCACTCTTCCTCAAGGGCAGGGATGAGCTGCTTCAGCTTGTTGTATTCCCCTAGGGCCTCGTTAAAACGATCGGGATCGGCATAGAGGTCGTCAGACGCCATAAGCTCCATGAGCTCATCGTAGCGCGCGTTCTTCTTCTCGAGGTCGGCCTCGACCGTTTTGAGACGGTTGCGCGTTGACTTGAGTTTTTTGTTGAGCGCGGCTCGGGCCTCGGCCTCGGCGCGTTTCTGCTCTTTGGTCTTTTTTCCCTGCGGTGCCGGAGCTTCTGCTTTACTCGCGGGCACGTCGGACGTCTGGGCCTTCTTCTGAGCGGACGAATCCTCCTTGGGCCGGTACTCGCGACCCTCGGCTGCCGCCTGGGCTCGTGCCGCCAGGTCCTCGCGCTTGTAGAGATAGTAGTCGTAATCGCCGTCGAATACCGTCATCTTGCCGTCGCGGATATCGATCACGCGATTGGCTACGGAGCGCACCAGATGCTCATCGTGGCTGATGAGGACGATCGTGCCGGGGAACTTCTTGAGCGCGTTCTCGAGCATGTCGACGGAGTCGATGTCGAGATGGTTCGTGGGCTCGTCGAGGCAGAGCAGGGCCTCGGGCGCCACGAGCATCTTCGCGAGCGCGAGACGGGCCTTCTCGCCGCCGGAAAGCACGCGCACGCGTTTTTCGACCGCGTCGTTATCCGAGAAGAGGAAGGCGCCGAGCAGGCTTCGCTGCTGGGGGACGGTCCACTTGGGGGTAACCGTGTCGATCTCTTGCAGCACCGTGTTCGACTCGTTCATGCCCTCGAGCGCATGCTGGGCATAGTAGGCCACGCCGACGTTGGTACCCACGTCGCGCGTGCCGGTCGTGGGGGCCTCGATACCGGCGAGCATCTTGAGCAATGTCGATTTGCCGGCGCCGTTGGGGCCGACGAGCGCCACGTGGTCACCGCGATAGAGCTTGAGGTCGATATCGCTGTAGATATGCTTGTCGCCATAGCTCTTGGATACGTTCTCGAGCGCGATCACCATGTCGCCCGAGCGCGGAGGATCGGGGAACTTGAAGTCGATGTGCTTGTTGCCCTCGGGCAGGATCACGAGCTCGCTCTTGATCTGCTCGATCTTGCGCAGGCGCTCCTGAGCCTGGGCGGCCTTGGTCGGCTTGTAGCGGAACTTGTCGACAAAAACCTGCATGTGCGCGATATCGCGCTCCTGCGCCGCACGCTTGGCGCGCATCTGCTCCAGGTTGTCCTCGCGCTGCTTGAGATAGCTCGAGTAATTGCCGGTGTAGGTCGTCACACGTCGGTTCTCGAGTGCGGCCACATGGTCAACGCAGGCGTCCATGAACGCTCGGTCGTGGCTGACGATGAGTACGGCTCCCTCATAGCTCGAGATAAATCCGCGCAGCCACTGAACGCTCTCGAGGTCGAGGTGGTTTGTGGGCTCGTCGAGCAAAAGCAGGTCGGGGTGGCGCAAGAAGAGCTTGGCGAGCGCGATGCGCATCTGCCAGCCGCCGGAGAATTCGGAACAGGGGCGGTCGAAGTCGGCAGGCTTAAAACCGAGGCCGGCGAGGATCTTCTTTGCGTTACTCTCGAGCTCATAGCCGCCGAGATGCTCAAAGCGGTCCTGAACGCGACCGTACTCCTCGAGAAGGTCGTCGATGCTCTCCCCCGTCTCGGAAACCTCGGCGATCTTGAGCTGCAGCTCCTCGGCGCGCTCCCCCATGGCGCGGATCTCGCCGGCCGAGGCCATGACTTCGGGGAGAATAGTCGAGGACGAGTCGAGGTTAGTCTCCTGCTCGAGATATCCTACCTGCGTGTCCTTGGCGAACTGAACGGTACCGCCATCGGGCGAATCGATGCCCATGATGAGTTTGAGCATGGTGGTCTTGCCGGCTCCGTTGGGGCCGACGAGCGCAAAGCGGTCGCCTGCGTTGATCTGAAACGACGCCCCGCTGAAGAGCACGCGGGCTCCGAAGCTTTTTTCGATTTTGTCGACGAGGAGTACCACGAAGCCGCTTCTTTCTAACAAAAAAGGACCCAACTTCCGTTGGGTCCTCAACAATTCGATGGTGGAGACGAGGGGGATCGAACCCCTGACCTCTTGACTGCCAGTCAAGCGCTCTCCCAGCTGAGCTACGCCCCCAAGGCGGTAATTACCTTAAAGGAAACGATGCGGCGATGCAAGCGTGAATTTGAAAAAGATGTTTGCATCGCCTTGCCCCCTAACCGCTCGGGTACTTGCTAGGCGCGTGCAGCCACGACGAGAGCGGCGACCTTTGCGGCAACCTCGTCGAGCGCGATATCCTCGCGCTCCCCTGTTGCGCGGACCTTGAGCTCGCATGTTCCGTTCTTGATGCCGCGGTTGCCGAGGATGATCTGGAACGGGAATCCCATAAGGTCGTTGTCGGCGAACTTGACGCCGGGGCGCTCCTTGCGGTCGTCTACCACGACTTCGATGCCCGCCTGCTCAAGGGCGGATACGATTGACTCCGTGGCGGCGGCGCAGTCTTCCTTCTTGGGATCGAGCGGGATCACGCTGACCTCGTAGGGGGCGACGGAGACCGGCCAGATGATGCCGTTCTCATCGTTGTGCTGCTCGACGATGGCGGCCAGGGTGCGCGAGACGCCCACGCCGTAGCAGCCCATCTCGAGCGGCTTCTCCTTGCCGTCTTCGTCCATGAAGGTGGCACCCATGGCCTCGGAGTACTTGGTGCCGAGCTGGAAGACCTGGGAGACCTCGATGCCGCGGGCGGCCTTGAGGGCGGCGCCGCAGTGCGGGCAGGGGTCGCCGGCGACGACGGTCACGAGGTCGACCCATTCATCGACCGCGAAGTCGCGGCCCGGGCAGGCGCCCGTGAAGTGGTAATCGACTTCGTTGGCTCCCACAGCCCACTTCTGGGAGTCCTTGAGCGAGATATCGCAGACGAGCTTGATGCCCTGAGGCAGGTTGACGGGTCCGATAAAGCCCTTGTGCAGCCCGCAGCCCTCGAGCTCCTCGTCGGTCATCATGCGATAGCCCTCGCCGAAAGCATGCTCGGCCTTGCAGTCATTGAGCTCGTGGTCGCCGGGAACGATGGCGAGCACGGGGTTTTCGTCGGCATCGATAAGCGCGAGGGACTTGCGGGTGCCGTTCTCGGGGAAGCCGAAGAACTTGGCCACGGACTCGATGGTGCCCATACCGGGGGTAGAGACCTTCTGGAGCGTGCCGTCGCCCGGGCCCTCAGTAACGGCGATCTGGGTGGTCGCGGCCTCATCGTCGGCTGCGTAGCCGCAGTCGTCGCAGTAGACGAGGGACGCCTCGCCGGCGTCGGCAAGCGCCATGAACTCGACGGAGGTGTCGCCGCCGATCTGGCCGGAGTCGGCTACGACGGGGAGGGCCTTCACGCCGCAGCGTTCGCAGATGTTTGCGTAGGCCTCCTTCATCTTGTCGTACTCCTCCTGCAGACTCTCCTTGTTGGCGGAGAAGCTGTAGGCGTCCTTCATGATGAACTCGCGGCCGCGCATGAGACCGTAGCGCGGGCGGAACTCGTCGCGGAACTTGTCCTGGATGTGGTAGAGGTTCACGGGGAGCTGCTTGTAGCTCTTGAGCTCGTTGCGGACGAGGTCGGTCACCGTCTCCTCGTGGGTGGGGCCGAGGACGAACTCGCGCTCGTGGCGGTCGTTGAAGCGCACGAGTTCCTTGCCGTAGGCGTCGATGCGGCCGCTCTGACGCCAGAGCTCGGCGTCGACCATGATGGGCATCATGAGCTCCTGGGCATCATGGCTGTCCATCTCGTCGCGGACGATATTCTCGATCTTGCGGATCGCGCGCCATGCGAGCGGCAGGTAGGTGTAGAGACCGGCCGCCTCCTTGCGGATCATACCGGCGCGTAGGAGCAGGCGATGGCTCGCGAGCTCGGCGTCAGCCGGGTCCTCTTTAAGCGTGGGTGCATAGAGCTTGGACATCAGCATTCTGCGGGTCATATTCATCTGCTCCTTTTAGGCGTTCTCGGTATAGGTCTCGACTTGGTGCATGAGAGCATCGACGATTTTGTCTTCGGCTACTTTATCAATGATCTTGCCGTGCGAAAAGAGCAGGGCGCGGCCCTTCCCGCATGCGACGCCGAGGTCGGCATCGGAGGCCTCGCCCGGTCCGTTGACGGCGCATCCCATGACGGCGACGGAAATGGGGGCATCGACGTTTTTCAGGCGCTCGGTGACCTCCTCGGCGATGGGGATCATGTTCACCTTGCAGCGCGCGCACGTGGGGCACGAGACGATTTCGGGACCACGACGTCGCAGGCCGAGCGCCTGGAGGATTCCCCAGGCAACCGGCGGCTCCTTGACGGGGTCGGCCGTGAGCGAGACGCGCATGGTGTCGCCGATGCCCTCGGCGAGCAAGATGCCGAGTCCGACCGAGCTCTTGATGGTCCCCTGCTGCTCGGTGCCCGCTTCGGTGACTCCCAGATGCAGGGGGACGTGCGGAATCTCGCGAGAGAGCGCACGGTACGTTTCGATGGTCGTGGGAACGCTGTGGGCCTTGGCCGAAAGCACGATATTGGTGAACCCGCGCTGCTCAAAGTGCTTCACGAACTTGAGAGATGAGGCCACGAGCTTCTCTGGCTGGGTCAGGT
Organism: Faecalibacterium prausnitzii; assembly: GCA_963603165.1. Taxonomy (GTDB): domain Bacteria; phylum Actinomycetota; class Coriobacteriia; order Coriobacteriales; family Coriobacteriaceae; genus Collinsella. The sequence goes on from CAVCLY010000029.1 coordinate 14,468, forward strand.
CTTGCCGCTCTGCGATGCTCTTCTCGAGGGAACCGGCGTTCACGCCGATTCGGATCGCGGCGCCGGCCTCGGCTGCAGCATCGATGACCGCGTCGACACGCGCCCAATCGCCGATGTTGCCGGGATTTATGCGGAGCTTGGCGGCACCGGCCTTGACGGCGCCGATGGCGAGACGATGGTCGAAGTGGATATCGGCCACGATCGGCACGGGGCTCTCGGCGCAGACGGTCTTGAACCCGCCGAGCGCCTGCTCGGTGGGTACCGATACGCGGACGATATCGCAACCGGCATCCGCAAGGTCTCGCACCTGCGCGAGCGTGGAGGCGGCGTCGGCCGTATCGGTGCAGGTCATGGACTGCACGGCGACAGGGGCGCCGCCACCGATCGTTACGCTGCCGACGGTTGCCGGACGGGTCAGTTCGTGAGGAAGCATAGGGGTCACCGAGCCTTAGAGGATGTAGCGGAGGATATCGGATCTGAGCATGTAGACAAAAAGGAGCAAAAAGAGCACGACGCCGACGTACGAGATGATGTTCTGGACCTTGATGGGGATCTCGCGTCTGAGGAGCGCCTGGATGACCTCGATCAAGAGCTTTCCGCCGTCGAGTGGCGGAATGGGGAGGAGATTCATGAACCCGAGCGAGAGCGAGATGAGCGCGGCGAAGCAGAGGTAGGTCGAAAGCCCGGCGGCAGCAGCCTGAGACGACATGACCGAGATACCGACCACCGAGGTGGAGCTGTCGAGAACCTCCTTGGTGTGCTGCGGCATTAAAAGACGCACCACGCCTTCTGCGGTCGTTTTGACATAGCTCATGGAATACCCTAAGGACCGCGCGGGGTCGAGATGGATCTTGGTCTGTTTGGCGATGATGCCCAGATGATCGTCCTCGCCGATCGAGACCGTGACCGCGTGTTTTGTTCCCTCGTGTTTAAAGACAAGCTCGCATGGCGTGCCATCCGCATGCGTGTTAACGGCCTGCACGACATCTTCCCAGGTGGAGCACTCGTCTTCCCCAATGCTCAAGATGCGGTCTCCTGCACTGAGGCCCGCTTTTGCGGCGATGCTTTCTGCTTGAACCTCGCCGATGACGTTTGTGTTCACGATCGTATCGATGCCGATCAGCGAGTAGACACTCATGAGCAGGAGGATGCCGCAGACGATGTTGACGAAAATGCCCGCCAAGAGCATGGCGGCGCGCTTGAGAAACCCCTGCCCGATATAGGTCCTTGAACGCTCCTGCGCAAGAAACGCTTCGTCGCTGAGAGTGGAGTCCCAAGACTCGCCCTCTGCTGTCGCCGTCGCGCGGTCAAAGAGCTTTCCGTCGTAGATAGTGTTTCCCGCCTTGTCGCGCGCGGGAGCGGAGTAGCTCGGGGCGTAGTAGCGGCTGTCCGCTGCGGAACCGTCTTCATTTTCGTACACGGGAAGGATCGATGCCCAACCCTGCAAGACGATGCAGGCGGCCAGCACGTCGTCTTCCGAGATGGCGAGCTCTTGCGCGATCTCGCTTACGCTTGCGCGACCGTGTCGGTGAATAGCGGCAAGAACGCGGTCCATATCGGGGGTATCGGTCGGATCCATACCGCAGATGGCCGCATAGCCTCCCAGAAGGAGCGGAGTCACGCCGAATTTGGTGCCGATCCGGCGTGAGCTGCGGTGCAGGTTGAAACGGCACGGCAGCCCGAGGAAAAACTCGGTCACACGCACCCCGCAAGCGCGAGCGGCCAAAAAGTGGCCACCTTCATGCACGAACACGAGAACGGAGAGCGTCAGGAGGCCCCAGAACACGGAGCTCAACACAGAAAACAGGATTTGCATGGATCAGATACCTAGGAATCGAATTTAGGATGCGCTCGAAACGAGCTGTGCAGCGGCCCTGCGCGTTTGAGCGTCGATCTCGGCGAGCTGCTCAAAGGACGATACGGCTTGAACCTCGTGTGCATCCATGCAGGTGCCGACGATACGATCGATATCGGTGAACGAGCATGCATTGTGCAGGAACGCATCGACCGCGACCTCGTTCGCGGCGTTCATGACGCACGGGAGCGTACCGCCCTCCTTGCCGGCGATATAGGCGAGCTCGAGGCAGCGGAACGCATCGGTGTCAGCCGCCCCGAAATCGAGCGAACCGAGCTGCGTGAAGTCGATACGCGGCGCCGGGGTATCCCATCGATCCGGATAGCTGAAGGCGAACTGAATGGGGATGCGCATGTTGGAGGCACCGAGATGCGCGATGACGGAGCCGTCTGTATATTCGACCATGGAGTGGATTTTCGACTGACGTTGAACGACAACCTTGATGTCGTCCATGTCACACCCAAAGAGATGCATGGCTTCGATGCGCTCGAGCCCCTTGTTCATGAGGGTTGCGGAGTCGATGGTGATTTTGGCGCCCATGTTCCAAGTGGGGTGCGCGAGCGCGTCGGCACGCGTGACGCTTTTGAGCTCCGCACGGCTTCGACCGTAAAAGGGGCCGCCTGAGCAGGTGAGCCAGATGCAGTGGGCCTGCTTGGGATTCTCGCCGAGATAGCATTGATAGATCGCCGAATGCTCTGAGTCGACGGGGATGAGCTGGCCAGGCGCCGCGAGAGGCATGAGAAGGTCGCCGCCCACGACGAGCGACTCCTTGTTGGCGAGCGCAAGGCGTTTGCCCGAGGTGAGTGCCGCATGACTTGCCTCGAGGCCGGCAGCGCCCACGATAGCTACAAGAGCGCAGTCCACGTCGCCGCGTCGAACGAGGTCGCAGGTCGCCTCGGCACCAAAGGAGAGCTCGCATCCGTTCGGGAGTTCCGAGAGTACGGGGTCCTCTGCATGCGCAGCGTCGGAAACCGCAACGGCGCGAACATTGAACTCTCGAGCGGCGGCAACGAGAACATCGGTCTTCGAGTTGACCGAAAGCGCCACGACCTCGAGTTTGTCGGCATGCTGCCGGCAGACGTCGAGCGCCTGTGTTCCAATCGAGCCGGAGCAGCCGAGAATGGCAACTCGGAGCGGCCCCTTCTCCCCTACCACGGAAGAACGCCTCCCAAAAGCAGGAGCAGGAATGCAGAGATACAGCCGAAGATCAGCGAGTCGGAGCGGTCGAGCATGCCGCCGTGACCGGGGATGAGGTTGCCGGAATCTTTAACGCCGACGCCACGCTTGATACGCGACTCGAGCAGGTCGCCGAAGACGCCGAGCACGGCTACGACGATGCCGCAGAAAACCGCATAGGGAAGGTTGATGTTGTAGAAATCGGTGCAGAAAAGGACGAGCCAGATGATGACGGAGCCGACGATGCCGCCGAAGAAGCCCTCCCAGCTCTTTTTAGGCGAGATCTTGGGGACCATCTTGTGCTTGCCGATGCGGCTACCGACGATGTAGGCAAAAGAGTCCGAGACCCAGAGGGATGCGCAGACTCCGATGCTTAGAAGCGTGCCGGGGAAACCGGGGACCGTTGCACGCAGGAGGACGATTGCTGAGAGCATGAAACCCGTGTAGATGGGCCCCATCAGCGTGATGGCGACATCGGCGATGCGCGTGCGCGGCGAGAACACATACCAGAGCCCGGCGAAGAGTACGAGGGCAAAAAGGAGCGTGTTCAAGATCACGTTGTCGCCGAGGGCGGAGAGCGGGAACAGCACGGCGGCGATGATGCCGAGCCATTCATTGGCCATCTTGCCGTCGAGGCGCATCATGCGGAAGAACTCATAGCAGCAAAGACCGCTCATCGCGGCGACGAACACGGCTGTTGTGATCTCGCCGCAGAACAGGCAGAGGATGAAGAGGACTGCGTAGACGACGCCAGAGATGGCGCGGACGATGAACCCTCCGAGCCCAGAGCTCTTTTTCGAAGCGGAGTCCTCATCGTTATGCGATTGCCCGGATACTTCTGTTGCAGACACTTACGACTCCTTGCCGGTGGAGAGTCCACCAAAACGCCTGTCACGGTTTTGATACGAGAGGATCGCCTCGACGAGACCCCATCGGTCGAAATCGGGCCAATAGGTCTCGGTCACGTAGAATTCCGAGTACGCGATCTGCCAGAGCAGGTAGTTCGACACGCGCAGCTCTCCCGACGTCCTGATCACAAGCTCGGGGTCGGGCAGTCCTGCGGTATAGAGCTTGGAGGCCACAAGCGACTCGTCGACCTCGTCGGCGGAAACCAGACCGGCGGCAACGTCGCGCGCGATCTCGCGAGCGGCACGAACGAGCTCTGCCCGCGCGCCGTAATTGACGGCGAGCGCAAGCACCATGCCCGTGTGCGAGGCGCACTCGTTGAGGCCGTATTCAAAGACCTCGCGCGTTTTTTTGGGGAGCGCGGAGATGTCGCCCAAAAAAACGACACGCACATTCTCGCGCTTGAGCAGGGGCAACTCGTCGACAAACGTCTTGGCGAAGAGATGCATGAGCAGGTCGACTTCGCGCTTGGGGCGTTTCCAGTTCTCCGTAGAGAACGCGTAGGCCGACAGGACATCGACACCGAGGCGCACGCAGGCGGTGATGATCTCCTGCAGCGAGACGATGCCGGCCTTGTGGCCCTCCCCCCTGTTGAGGCCGCGTTGCGTGGCCCAGCGACCGTTTCCGTCCATGATGCACGAGATATGGTGCGGAATGCGGTTCATGTCGAGCTGAGAAAAGCCGACGCTCGCGGGAGCATCGGCAAAGAACTCAGCGAATTTTTCGCGATCGTATTGCACTTAGATCTCCATGACCTCGGCTTCTTTTTCCTTGAGCAGGGCGTCGATCTTGGCGACGTACTCGTCGGTGTGCTTCTGCACTTTGGCCTGCTCGCGGCGGACGTCGTCCTCGGTGAGGTCCTCGTCGCGCTCGAGCTTGTTGTTGAAGTCGCGGCGGATGTTGCGCACGCTCACCTTGGCCTGCTCAGCATGCTCGCGGCACTCTTTGACGAGCTCACGACGGCGCTCCTCGGTCGGGGCCGGGAACGGAAGGCGGACGACGTTGCCATCGGAGTTGGGAGTGATGCCAAGGTCGGATGCGCCGACGGCTTTGACGATAGCGTTCACCAGGGCCTTGTCCCACGGCTCGATCATGAGCATATGGGCCTCGGGGGTCTTGACGGCGGCGACCTGCGTGATCGGCGTGGGGACGCCGTAGTAATCCACGGTGATGTCGGAGAGAATGTTCGCGTTCGCGCGGCCCGTGCGAACCTTGGAGAAGTTGTGCTTGAGCGCCTCGAGCGTCTTGTCCATGTGCTGGGTGATGGAATCGGCCATGTTAGTCCTCCTGGTAAACGACGGTACCGACCGCTTCGCCGGTCAGTGCGAGCTTGATGTTGCTCTCGCCCTCGATGTTGAGGACGAAGATGGGCATACGGTTGTCCTGGCAAAGCGCCGTGGCCGTGGAATCCATGACCTGGAGACCGCGGACGAGCACTTCGTGATAGGTGATCTTGTCGAACTTGACGGCATCGTCGCACTTGACGGGGTCTTTATCGTAGACGCCGTCGACCTTGGTGGCCTTGAGCAGGCAGTCGGCACCGATCTCGCAGGCGCGGAGCGCAGCCGCGGTGTCGGTGGTGAAGTAGGGATTGCCCGAGCCGGCGGCAAAGATCACGACATCGCCCTTGGCGAGATGGTTCATCGCACGACGGCGGATATAGGGCTCGCAGACCTCGTTCATCTGGATCGCGCTCATAACACGGCACGGAACGGCGTTGTGCTCAAAGGCGTCCTGGAGCGCAAGGGCGTTCATGACGGTCGCGAGCATGCCCATGTAGTCGGCCTGTGCACGGTCCATGCCGCCCGCGGCGCCGGCCATGCCGCGGAAGATATTGCCGCCGCCGACCACGATGCCGACCTGGATGCCCTCCTCGACGAGCTCCTTGATTTGCTTGGCGAGCTTGTCGGTGAACTTGGGGTCGATGCCAAAATCGTTCTCGCCCATCAGGGCCTCACCGGAGAGCTTGAGCAAAACTCGCTTGTAAAGGTAGTCGGACAAAGCGATCCTCCTTAGTAGATGCCGTGAAACATTCTAGCAAAGATGCAGTTTAGAGCCATAAAAAAGCAGGCCGGGGCGCGAAACCCACAGCCTGCTCAAGCTCTATCGGCTAAATGATTACTCGCCGCGAACCAGACGATCGAAGGCAACGACCTTGATGGTGTCGCCGAGCTCCTTGGAGACCTGCTCCGCATACTTCTTGATGGTGAGCGAGGAATCCTTGATGAACTCCTGCTCGTTGAGCACGGAACCCTTGTAGAACTTCTCGAGACGGCCGACGGCCATCTTCTCTTGGATGGCCTCGGGCTTGCCGGACTCGGCAGCCTGAGCCATGTAGATCTCCTTCTCGTGGGCGATGACGTCGGCGGGGACGTCCTCACGCACGGCGCAGATCGGGGCAGCGGCAGCAACCTGGAGAGCGACGTCGTGAGCGAAGGCCTTGAAAGCGTCGGCAGAAGCGGTCTCGTCCTTCTCGAAGGAGAACTCGACGAGGACGCCGATCTTGCCACCCATGTGGATATAGGAGGAGAGGGCGCCGTTGGCCACCGTGCGGCAGGCGAAACGGGCGATCTTCATGTTCTCACCCATGATGTGGATCATCTCGGTGAGCTCCTCGGAGACGGTGCTCTCGGCCATGGGCTCGGCAAGGAGGGCATCGACGTCAGCCGGCTTGGTCGAGGCGACGACCTCGGCCACGTTGGTGGCGAAACCGGTGAACTTGGCGTTGGAGCCGACGAAGTCGGTCTCGCAGGACAGCTCAAGGAGAGCGCCGGACTTGCCGTCGGCGGAAACGAAAGCGGCGACGGCGCCCTCGTTGGTCTCGCGACCGGCCTTCTTGGCGGCCTTGGCGAGGCCGTTCTTGCGGAGGACGTCGACAGCGGCGTCCATATCGCCGTCAGCCTCGACGAGGGCCTTCTTGCACTCCATCATCGGGGAGTCGGTCATCTCGCGAAGCTGCTTGACCATAGCGGCGGTGATCTGAGCCATTTTCAATCCTTTCGGAAATCTATACGAGCCTGATAAGGCAGACGGACGTGTTTACTCGGCCTTGGCCTCAGCGGCGACCTCGGCAGCGGGGGCCTCGGGGGCAGCTGCCATCTCGGCCTCGGAGACCTGCTCCTTGCCGGAACCGGCGAGGCAGGCGTCGGCCATGAGCTCGCACATGAGGGTCACAGCGGAGATGGCGTCGTCGTTGCAGGGCACGCCGTAGTCGACCACGTCGGGGTCGGAGTTGGTGTCGATGAGGGCGACGACGGGGATATGCAGGCGCTGGGCCTCCTTGATAGCGTTCTCCTCGCGCTTGGTGTCGATAACGAAGAGAGCCTGGGGCAGACCCTTCATGTCGCGGGCGCCACCGAGGTTGG
>CAVCLY010000030.1:0-21556 GCA_963603165.1 Faecalibacterium prausnitzii
CCAGTTGATGGTGCGCATATCCAGGTGGTTCGTGGGCTCGTCGAGCATGAGCACATCCCAGTCGCCGATCAGCAGGCGCGCGAGGTCCACGCGACGGCGCTGACCGCCCGAAAGCTCGCCCACCGTGCCCTCCCAGGGCACGTCGGCGATGAGCCCGTTGATGATCTGGCGCACGCGCGGGCTCGATGCCCACTCGTACTCGGGGGCGTCGCCCACCACGGCGCGATGCACGGTCGAGGCGTCGTCCAGATCGTCGGCCTGGCCGAGCAGGCCCACGCGCACGTCGCGGCGATGCGTCACGCGGCCGGCGTCGGGCTCGAGCACGCCCGCGAGCACCGAGAGCAGCGTCGACTTGCCGTCTCCGTTCTTGCCCACGATGCCTATACGGTCGCCCTCGGCAACACCGAGCGTCACGCTGTCGAAGATATGCCGGGTCGGGAACTCGAGCGAGACCGAGTCGCACCCCAAAAGAATCGCCATAGAGCAGCTCCTCACCTGTTCAAACGCGGGTAATCGTAGCACAGGGCCGAGTGCGGAACTCAATATAAGGAGCGGCCTTTAGCACTTCGGAGCGCAGATGGGCGTCGCCCCCGCCTCGGCACCGCACGGCATGAGGCGCCTGTTCGCGTCGCATGCGAGCGTCGGGTCCCGCGCATACGGAACCGAGCGCAGCCGCATGCGTCCCCGCATTCCGCCCCCATTCGCAAGCAAAGACCGCGCTCCCGGCGCATGCTGCCGAGGGCGCGGTCGCGCAAGGTGCCGCCCGGGGTCGATGGGGCTCACCCGGAGGCCATGCGGCCTGTTCCGGACTAGGAGAACATGCCGGTAAGATAGTCGTTCAGACGCTTGTCCTTGGGGCGCTGGAAGATTTCGTCGGTCTCGTCGTACTCCACCATGTCGCCCATGTAGAAAAACGCGGTGCGGTTCGATACACGGCTCGCCTGCTCCATGTTGTGCGTGACGATGACGATCGCGCGCCCCTCCACGATCGTGGACATGAGGTCCTCGATCGCCAGGGTCGAGATGGGGTCGAGCGCCGAGCAGGGCTCGTCGAACAAGATCACGTCGGGCTCGAGGGCGAGCGTGCGCGCGATGCAGAGGCGCTGCTGTTGGCCGCCCGAGAGGGCGAAGGCGCTCTTGTCGAGCTTGTCCTTGACCTCGTCCCAGAGGGCAGCGCGCGTAAGCGACTCCTCCACCAGGCGTTCGAGCTCGTCTTTGTCGGTGAGCCCGTGCCGCTTGAGCGCGAACGTGATGTTCTCGCGGATCGATTTGCGGAACGGGTTGGGCTGCTGGAACACCATGCCGATGGAGCGGCGCAGCTCGTAGAGGTTCTCCTGGCGCGTGTTGATGTTTCGGCCCCGATATCCGATCTCGCCCGTCACGCGGCAGCCGCGTATCTCGCGGTTCATGAGATTGAGGCTCCGCAAGAAGGTCGACTTGCCGCAACCCGAGGGTCCGATCAGCGCGGTGATCTCGCCTTTGTGGAAATCGAGCGAGGTATCGTGCAGCGCGTGGTGGTCGCCGTAATAGACGTTCACATCGGTCGTGCTGAGCATGACCTCGTCTGATACCGCCACACCGGCAACACGCTTGCCGCGCTCGCTGGCGCCCACGCTCGCAAGAAAGTCTTCGGTCTCGGTCATTCGGCGGTCATCCTCCTCGCAAGCGCCTTGCCCACGATACGGGCGGCGACGTTGAACAGCAGCACGCAGATCATCAGCAGGGCGGCCGTGCCCCAAACGATCGCCTGGGCATCGGGCGAGCCCTCGCCGTAGATCTTGTAGATGTGCACCGCGAGCGACTCGCCCGGGCGGAACACGTTCCAGGCGCAGGTGGGGCTCGAGAAGTTCAGGCTCAAGAAGTTGAGGCGCACCGGCGAGCTCATGCCGCTCGTGAAGAGCAGGGCCGCGGCCTCGCCGAACACGCGGCCGGCCGAGAGCACCACGCCCGTCACGATCGCGGGCATGGCGGCCGGGATCAGCACGTAAAGCGTTGCCTCCCAGCGCGTGAGGCCCATGGCCAAACAGGCGTCGCGCTGCGCCTGCGGCACGTCCTCGAGCGCCTGCTGAATCACGCGCACCAGGATCGGGATGTTGAACATGGTGAGCGCCACGGCACCCGAGAGGATGGAGTACTTCCAGCCGAGGCTCACCGAGAACACGAGGAAGCCGAACATGCCGACCACGATGGAAGGCAGCGACGAGAGCGTCTCGATCGCGGTGGAGGCGATGCTCGTCACGGGACCGTCGGGCGCGTATTCCACGAGGAACACCGCGCCGCCGAGGCTGATGGGCACCGAGATGACGAGCGTGATGAAGAGCAGGTAGAAGCTGTCGAAGAGCTGGTAGGCCACGCCGCCCTGCGTTCCGTTGGCGCGCGAGGGCTCGGTGAGGAACCCGGCCTTGAAGAGCGTGCCCACACCCTCCACCAGAATGTAGGCGATCATCGAGACCACGACGAGCATGACGAGGCCCGCGATGAGTGTGAGCACACCCGTGGCGATCCTGTCCTCGGCCTCGGCACGATGAACGCGCGCGTCGTCGACTTTGATCTTTGCACTAGCCACGGGTCTTTGCCCCCTTGCGACCGATCAGGTGGATGATGAGGATGAAGACGAGCGACATGCCCATCAGCATGAGGCCGAGCGCCCAGAGCACGTCGCTCTGCACCGAGCCGGTGGCATAGATCGCCATGGAGGTGGTGAGCGTGGTGGTGATGGTCGAGGCCGACGAGAGGAGCGAGGTCGGCATGACCTCGATGCCGCCGATGACCATGCGTACCGCGAGCGTCTCGCCGAAGGCGCGCGTCATGCCGAGGATGACCGCGGTCATGAGCGAGGGCAGGGCGCTCCTGAGCACCACGTGCCAGATGGTCTGCCAGCGCGTGTAGCCAAGCGCGAGCGAACCCTGCCGGTAGCTGTCGGGCACGGCGCGCAGCGCATCGACCGAGAGCGTGGTGATGGTCGGCAGGATCATGACAGCGAGCACGATAGCGCCCGGAAGGATGCCGAGACCGGTGCTCGAGCCAAAAACCACTTTGCACGCGGCCACGATCACGTGAAAGCCGATGAGTCCGAACACGACCGAGGGGATGCCGACCAAGAGCTCGATACAGGGCTGAAAGACCTTGGAGCCGAACTTGGGGCGGATCTCGACGGCGAAGATGGCCGAGCCGATGGCGATGGGCAGGGCGAAGACCGTGGAGAGCACCATGACCGAGAACGAGGTCACGATGAGGGGCAGCGCGCCCGTCGAGGGCATGCCGTCCTCGCCCACCACGGCGAGATCCCACGTGGTGCCGCAGAAGAAGTTCGCGACGCTCACGCCGTCCTTGATAAACGCGGAGAGGCCCTTGCTCGCCACCATGACGATCAGTGCCAGCACAACAAGTGTCACGAGCGCGACGCACGCACCCGTGACACCGAGCCCCACGTTCTCAAGGTCGCGTTTAGGCAGCTGTTTTGCCATGACGCACCTTTCGAATAGCCGAGGGAACCTACTTGCTCGAGACCTTGCCCGAGGCGTCCTTGGTGACCTTCATGCTCGAGACGGGAATGAAACCCTGCTCCTCGACGAGCTTGCCCTGGACCTTTTTGGAGAGCATGAACTTGAGGAAAGCGCGGGTGGCGTCGTCGGCGTCCTTGGCGCAGTACATGTGCTCGGTCGCCCAGATCTTAAAGGAGTCGTCGCACACGTTCTTGCTCTTGGGCTCCACGCCCTCGACCTTGATGGCGTTGAACTTGGAATCGTCGAAGTGCGAGAAGTCGAGATAGGAGATTGCGTTGTCGGTGCTCGCGAGCTGGGTCTGCACGTCGCCGGACTTATCGAGCTCGGCATCGCCCTTGAACTCGTTGGCCTCCGACCCGAAGACCGCGGCCTCGAAGGTGGCACGGGTGCCGGATCCGGCCTTGCGGTTGAGGACCACGATGGTGGCGTCGGCGCCGCCGACCTCCTTCCAGTTGGTGATCTGGCCCGAGAAGATGCCCTTGAGCTGCTCGAGCGAAAGGTCATCGACCTTAACATTCTTGGAGACGACAGGCCCCATGCCCACGACGGCGACCTCGTGGTCGACGAGATTCTTTACCTGCGACGCGTCGAGCTTGGTCTCGGCGAACACGTCGGAGTTGCCGATGGTCACGGTGCCGGAGGCCACGGAGGTGAGACCGGTACCCGAGCCGTTACCGGAGCCCGAGATGCTCACATCGGGGTTCTCGTCCATGAACTTCTCGCCGGCGGCCTCCACGAGGGCCTGGAACGAGGAGGCGCCGTCGTAGGTGATCTCGCCGGAGATGCTGGAGCTCGCAGAAGAGCCGGCGGAGCCGGACTCGGAGCCGCCGCAGCCGGTGAGGCCGAGGCCGGCGACGGCAGCGAGGCCGCCCGCGAGACCGAGGAACTGACGACGGGAGTAAACGTTGTGAGGCATGGTTCTCCTTCCAAGAACAACCGTATTCGCGCATGTTCGGAACGCCGTTCGTTCCGGTGCAGCTCGCACGATACGGCGCTCGAATTCGGCGAGGCGCGGCGAGATGCGAGCTATTACGGGGGTCTGACCAACCGTTACCGCGCCCGTGCGCGCGCCTTACACGCACCTGACAATCCGCGGCGCAAGTAAAGAGCGCACAGGCCGGGTGCACGAACGGACCCCGCGTGCCCCAGCCGGTCGCGACGGCTCTGCGCCAGAGGGTCTTGCGCAGCCCGGCCCCGCCGAGCCGCAGGGCCGAACAAGAGCGCGAATCGGAGCGAGTGCCTCGTAACTTTCCGACGCGACCGCGCGGCGCACGGAGCTCGCCCGCCTGCCGGCTGGGCTATCATGAAATCTCGACGCAGGCGACCCATCGCGCGCCTCACGACCGCACCCACAAGGAGGCCCCATGGCCCTATCGAACATCGCAAGCAACCTCGCAGCCGCACAGGCCCGGCGCTGGGCGCTCCCCTCAAAGAACCGGGCGCTCAACGTCATGACGCTCCTCACGCTCGTGCTGCTCGAGGCGACCATCCTCTACACCGGCAACGGGTTTCCCACGATCGAGGTGGGAGGGGGCTACGCATCGTGTCTGCTTGCCTTCGGCCCGCTCGCAGCCGGTGCCTTCCTCTTCGGGCCCGGGATCTCCCTCGCGCTCGGCCTCTTCTCGGGGTTCATGATCTCGATCCAACAGCAGATCATGCCGATCGACTCCTCTGCCAGCTACTTTTTTGCAGATGCCAGCACCTATGTCGTCGTGCCCGCTTGCGCGGTCGTCCTCTCGCTCCTCTTTGGCATCGTCGTCAAACACACCCGGTTCGGGCAGAAACGGCGCGCATTCGGAATCCTCGCCATCTGCATCGCCATGGCCACAATCGCTCCGCCAACGCTGCTCGTCGTCGCGTTCGCTTCCTTCAACATCCCGTTCTTGACCCCCAGCGAGGTTCTCATGCAGCTCGAGGCGGCGGGCGGCAACGCCATCGGGCAGGCCGCCTTCAACGCCGTCTGCATGGTCGCCTTCGCCGCCTTTTCCGACGCGGCGGCGCACTGGTGGGGCGAGGGCGACGACCGCCCGCTCGCGCGCGTCTTCGGCGCCTGGACCTTCCTCGTCGTCGTGAACACCTTCCTTTTGCTCTCGACCGTATCGTGCTTCTACATCACCTCGCGTTGCGAGGAGAGCGCCACGACCTTTCTCGAGAACGAATGCACCATCGCCCTCGAGCAGCTGAAGGGCGGCGCCGCTTCGCCCGAAGACTTCGACTCGCGCATCGTGGGAAAGAACGGGCGCATGCTCATCGGCGTCGACGACAAGATCGAGTCCTCTCCCGACCCCCGCGGCGTCGGCAGCTCGTTCCAACGCACCATCTCGATCGGCCTCGGCGCAAGATACAAGGAAGTACTCAAATCAAACCGGGCGGTCATCGCCATCAACTGGCTCTCCGACATCAGCGGACCCCCATCCCGGTCGTTCATCGTCGTCAAGCAGGAGCGCGCCGACGACGGCACGCTCTACCAGGTGGCCGCGTTCGAGCCCGACACCGAGGTCTACGAGAACCGCGCCGACTACCTCAGCTGGCAGCTCCTGAGCTCCGCGATCGTGTTCGCCCTTCTCTACGGGCTCGTCATGCTCATCGTGCGCAGGCTCGTCTCGGAAAGCGTGCGCGACGCGAACGACATCCTGGCCAGGATCGCCGCGGGCGACCTTAACGCCCGCCTCGACATCAAGGGCTCCGCCGAGTTCCACCATCTCTCGCGCGGCATCAACAAGACCGTCGAGAGCCTGCAAACGGCCTTGCTCAAGGTCAAGGAGGGCTTTGAGCGCGAGATGGGGATCGCCCGCGCCATCCAAGAGGAGGCGCTCCCGCGCGATTTCGATCTCTCGCGCACGGCCCCGGGCGTGGGAGTCTTTGCCGACATGTGCGCCGCACGCGAGGTGGGCGGCGACTTCTACGACTTCTTCCCGCTCGCAACATCGGACGGCTCGCAACGCCTGGCCTTCGTTATCGCCGACGTCTCGGGTAAGGGCGTGCCCGCCGCGCTCTTCATGATGGCCGCCAAGGCCGAGATCAAAAACCGGCTGCTCTCGGGCGCCGCGCTCGCCGACGCCGTGGCCGAAGCCAACGAGCAGCTTTGCGCGGACTCGCACGGCAACCTGTTCGTGACCGCCTTCGTGGCCGTGCTCGACTGCGCGACCGGGCGCGTTGAGTGCGTGAACGCCGGCCACAACCCGCCACTTCGCCGTTCCAACCAAAGCTGGAGCTACGTGCGCGAGCGCTCGGGCGTCTTTTTGGGAGCCTTTGAGGGTGCCCCCTACCAACCGTTCACGCTCGAGCTCGCCGCCGGCGACGAGCTTCTGCTCTACACGGACGGTGTGACCGAGGCCATGAACGAGCACAACGAGGAGCTCGGCGAAGAGCGCCTGCTCAAGGTTGTCAACAGGGCCGCGGGGGCAAGCCCGAACGATCTTGTCGAGACCGTCAAACGCGCGGTCTTTGCCTGGGAAGAGGGCTGCGAGCAATCCGACGACGTCACGGTCCTCGCCATCCGCTACGACGGCGCAAGCGACATCGGGGAGAGGGAGAGCGCGAAGATGGGAGAAAACAGCAAGCCGGTCGTGCACAGGCTCGGCACCATGCATCTCGAGGTCCCGGCGACCACCGAGAGCCTCACGCATGCACTCGAGGCGATCGAGCGGCATCTTGAAACGAGCGGGTGCCCCGCCAAGGCGCGCAACCAGATCGCCGTATGCGTGGAAGAGCTCTTTGTGAACGTGGCCAATTACGCCTACGACGACGGCACGTCGATCGAGCGCCGCACCGTGGAGCTCCAGATGGAATCGGGACCGACCGAGGACGGGAAAAGCGCCTCGACGCTCATCGTGACCGATGCCGGCCGACCCTTCGACCCGCTCGCGGCCGCCGACCCCTCCCTCGCCTCGAGCATCGAAGACGCCGGAATCGGCGGTCTCGGCATCTTCATGGCAAAGCAGATCGCCGACGATATGACCTACGAGCGCACAGACGGCCTTAACGTCCTGAAGCTGGTCAAGTACTGGTAGAATTGCCACAGTCGAATACCTAGATACCGCCAAGTATCTTTATCTGGAGATTGAGGAACGCATGAACTGCAACGTAACCGTACAAGACACCACCGCGAACATCGCCGTGGAGGGCAGGCTCTCGGCCGCAGAGGCCCCCGAGCTCGAAGCCGCTCTCGCCGACATCAGCGAGAGCGTGAGCGATTTCAAGCTCGATCTCTCCGCGCTCGACTACATCGCCTCGGCAGGCCTCCGCGTGCTCGTGGCCATGGGCAAGACCGCAGCCGCCCGCGGCGGCAAGCTCACGCTCGAGCACCCCACCGCGAACGTATCCGACGTCCTCGAGATGACGGGGCTGTCCACCATCTTCACCATCATCGACTAGCAAAGACCCGCATCTTGCCCCAACCCTACCGCCCCGAGCGCCCCGATCGCGCGCTCGGGGCGGCGGTGCATACAGGGCGCTGCGAACAATCCGACGTACCGAGGAGATTCGCGCATGGCAGCAGAGATCATGCAGCAATTCAAGCTCATCAGCGACATCCAGTCGCTCATCGCCAAGTCCGAGACGCTCGATCAGGCGCTCCAAGGGGGCCTGAGGGCCATCGTCCGAACCTGCAACGCCGAGGCGGCCGTCATCTGGTATGCCGATTCAGATGCGGGCAACACGCTCCGGCCCACTTACTGGGTCGGCCCCGAGGATCTCACCTCGCGCCGCCACGCCCCCGGCGAGGGCACGGTCGGTCGCGTCTTCTTGAGCCAAAAAGCCGAGCGCCTCATCGACTTTGCCGCCACGGGCGACGCCGAGACGCGAGCCGACTTTCAGACCATGGACATCACCTCGATGGTCTGCGTGCCCTTCTCGTCGCTCACCGATAACCTCGGCTGCATCCAGCTTGTGAACAAGGCGGACGGAACGCTCTGGACCGAGGATGAGGCCGACATCGCCGAGATCATGTCGATGACCGCAGCCATGGCCATCTCGGAAAACGAGCGGTTCCAAGCCCCGCGTGACCTTGGCAAGACCGTCATCGAGGCGCACGATATCACGCGTGAGTTCGCAAACGGCGATGTCGTCACCCGCGTACTCAGGGGCGTGAACCTCAACGTCTACGAGGGCGAGTTCCTCGTGCTTCTCGGCGAATCGGGCTGCGGCAAGTCGACGCTCCTCAACATCATCGGCGGCATGGACCAAGCCACGAGCGGCTCCCTCCGCTTTCGCGATACCGACCTGAGCCATGCCACCCAGGCCGAGCTCACCGAGTACCGCCGCGCGAACATCGGCTTTATCTTCCAGAGCTACAACCTCATGCCCAATCTCACGGCGCTCCAGAACCTGCGCCTCATCGCCGAGCTCGTCGACAACCCCATGGACTGCGAGCAGGCGCTCGAGCTCGTCGGCCTCTCCGACCGCATGAACAGCTACCCGAGCCAGCTCTCGGGCGGGCAGCAGCAGCGCGTCTCCATCGCACGCGCGCTCGTCAAGAACCCGCGCATCATCTTTGCCGACGAGCCCACGGCAGCGCTCGACTACACCACGAGCATCGAGGTGCTCCAGGCAATGGAGCGCATCGTGGCCGCGGGAACCACACTCGTGATGGTCACCCATAACGAGGAGATCACGCGCATGGCCGATCGCGTCGTGCGCCTGCGCGGCGGCCGTACGCACGAGATCACCGTGAACCGCCGCCCGGTCCGCGCAGCCGACCTCGTCTGGTAGCGGGGGCCGCGCATGAAACGCACGCAGATCATCGAGCTTTTGAGCAACATCCGTGCCACCTGGGTGTCGTTCGTCTCCATCGTTATGTTCGTCGCCCTCGGGATCGGGCTCTACTCGGGTCTTGCCTGGACAGGCGAGGCGCTCCAGATCAAGACCGCGAACATCTTCGATGAGAATAACCTTCATACGTTCGAGATGACGTTTCCCTACGGCTTCACGGCCAAGGACATCAAAGCGGTCAAACGGGTCGAGGGCGTGAGCCGCGTCGATGCGGGCTATCTCTCGTCGCAGACCCTGCGCCTGCACCGCACCAACTACACGGTGAACGTCCGCAATCTCCCCAAGAGCGTCGACAAGCTCACCGTCATCGAGGGCAAGCTTCCGACCAGCAAAAAGCAGATCGCTATCGAGACCATCTTCGCCCAGCGCTACGGCCTTAAGGTCGGCGACACGATCAGCTTCAAGCGCGACCTATCCCGGAGCGAGCGCGCCGAAGACGCCGACGGCATGAAGTATCTCAAGGGCCGCAGTTTCAAAATCACCGCGCTCGTGCAAAGCCCGGCCTACCTTGGGTCGAGCAACTCCACCCGCGGATCCTCGACCTCGGGAACCACCGTCGACAGCTTTGCCTGGACTACAGAGAGCGCCTTTGACCGGAGCGCTTTTAACGACTCGTACGTGACGCTCCTTGTGGACTGCGATAGCGTTCCCAGCTCAAGCGTCTATTCGAACGATTTTTCCGAGCGGGTCGCTGCAATCAAATCGCGCATCACGAAGATCGGCAAGAAGCGCGCGCAAAAACGCTACAAGGGCATCATCGCCGCAGCGAACGCCGAGATCGACGCCGCCGAGGCCAAGCTCAAGGCCGCGCAGGAACAGATCAGCAGCGGTTCGGACCAGATCGATGCAGCCCAAAAGACCATCAAATCCAAAACGCGCGAGCTCGAGGACGCGCAGCTCGAGCTCAAGGTCACGAGCAAGCTCCTCTCGAGCCAAAAGAAGCAGACCGAAGACGCCCTTAACCAGGTCAAGAGTGCGCTCGACAAGTACGACCAGCTCTACCAGAGCGCCCGCTCGCGCTTCGACGCAAAGATCGCCGAGGTCAAGACCCTCAAAGACCAGACGGGCGTCGGGCAAGCGGCGATCGATTCGGTGAACTCCTATTACGATGAGCTCAAAGCCCAGAAGAAGGATCTGGACGACAAGCTGGCCGCGGGCACGGTCACGCAGGAAGAGTACGACAAGCAGCTCAAAAAGATCTGCGACGACTACAACGCCGGCATCGACTCCGCGCACACCCGCATCACCGAGAACGGCGGCCAGTTCTACGAGCTCGCCCAAGAGAACATCGACGGCTTCTTCGATGTGGCGAGGATCGAGCCCGCAACGTTCGACGACGACATAAAAGAGATCACCGACAAGAACAAGGACCTCACAAGCACCATAAGCGTTGCCGACAAGGCCGTGGAGCGCCTGCAGGCCGAGGCTGACAGCCTGCAGTCCGAGATGGACAATCTCAAGAGCTCGCTCGATTCGGTGACGAGCGCCTACGAGAAGAAGCGCGCCGAATACGAGGCCAAGATTGCCAAGGCCGAGGGGCAGGTAGCGAGCGGCAAAGCCCAGCTGGCGAGCGGAAAGCAGCAGCTCAAGAGCGCCCAGAGCACGGTCGACGAAAAGCGCAACGAGCTCAAAGACGCTCGAGCTCAGTACAAGAAGGGTCGCTCCAAGCTCAAGGCCGCCAAGGAGCAGGTCTCGCAAACCGTTGAGATGAATTGGGTCGTCATCTCCACCGAGTACAACGGGGCCGTGATGATCGTCGATGAGCTCACGGGGATGCTCGACCGCCTGCGCACGAGCATGGCCGGTCTCTTTGTGATCGTGGGGCTCTTCGTGTGCTACTCGGCGGTCTCGCGCATCGTGCACGAGCAGATCACGCAGCTCGGCACCAAGAAGGCCATCGGCTTCCGCGCAAGCGAGATCACGCTCTCCTATCTCGCATACTCCGGACTGGCTGTCGTGCTCGGCGCCGCGATCGGTGCCGCGATAGGCATGCTGGTCGTAGAGCCGATCGCCGCCCCGTCCCTCAATTGGTTCGTGTTCGATACCCCGAATCCGATCTTCACACCCGGTGTCTTCGCGCTCGTCACCGCAATCGACCTCGCGCTCATCCTCGCTTCGACCTGGCTCGCCTGCCGCGGCGTGCTCAAGCGCAACGCGATCGAGCTTTTGCAGGGTGAGAAACCGCCGGCAAATCGCACGCGCTTCTACGAAAAGTGGAATATATGGCAGCGCCTCGGCCTCTTTACCCAAACCGTGGTCAACAACTGCATCAACGACAAACGACGCGTGTTCGCCACGCTCGTGGGCGTCGCCGGCTGCACCGCGCTCATCGTGGTGGCGGTCACGCTCAGCGAGAACACCACCATATCGTTTGACCGGCAGCTGAACGATATCTACGGCTTCGACTCCATCGTCTACTGCAACCCCACCGAAAACAACCCGAGTAGCTCAAAGACAAAGGCCTCGTCGAGCAAAAAGGACAAGCAGGACAAGCGCACGACGGTCGACGAGTATCTCACCAAGCAAGGTATGGCGCACACTGCCGTCAAGCGCAGCACCTATGCCCTCAACCAGCCGAACGGTCGCCAAAGCGTCATGAACGTCTACGTCGCAGCCGACCCCGAAGCGTTCGGCGAGCTCTTCCATATGAACACGGCCGATTACGGAACGGGCTCTGCAGCCGTCGACGGCGCCTGGGTATCAGAGGGCTACGCCAACTATTTCCACGTAAAGGTCGGCGATACCATCCAGCTCCAGAACGCCGCCGGGCAGACCTTCGACGTTCCGATCGCCGGCTTCTTCGAATTCCACTCCACCATGCACTTCATGGTGCTCTCGAGCAGCGCCTACGAGCGCATCATGGGCTCCGAGGTCACCTATAACGCCTACATCGTCAAGACCGACACCTACGAACTGGGCCCCATCCGCCGCGCCCTGCGCAAGAACACCAAGGACTTTGTGAGCATCTCCTCGGAGAAGCAGTGGCTCGTCTTTGCCGCCTCGACGTTCAGTAAGCTCTCGCGCACGATCGTCGCCATCTACGTAGTGCTCTCGGCCGTGATGGCGCTCATCGTGCTGCTGAACCTCAACATCATGTTCATCGAGGAAAAGAAACGCGAACTCATCGTGCTCATGATCAACGGCTACTCATTGCGCGACGCCAAGCGCTACATCTACCGCGACAATATCGCCATGACCGCGGTGGGCATCGTGCTCGGCTGCGTGGTCGGCATGATCATGGGCTATTTCTCGGTGCAGAGCGCTGAGAACAGTGCCATCTGCCTCGTCAAGGATCCGAGCATTAAAGCTTGTCTGGTGGCAGCCGTGCTCTGCTCGGTCTTCTGCGCCATCGTGACGGCCATCGCCCTCAGGCGCATATCAAAGTTCAAGCTCACCGACATCGGCAAGATGTAGGGCAGCATCGCAAGAGAGCGAAGCTCCATCAACAGAACCAAGCGCCCCGGGGCGCGCGAATGAACTGCCTCCCATTTCTCATGTCCAAGAAATGGGAGGCAGTTCAGCGAACGTTCGGCCCGGGCGTTTTTGCTCAAGCGGAACACGTTCAATTCCCGATTGGTATTGGTTTAGGCGCCACGGCTCAAACCAACTCCCGATTGGTATTGGTTTTTGGCAACGGCCCGAGTAGAGACGCATTTAATTAGCAAGAATCCGCAGCTCGCGCCTTCCAGAAAATGCAGTCTACTTGACCCGGCCTTCAAAACCAATACCAATCGGTATTTGAAATCTATATTTCGGTGCAAACCGATACCGATCGATGCTTTGCGTGCAAAACGGCCGCCCGGATATCTCCGGACGGCCGTTCTACGCCTATAGCGACCGCACCCCATCGTGATCCCCTAAAGGGCATGACTTAAAGGGGCGGGCACACGAACGCAAGGACCCTACAGCTCGAGCTCCTGCAGCCTCAGGATCGCCACGATATAAATCTTGAACGCCTGCTTAAGTAGCTCCTCGCTTGCGCACTCGTTGGGTCCATGCATGGGGCCGCCCCATGCGGGCAGCGCGGTATCGAGCTCCTCGGGGCCAAAGCTCACCGCGCGCGCGAACTGGCGCGCGTAGGTACCTCCGCCCATGGCAAAGGGCTTTGCGTTCTTGCCCGTGAGCTCGTTATAGGTATCGATAAGCGCACGCACCGCCGGGTCGTCGGCCGCAACCGAGAACGGTTCCTCAAAGTGGTCGACCGTCACGGCAACGCCAAAGCGATCGGTGAGCACGCCGATCTGCATGCGCATGGTGTCGACCGAGGTGCTGTCGGGATAGCGCACGTCGATCGTCTGCTCAATGCGCCCGTCGCGCACGCAGATGGTACCGGCATTGCAGGTAAGCGGCCCGAACGCCGGGCCATCGGCATCGATGCCAAGCCCCTTGCCGGCCGTGTCGGCATGCACGAACTCGAGGAACTTAACGAACTCGTGCTCCTCGGGCGTGAGCAGCTGCTTCTGTTCGGCCGCAAAGGCCTCCTCGGCATGGCGCAGGTATTCCACGACGAGCTTGACGGCATTGAGCGTGCCCTCGGGCATAGAGGCATGACCGCCGATGCCATGCGCAAAGATACGGGAGCGCCCCTCGCCCACCGCCGAGATCTCGATGCGGTCGGCATGCCACTCGGGCGCCGGCAGCTCGGACGCGTCGATCGCAAGCTCGCAGATCGATTCGGATGGGATGGCATTCGTGGCCTCGGCGCCGCTCCACGAGAGGATGCGCCCGCCCTCGATTTTTCCGCTCGTAAACGTCGCGCCGAGCTGCCCCTTCTCGGCATTGCACACCGGGAACTCCGCATCGGGCGTAAAGAGGAAGGCGGGCTGCTCATGTCCGGCAAGGTAATGGCGAATATCGCTCATGCCCACTTCTTCGTCACAGCCAAGGAGCGCACGGAAGGTATAGCGCGGCTTGATACCCTGGCGCAACAGGTAGGCGCCCGCATAAAGGCCGAGCACGGCCGGGCCCTTGTCGTCGATGACGCCGCGACCGAGAAGCCAGCCCTCGCGGCGCTCCATGGCGAACGGGTCGGTTTTCCAGCCCGGACCCGCCGGCACCACGTCCACATGACAGATGGTCGCGAGCTGATCGGCGCGCTCACCGGGGATATCGGCGATTCCGACGTAACCCTCGTCATCGCTCACCGTGTAGCCGAGCTTCTCGGCGATACCGAGCGCGCAATCGAGCGCACCGCGCACCGCCTTGCCAAAGGGCGCCCCGGGCTCCGCCTGCTCGCTATCGGCCACCGAAGGATGGCTCACAAGCTCCGAGATGTCCTCGAGGACCTGCGGCCAGACCTCCTCGACATACGCGTCGATGCTCTCGTTCGTTTCCTTATCCATGCCGTCCTCCAGAAGGTTCGGTATCGAATCGAATCATCACTGCCTACTATGCCCGCAAACGGCTCACTTGCGCAAGCCGAAGAGGGCCGCCAACTCGTCAATGGAATGGACCACGGCCTCGGCCCCCGCCTGCTCGTGCTCGCCCGGCAGCGCCGCACCTGCATAGATGCCGATACACGGCACACCTTGCGCATGTGCGCCCTCGACGTCGTGACGGCGGTCGCCCACCATCACGGCTTCGTCGGGCCCAGCTCCGAGCAGCTCCAGGGCATCGCGGATCGAATCGGCCTTGACGCAGCGCCCCTCGGGCGGGTTCATGCCGACCACGCACTCAAACTGGTCGAGTTCGAGTTCGGCCACCATCTCGCGCGCCTTGTCCTCCATGCGCGAGGTGGCAATCGCCAGGCGGCGTCCCTCGCCCTTCAGCCCATCCAAAAGTTCGCGCACACCATCGAACACCGGATAGTCCTCGGCCGTCAGTTCGTTAAAGAAGGCACGGTACTCGTCGCAGAGGACCTCGGATTCCCCACGCGAGAAACCCCAAAAGTCATGGAAGCTCTCGCGCAGGGGCGGCCCGACCATACGGCGCAGATCACCGATCTCATCGTCGGTCAAGCCGCGCGCGTGCAGCGTCTTGCGCGTTGAGATAAAGACCGCCCTCGATGTGTCGGCCACCGTCCCATCAAAATCGAACAGCACCGCAGGCCGCTGCCCCAAGTCACTTAGTTGCATATCGTTCCCATCGAAACAGCGCGACCCCGCCCGTCGACGCCTCTTCGGGCATCGCGCAAAACAGGGTGCGCCGTCACTCTTGCCATTCTTTTAGGTTATTAACCCTAGCACGGCAGCACCCGGACGGCGCGTTTTCCAGCAACTTTTAGTTTTGACGCCAAAACAAACGAAGGCAACCATAGGCGGCATGGCGATTCCAGTCGTCCGAACTGCCTTATTCCTGAGTTATTCCCGTGCAGAACATTATTTGTGGAATAACTCGAACTATACTCTACGAACATTTCAGCCGTTGCACCACGTGTGCACTCGCTCCCCAGGAGGCGCCATGTCCTACGCCATCGTCACCGATTCGACATCCGATATCTCGCCTGCCCGCGCTGCCGAACTCGGGATCTACGTTATTCCGCTGCATGTGATCATCGAGGGCGAGGACCTGCTCGACCAGGTGCAGATCACAGCCGAGGAATATGCGCGACGCATGGCGGCGAGCGCAACGCTCCCCCACACCTCGCAACCCTCCGCCGGTGAGTTCCGCGCGCTCTTCGACCGCATCCAAGCCGACGGGCACGACGGCGCGCTCTTCATCTCGCTCTGCAGTGCCTGGAGCGCCTGTTACGGGAACGCCTGCCAGGTAGCGGCCGAACACCCGCTCGATATCCGCTGCGTCGACACCAAGAACGGCTCTGCCGCCGAGGGCCTGATCGTCGAATACGCACGAGCCATGCGAGCCGACGGGGCCACGCTCGACGAGGCCGAGGCCGGAGTGCGCTCGATTCTTTCCGAGGCACGCCTGCTGCTCATCCCCCGCACGCTCGAGAACCTCGTTAAAAACGGGCGCGCACCAAAGCTGGCCGGGCATCTCACGCAGATGCTCAACATCCGGCTGGGCATCGCCCCCGAATGGCCGAGCGGCGAGATCAAGGCCATCAAGAAAGCACGCGGCACCAAGCGCATCGTAGGCGCGATGATGTCCGAGGTCACCGACTTTTTGCGTGAGCACCCCGGCAGCAGTGTGCGCATTCTCAACACCGGTGCTGTCGAGGAGCAAGAACTCGTGCGCAAAGCACTCGAAGGCTACGACTACACCGATGCAGGCACAGGTCCCATCGGCTGCACCATCGCCACCCACGTGGGCACAGACGCCGTCGCCATCGGTTTTTGCCCGAGCTATACGCCGCGAGGATAGACCGGCGCACGCCGTACAGCGCAAATAAGCTGTTCTTTCAGCTCAAAACAGACGAAAGCCCGCCTCACGCCTGAGTGAAGCGGGCTTTTCGGTGCGCAAAGAGCATGCGCCGCTGTGAAAGCAAAGCTCTATTGAGCGCGGCGTTTGCAGATGATAGAAGCCGCCATGATCGCCGCAATGCCGGCCACGGCGAGCGGAGCGATGAGGCCGAAGACGATGTTGCCCGTTTGGGGGAGGTCGTCTTCGCCCTTGGCGGACGCCTTCGTCGTGACGGTCTCGGTCGTCGTGGTGGTCTCGGCCCTCACCTGCGTGCCGGAGCCTCCGCCGTTCTCAACGTCGCCTTTCTCGTCATCGGTCTCGTCGTCGGAGTCATCGTCCTTCTTATCGGAGCCGTCGGACTTGTCATCCTCCTTGTCGTAGTCGTCCTTGTCGTCCGAACCGTCCTTCTTATCGGAACCGTCGTCCTTCTCGGACTCCCTCTTCTTCCACGAGGCAAGAAGCTCGAGATCATCGTTCACGGGATTCGAGAAGTCGTAAGCGACGCCGTCGAATGTCCAGCCGAGGAACTCGTGGCCCTCACGGGTCGGATCGGTGGGCCTGGCAACCGCCTCACCGTCGGCGACCCATTGGGAGGTGACCTCCGAGCCGCCGTCCGCGTCAAACCTGACCTCGTGTTCGATGGTGTAGGTGAACGCGGCGACCGAGCTCGCCCTCATGTCTTCGCAAAATGCCTTCGCCTTGATCGTGGCGTTGCGCTTAAGCTCGATAGCGCCCGTATACACGGTACCGTTCGCCTCGGTCGGCTCCGTACCGTCGGTCGTATAGCGGATCGTGGCGCCCTCGGTCCCGCAGGAGAGCTCCACCCTCTGGGCGCCCTTGTAGTTGCCGGCCTCGAGGGAGGCTGTCGGCGCCTCGGCCCTCTCGGGCGCAGCGACGTTGAGGGTCTGGTTGACAACGAGGTCGGCGCCGTTCTGCTCGATGTAGCTCGGGAGCTTGACCCTGCCCTTGACGGTGACGGTCTGAGCCTCCTCGGCGGCGGCATCGAAGCCCTCGAGGGACACCCACTCCACATCGACCAAGGCGTAGCCGCCGTCCGTCAGCATAACCGCGATCTCCTTGGGGAGCACGGGCTCCCCGTCCTCATCCTCGAACGACCAGTCGCCCTCAGCCGCCGACTCGGCCGCCGCCTCGGCCGCAACGAAGTTCACGCCCCTCGCCTCAGGCTGGACGACCTTCTCGAGCTTGGCGCCGCCGGTCTCGGGGAAGGTGACGACCAGCGCGTAGCCGCCGCCAATCTCCATCACGCTCGCCGTGAGGTCGGTGTCGCCGCCGTTGACGTCGACCTTGATGTCCTCGGAGAGCCTGTAGCTCGCGCCGCCCACCGAGTCGCTCGGCTCGAGGGAGATCGAGGCGATATAGGTGGTCAGGTAGCCGGCCTTGGTGTCGTTGGGCGACCACGAGACGGAGAGCTTACCGTCACCGTTCTTCTTGAAATAGGCTGTCACGTCCTCGAGCGAGTCGGACTCCCCCGCCTTCGCCTCGATCTTCGACACCGACCCGGCGAGTTTCTCGCCGGCGACCGGCGCGTCGAGGTCGAGCTTGAGCTCGGTCACCACGGGCACGTAAACAGCCGTGAGGTTAAGGCCGACCGAGAAGGAAGCGACGCTGACCGCGCCCTTGTAGGCGTCCTCACCGGTCGGGGCATCCGTGCCCTCCCAGTGGTCGAACGCGTGCCCCTCCCAGGCGGGAGCGGTGATAGTCGCCGCACGTCCGATATCTCCCAACACCTTGAACGAGCCCGTCTTCTGCTCGATCGCCGTATCGCGCCGCTTCACGACAAGTTCCTTGCCCAGCGTGTCGTCGAGGACGTACTCGGTCTTCACGTGCTCGGACTCGAAATCGCCCTTCACGGCCCAGACCTCGACGGAGACCTTCTTGCTCGCGCCTTCCTTACCGATGAGGGCGATCCCGTCCGCATCCCTGTATTCCCGCTCGGCCCCGCCGTCGATCTTGTACTTGATCGTAGCTCCGTCGGTGGCGCACGATACATTGACCGTGGCGCCCAGGTCGCCGTCGAGCGCCAGCGAGCCACCCGCCTGCACCAGCGTCGGCGCCGACACGGTCTCGGTATCGCTTTGCGATACGACAATGCGGACCGTCTCCTTCAGGCCCTTGGCGTTGGCTGTCTTCTCGTTGCACGTGACGGGTAGTTCCACCTCCCACGTCTGGGACTCCTTGCCGTCCGCCGGGTTGACGACCCTACCGCTCCCATCAAAGAGTCCGTCCGGCCAGTCGATCTCACCCGTCGTGTCAACATCGACCTTGACGGTCGTGCCGTCAGCGAGCATAGCCCAGGCCCATGCGGGAAGCTTGCCCGCGAGCGCGCCCCTGCTCGTGCCGCCGACCACGTAGACATAGCCCAGGTAAACCTTTTCGAGCTGAGTCTTCCCGAGTGAGATGGTCCTGGAGCGCATGCTGAGGGTCCCCGTGTTCGTATCCACCAAGACGCTCGCGACCTGAGATGAAGTGTGGTCCTCCTCCGTGCCGACCCATACGGCTGCGTTCGCGGCCGCGATGTCGCGGCTGAAGAGAACACCGCCCTTGGCGTCCTCGGCCACAGCGACGCCCACGGTGTAGTCGGCAGCCGATTTGGCCGTTCCCGTGACGACGGTCTCGGAGCCGTCGGAGGCGACCTCATGCCACTCGAGGGGGACGGTCACGCGGCCGGTCTCAACACTCGAGCCGTCCTTAAGAACCAGGGTGCCCTCCTGGGGGAGCGCCTCACCGGCGACGGGGCTTGCCACGAGCAGGCAGACGTTGGCGGCCGGCTCCGCGTACTCGGGCATGAGGTTGACTGAGTGCTCGGGCATCTTGAACGTCAGCACGGGGTCGTACTTGCTGCTCTCGGTGATGGTGCCGCCGGGGAGCCCGGTCGACTTCTCCGTGTTCCAGCACTTGAAGACCCTTGTGTCCCCGCTTCTCGAGGCGTCGACGGTCACCGTGGACCCCGCCTCGTAGTACGTCGTCGTGCCGCGAAAGGTGACGGGATAGGTCGTCGCGCCCTCCACGGCAAAGAGCTGGCTGTCACTCGCACGATATTCGAGATGATAGTCATCCTTCTCGTCCAAGAAGAACGCGCCCTCGATGTAGTTGGTAAGCGACTTCACCAGGCAACGCGAAGACTCATGGACGGTTCGGATTCCGATTTCGGACCCTTCGTCGACATTGTTGGTCGCATATGCCCTGGTTATCGAGAACAGACGCACTGAAAAATCCGAGTTAAGGAAAAGATCGTCGGAGCTGCCGTCGCCACTGCGAGTATTGTCCTTCACGACCACCTTGCCGGCGAGTGCGATGTCGTAGTAGCTGTAGACATAAACACCGCCGCCGGTTTTAGCCTTGTTCCCGGTGATGGTGCAGTCTTTGATGGTCGGGGTCGTGCAAGTGACATACACGCCGCCGCCGTGCTCACTGGCGACGTTGTCCTTGATGGTGCCGCCTTCGATGCTGGAATACCGCCTATCAAGATAGGCGGCTCCGCCGTACTGGGCATAGTTTGAGCTGATGATGGAGCCATTCGTCATGGTCACCTTAAAACCGGGCTGGGTGCGGTAGAACGAGGAATCCTTGGTGAGGGTGCTGTAAATGGCTCCTCCGCGCTTTGAGACGTAGTTGTCTTGGATCTTGACGTTGTCGAGCACGGCGGTTGACCTATAGCCGTTGACAAAGAAGGCCGCTCCGTTTTCGGCCCAGTTGCCTGCGATTGCGATATTTTTGAACGAGAGACTGACATCGTTGACCGGCTCGGATTCCTTGTCGCAGATCCTGACCGCAGCCCTTTCGGCGCCCGTCAAAAGACCACCGCTCTTCACTTTGGCTTCCTTGGTGGTGCCGCCTGCGGTGTAGGCATCATAGGTGAATTCACGCTCGGTGGCGGATCCGACCAAGGTGAGCGAAGACTTATCAGCAAGGCGGAACAGTGCGGCGTCCGAACCTTTAGCAAGAGAGATCCTGTGCCCATCCATCTGGATGGTGAGGGTACCGCTCACCTCCAGGGCGCCCGTCAGCTCCCAATCAGCGTCCATGTAGACGGTCTTGCCCGCCGAGCCGGCCTTGACAGCCTCGGCGGGGTCGGTGAACTGCGCGTCGACCGTATGGGCGATCTGCGTGTCGGCAAAAGCAGGGCACGCCACGACAAAGACGCCCAGCAAAACCGATAGGAGCACCAGAACTCCCCTTGCGCGCATGGCCATCCGATTCGACATAACACGACTCGCTTTCTATCGCACGCCCCCGATTCGAGCGCAATGTATGCAATTCATTTAATTTTAGCTAAAGACCCCCAAGCGCTTCTAAACGCGCGACGCTCCCCGAGCGTTTCATACAGTAATTGCGCTTATCGTTACGTACAGAGTAACCGGCAACAGCTTCCCTCTCTACCGCTCAAAATGTCGCACCGGCCTTTAAAGACCCCTTCCCAAAACGATAGACACGCCTCCCTGCAAACAAAAAACGGGTCCCGGCCAAACGGTCGGGACCCGTTGCGCATAGCTTGGTTAAGCTAGCAGCCGCACTTACTCAGCGTCGGCCTCGTCGTTCTGCTCGGGGAGCGGAGCGACCTCGATCTCCACGCCGAGGGTCTCGGCAGCGGACTTCATCGAGAGGGAGATGCGACGACGGTCGAGGTCGATCTCCATGACCTTGACCTGAACCTTGTCGCCCACGTGGGTGACCTGGCTGGGCTGATCAACGTGCTTGTTGGCCATCTCGGAGATGTGCACCAGGCCCTCGATGCCCTCGCCGAGGTCGACGAACGCGCCGAACGGCACGAGCTTGGTGACGGTGCCCTCGACGATAGCGCCCACGGGGTACTTCTTGACGAGCGCGCGCCACGGATCCTCGGTGGTCTGCTTGAGACCGAGGGAGATGCGCTCGCGGTTAAGATCGACGTCGAGAACCTCGACCTCGACCTCCTGGCCGACCTTGACGACCTCGGAGGGATGGTTGACGTGGTTCCA
>CAVCLY010000031.1:0-21212 GCA_963603165.1 Faecalibacterium prausnitzii
CGTCGATGCCCTTGCGCACACAAGTATGTACACGCGCCTCTCCCCTACTGAGAGGCGCGCATGCGCCGATTTAGCCGAAGAAGCGCTCGATCTCGGCAGCCGCGGTATCGGGACCATCGGAGCCGTGGATCACGTTGGAGTTGACGTCGACCGCGAAGTCGCCGCGGATGGTGCCCGGGGCAGCCTCGACCGGGTCGGTCACGCCCATGAGCGTACGCATCTTCTTGATGGCGCTCGGGCCCGAGACGACCATCTTGATGACCGGGCCGCTCGTCATGAACGACACGATGTTGCCGAAGAACGGCTTGTCGGAAAGGTGAGCATAGTGAACCTTGACGGTCTCCTCGTCGAGCATGCACTTCTCCATGCGCTCGATCTCGAGACCGGTACGCTCGATGCGAGCGATGATCTCGCCGGCCCTGCGCGCACGCACGGCATCGGGCTTGATCATGATGAACGTCTTTTCGACAGCCATACAGATACCCTTCTATGTCACGCGCTCGCATAAAGTCCCATTCGCGGGCGCTGTTGCTATGGTACCAGATGCATGGAGAACATTTGCGCAGGTCAGCGCTAATTTGAAGCAAATTTGGTTTTGAAGCGTTCTAATTTTGGAGCTCTATCGTTCCTTAAAGAACAGACACCCTAATTAGCTTGCCTTTTTCTTAAAAAAGTCCTTGAAGAGCGTAAATAAAGCTTGTCGAGATTCTGATATTGAAGCGTTTAAATCGACCTCTAAAAAGAAAGGGCTGCTCATGCAGCCCTTCGAATCCGCCCACTACGGGAACGGGCACAAACCAACGAATCGCCTATTTGGCAACCGCGAGCGCGGCAGCACCGGCCTCGATCTGGCTCTCGGCCGCAACCTTCATGTCGACCGTAGCGAACTCAGCAGAGTTCGACACGATGAGCATCACGCAATCCTTAAAGCCAGCGGCCTCGATAGCGGCACTATCGAACTTGAGGACCGGATCGCCGGCCTTGACGGTATCGCCCTGGGACACAAAGCCCTCAAAGCCCTTGCCCTCCATGCTGACGGTATCGATGCCGACGTGCACGAGCACCTCGGTGCCGTCCTCGCCGGCGATGCCGACCGCGTGGCCCATGGTCACCGTGACGGTACCCGAAACGGGCGCATAGACAGTGTCGCCGTTGGGCCAGATGGCGCAGCCCTTGCCGAGCACCTCGGTGCTGAAGACGGGGTCGGGCACGCTTGCGAGCGCGACGGCACGGCCGCTCACGGGGGCGTAAACGGTGCCGGCCTCGGGAGTTACCGAAAGAGCGGCAGGCTTAGCCGGAGCAGCGGGAGCCGCAGGCTCGGCCTTCTTCTTGAACATATCGAACAGTCCCATGTTGTCCTCCTTAGTTACTGAACATCAAAAGGTTACCATCTGTTCCGCGCCTTACCGTGCTAAAACGCGTTATCTGGCTATCGAAGCAGGTAAACGGTCGAAAACAAAGCGGGCAACCCCTCGCTTGTACCCCAAATTCAGCCGTGCAACTGCGGATTTATCATAAACTTGTTCGAACAAGTTCGAATCGGCGAACGGTAGGGTTCAACCGAGCCCGCCTGCAGCAGCCGAAAACAGGCGCCGCGGCCCGGAAACGCAAGAAGCGCGTCGGGCAAAAGGCGCGGCCGAGCGTCACGCCACGTTAGGCAAATCGCAAATCGCCCGCAAAACGCGCGCGCGAACAGCAAAGCCGGACACCGCGCCACGACGCCGCGCCACATGGGTAAGCCCGCCATCGCACGTTCGCAGACGACAGCGAGCAGTAACAGAGCTGCGTCCGGTAAGGACCGCCAGCACGCACGGGCAGGCCCATTCCCGAACGCAGCAAAACCAAAAACCTAGAGCACGCCCATCTCGACGACCGGCGAGAGGCCCTCAAAAGCGCCCTCGTCCATGGCGAGAGAGCTCTTGGCGCGGGCGAGCTGCTTGGCAACGGCCTCGGGAGCCGTGCCGCCCTCGGTCGTGCGCGCGGCAACGATCGCGGGGATATCGAGCGCCTCGGTGATGTCCTCATCAAAGAGCGGACTCGCCTCGCGGAACACCTCAAACGGCAGGTCCTCGAGATTGCATCCGCGCTTTTCGCAGGTGAGCACCAGGTGCCCCACCACGGCATGCGCCTCGCGGAACGGCAGACCGCGCTTGGCGAGGTAGTCGGCCACATCGGTTGCAGCCAGGTGCCCCACCCCGCACTCGCGGAGCATGGCGTCGGCGTTGACCGTCATGGTCTCGATCATGCCCGACATGACGGAGAGGCACTGACCGAGCGTCTTGGCGGTGTCGAGCGCGCCCTCTTTGTCTTCCTGCAGATCCTTGTTGTAGGCAAGCGGCAGACCCTTCATGGTCACGAGCAGCTGCACGAGATTGCCGTACACGCGGCCGCTCTTGCCGCGGATGAGCTCGGCGAAGTCGGGGTTCTTTTTCTGCGGCATGATCGAGGAGCCGGTGGAGTAGCTGTCGGAGAGCGTGATGAACCCGAACTCGGAGCTGCTCCAGAGCACGATCTCCTCGGAGAGGCGCGAGAGATGCATGGCCATGACGGAGCCGGCATAGTGCAGATCGAGCAAAAAGTCGCGATCCGACACGGCGTCGAGCGAGTTGGGGATCACATCGGTGAACCCGAGCTCGGAGGCCGTCATCTGGCGATCGAGGGGGTAGGTGGTGCCGGCGAGCGCAGCGGCGCCGAGCGGGCAGGCGTCGGCAGCCTCGAACGCAGCGGAAAGGCGGCGGAAGTCGCGTGTGAACATCCACACATAAGCGAGCAGGTGGTGCGAGAAGAGCACCGGCTGGGCATGTTGCAGATGCGTGTAGCCCGGCAGGATCACGTCGGCGTTCTTCTCGGCGGCATCCACGAGCACGCGGCGCAGCTCGAGGTTGGCGCCCATGAGCTCCTTGGCGAGCGCCTTTACCGCCAGGCGCGTGTCGGTCGCCACCTGGTCGTTGCGCGAGCGACCGGTGTGCAGGCGCTTGCCGGCCTCGCCGATGCGGCGCGTGAGCTCGCTCTCGATGGACATGTGGATGTCCTCGTCGTTGATGTCGAAGGTGAAGTTGCCGGCATCGATATCGGCCTGGATGGCATCGAGCCCCGAGCGGATCTGCTCGGCATCCTCGGCGCTGATGATGCCCTGCGCGGCGAGCATGCGCGCATGGGCCTTTGAGCCCGCGATATCCTGACGGTAGAGATGCTTGTCGACCGGCAGCGACGCGCCGAACTCCTGCGTGACCTCGGCCACGCCTGCCTCAAAACGGCCTCCCCAAAGAGCCATCGAGCTCCCCTTTCGTAAATGTGAACATGCGACGCTAAAGAATGCGGCGCGCCGGGAGATCCGGACGCGCCGCCCACTCAAGCTAGCTTACCAGTTTGAGACTTTAATAGATCGGGGTGTTGCCCGACTTGGGGCCCTGGATCCTCGACCAGGTCTGGTTCTCGAGGCCGTGAAGCGCGATGAAGCCGCGCGAAGCGGTGTGGTCGAAGGTGTCGCCCTCGTCGTAGGTGGCCAGGTTGTAGTCGTAGAGGCTGTAGGGCGAGCGCATGCCGTCGATGAACAGGCCGCCCTTGCAGAGCTTGATGCGCACGTCGCCGGTGACGAACTGCGAGGCGTAGTCGTTGTAGGCGTCGATCGCGAGCTTGGCCTGGCTGAACCAGAGGCCGTTGTACACGAGATCGGCCCACTGGTCGTCGAGCTCGCGCTTGGTCTTCTGGGTGTGCACGTCGAGGCACATCTGCTCCATGGTCTCGTGGGCCGTGATGAGCAGCAGGGCGCCCGGGCACTCGTAGCACTCGCGCGACTTGATGCCGACAACGCGGTTCTCGACCATGTCGATACGGCCGTAACCGTTGCGGCCGGCGATCTCGTTGGCCTTGATGACCACGTCGAGGAGGCTCATCTTCTCGCCGTTGATGGCGCAGGGTATGCCCTTCTCGAACGAGATGACGACGGTCTCGGGCTCATCGGGGCAGTCGGCCGGGTCAGCGGTCATCGTCCAGATGTCCGAGGGCGGCTCGTTCCAGGTGTCCTCGAGCACGCCGCACTCAATGGCGCGGCCCCAGAGGTTGTCGTCGATGGAATAGGGCTTCTTCTTGGTGGTGGGCACGGGAACGTCGTGCGCGGCGGCCCACTCCATCTCGGAGTCGCGCGTGGTGAGGTCCCAGACGCGGACGGGCGCCACGATCTCGAGCGAGGGGTCGAGGGCACGGATCTCGGTCTCAAAGCGCACCTGGTCGTTGCCCTTGCCGGTGCAGCCGTGGGCAACGTACTTGGCGCCGGTCTCGTGCGCGATATCGACGATGCGCTTGGAGATCAGCGGACGCGAGAGGGCCGAAAGCAGCGGGTAGACGCGCTGGTACTTGGCGTTGGCCTTGATGGCGCGGGAGAGATAGTTCTCGGCGTACTCCTCGCGCATGTCGACCGCCTCGGAGTGCACGGCGCCCATGTCGCGCGCCTTCTGCTCGATCCAAGAGAGGTCCTTCTCGTCCTGGCCGACGTTGCCGGTGATGGCGACGACATCGAGATCGCGCTCAACCTGCAGCCACTTGACGATGACGGAGGTGTCGAGGCCGCCGGAATAGGCCAGAACGACTTTATCCTTGCTCATGTTTGCTTCCTTTCACCCTTGATAGCTAGTGGAGCAATCCTTGTCTTCGGCACGGCGTCCGTAGCCGAACCGGCGCGAATTTTGCGCTTTACCGAGTCTATGCTTTAGCGTGCGATAGTGCAAACGTTTTTCCGGGGTTCATAAAGCCTTGCTATGGCGGTGTAGAATACGCCGGAGAAACCGACCGAGCCTCAGGGAGACGCCCATGATCAAGGACTACACCGAAGACGCCCATCTTGCCGACATCAGGCTCATCGCCGTCGACATGGACCTCACGCTCCTGGCCGACGACGGCTCGCAGCCCGACGGCATGGCCGAGAGCATCGCCGCGCTCGCCGAGGCCGGCGTGGTCTTTTGCCCCGCGAGCGGGCGCCCCGGCCCCACGCTCCAGATGGCGTTCCCCGAACACGCGGCCAGCATGGCCTTTTGCCCCGACAACGGCGGCGAGATCATCTATAAGGGCGAGAGCGTCTTTCGAAGCCTCATGGACCCCGCGATCTATCGGTCCATCCTCTGCCATGCCGAGAGCGAAGGCGACAGCGTTCCGGTGCTCTGCTGCTTCGACAAGGCCTACGTGCTCGAGCGCGATCGCGCGCACACCGAGGCGCTCTACAAGTACTACAAGGACATCCGCTACATCGACACCTTTAAGGATATCGACGCCGAGTCGGACAAGTGCTCGATCTATTTTCCCGCATGGGACGCCGAGCCACGGTTCCGCGAGGTCTACAACCCCCTCTTCGGCGAGCAGGCGTTCATCACCAACGCGGGGCGCGAGTGGATCGACTGCATGAACACGGGCGTGAACAAGGGGTCGGGCATCGCGCATCTCTGCGAGCGCCTGGGGATCGACATCGCCGACGCAGCCGCCGTGGGCGACACCTACAACGACATCCCCATGCTCGAGCGCGTGGGCCACAGCTTTGTGGTGGCAAACGCCGAGGAGCACATGCACGAGCATGCCGAGTTCCAGGTGCCGAGCAACAACGACCGCGGCGTGGCCGTGCTCATCGACGCGATCCTGGCCGCCAAGGGCGCCGCAGCGAGCGCGTAGACGACACCCGCAACTCCTCAAACCGCGTAGGCAACCGGGCCGCGTATCGAGCAGATGCGCGGCCCGTTTTTTCTATCAACCGCGTCGTCAATCGACATATCCCCGTGCCGGCGAGCGATGTGAACGAACGTCGGAAGCCAACGCCCTCTCGCCACTCCCCTGCGAGAACACGCTACAATGAGCAAACGTTTACTCACCATGCATATGCGCGAAAACAAGGGGTCGAACATGGGCAAGCAGCTCTCCATACGCGATATCGCCCAGATGGCCGGCGTGTCGGTGGCAACCGTGTCGCGCGTCATCAACAACAACGGGCGCTTTTCGGAAGACACACGCAAGCGCGTGCAGAAGATCATCGACGAGAGCGGATACGTGACCAACATGGCCGCACGCAGCCTCCGCAGCTCCAAATCGGGCAACATCGGCATGATCCTGCCCGATATCTCGAACGACTTCTTCTCCACCCTGGCCCTGCATACCGAGCGCGTGCTGCAGGCCGAGGGTTACTCGGTCTTTGTCTGCAATACCGCCAACGACCCCGCCCGCGAGCAGGAGTACTTCAAGACGCTCACCAGCAAGCTCGTCGACGGGCTGCTCTGCATCAGCGGCCTCCACATGCTCGATGCCGACTTTGTGCCCCGGGGCCTGCCCATCGTCTGCGTGGACCGCTACCCCGAGAACACGCTCGACATCCCTGTGGTGCGCTCCGACGAAAAACTCGGCATGGAGCTCTTGACCGAGCATCTGATCGAGCGTGGGTGCCGCCGCATCATCTACATCGCGAGCCATTCGGCGAGCTTTAAGAGCAACAACCGACAAGACGGTTACGAAGCCGCCCTCGACAAACACGGCATCGCACTCGACCGCGACCTCATGCTCTTCGTTACGGGCGAGCGCCCCAGCATGGACGAATCCGAGGGCCTCGTGACCGGGCTTATCGAGCGCGGCATCGAGTTCGACGGTATCGCCGCCTCGAGCGATCACGCCGCCATCGGCGCGCTCAACGCGCTGCGAGCAGCCAAGATCGATGTACCCGGCCGGGTGAAGGTGGCCGGCTTTGACGACTCTCTCTATGCACGGCTGCTCACGCCGCAGCTCACCTCGGTGCACCGTTTTCCCGAGAAGATGGCCGAAGCCGGGTGCCGAACGCTTCTCGCTCTGCTCCGCGGCGAGAAGCCCGCACGCGAGACCGTGATCCCGGTCGAGCTGGTCGAGCGCGCCTCCACGGAGTAGCGCAGGACCTGGGGCCGAGCCGCCCGGGCGCCGCTTTGATATCTCGTCTCGGACGCCGCCAAGGCTTGTCTTGCCCTCCCCTCGCCCCTTAAGGCAACGCGAGCGCACCTGTTGGGCGCGCCAAGGTCGCCGACCCGGCGCAGGGCGGCGCCATCTCGCCCTTACAAGCAAGACCGCGCAGCCTGCGATGCAAGTTGCGCGCTCTCTTACGCACGAGGCGCGATTCAAAAGAGGCGGCCAGTCCGAAGCTTTACGCCTCGTCGACGGCCTTGAGTCCCTGGGTCTCGCGGATCTCGGCGATCATGTCGATACGGCGCTGGTGACGGCCGCCCTCGTATTCAGCATCGAGCCACTCGTCGACGATCATCTTGGCAAGCTCCTGGCCCACCACGCGGGCACCGAAGGCCACGATATTGGTGTTGTTGTGCTGACGGCTGAGCTTAGCCGAATACGGCTCGGAGCACACCACGGCGCGCACGCCCTGCACGCTGTTGGCGGCAAGGCTGATCCCGACGCCGGTGCCGCAGATGAGCACACCCAGGTCGCACTCGCCCGAAGCCACCGCGCGGCCAACTTTGTAGCCGCTGATGGGATAGTCGAAACGCTCAGCGGAATCGGTGCCGAAGTTCACGACCTCGTGACCTTTGGACTCCAGGTGCTCCTTGATGATGTTCTTGAGTTCGACGGCCACGTGGTCGTTCCCGATAGCGATCTTCATGCTTAGTAGTCCTTTCCCGCGCGGAGATTCTCGAGGCACTCCGCATAGCCGATTTCTTTACCGAACAGCGCGCTCGTGCCGAGCACGAAGCCGTCCGCGCCCACCGCCGAGAGCTCGCGCACCACCTGTGGGCTGCAGGCGCCGTCGATCATGAGCTCAAAGCCGTACTCGTCCTTGAGAGCCGCCAGACGAGCGATCTTCTTTTTGGTGAAGTCGATGAACTTCTGTCCCGCAAAGCCGGGGTTCACCGTCATGACCATCACGTAGTCGACGAGATTGAGCATCTCCTCGACAGTCTCGATGGAGGTGTCGGGGTTGATGACGAGGCCGGGCGCCGCACCGCGGTCCTTGATGTGCGCGAGCGTCTTGACCACGTAGCGCTCCGACTCGGGATGGATGTAGACGATATCTGCACCGGCATCGAGGAACAGGTCGACCTTGGCGGCCGGGTTCTCGATCATGAGATGCACGTCGACGGGTTTTTCGGTGGCGGAGCGCACGGCCCGCACGTCCATGGCGCCCATGGTGATGTTGGGAACGAAGGTTCCGTCCATGATGTCGCAGTGGAAGATGTCGGCACCGGCGACATCGAGCGCCTCGACCTCGTGGCGCAGGTTGCCGAAGTCGGCGCACATCATGCTGGGGCAAAGAAGCATATTTGGTCCCTTTCCTTGTGAAGCGGCTAGGTAATCGTTTACGCAATGTCAGGATAGCCTGCCTTGAGTAAACGTATACTCACCGAGCGATTTGTCTGAGTAAACGGTTGGGTAAACGGTTTCGCAACCATTACACCATCACGATTGGTGTCGCATGCCAAGCGCCGCCGAGAGCAATCGAACACCGATGATCACGACCGCACATGGGGTCCGGCAACCAACTCGTCAATGAACATCGACCAAGTCGAACGCTACGTGTCGGCGTATCGAAAAACTAGCGATTGGTGCTCGCCATGCGGAAATAGGTGTAGCCGCGCCCCTTGAGCGTCACAGACATCTGATGAACGTTCTCGGGCGTCGGCATGCCGGCAAAACCGCCGTCGCCGATAGCGTGAATGTCGGCGCCCGTCTGCTTCATCATGAGCGTGATGGCGCGGATGGTGTCCACATCGGCCCCCTCGACGGAGCTGTTGAGAAAGCACATGGCGAGCGTGCCGGGCTTGTAGGTGTGCGCCAAGGTCACGAGTTCGCGGATGTCCTCAACCGTGATACCGGCGCGCGTGCCCGGACACGGCAGGTCGATGCAATCGGCACCGGCATCGATGAGTGAGCGCACCACAGCGCGCGCATCGTAATCAGCCGTGGGATCGCCGAGCACCTTTTCGGCAAAGCCGTCTTCCCACTTGCCGGCGAACACAAAGAGCCTCTCGCCGTATTCGTCTTTGATCCACCTGCAGGTATCGATGATGTCCTGCATCTTAGTTCCCGTACCGGGGTCACCACCCAATACGATAAAGTCGGCGCCCCACTCGACGACCCGCGCCACATGTTCCCTCGAGGCGTGCATACCCATGGGGTTGTAGCGGCCCTCGTCCGATTTGGACGGCTTGGCATAGGGGCTGCAACCCAAGTAGAAACCAATGGGACGCTCCCCCACCAGTGCCTTGAGCTCCCGGTAGCTCAGGCCCTGCAGACCGATATTGGTCGTAGGGTCATCGAAGTCAAACGCGTTCAAAAGCACCATGTCGGCACCCATAGCGAACATGACCTCGGTGTTGGTCACGTGCTGTACCAGCCCCTCGCCCATGGCGGGAATCAGGCAGTGCTGACCCATTACCACACGCCCTTCGGATTTAGCAATCGAAAGCTTGAGGTCCATGGGGCTCATCTGCTCGAAGTCGCTCTTGGTTGCCGAAATCAGGCGCATCACGTCGTCTGCCATCAGATGTCCTCTCTTGTGGTTCGTTTTCACTATCCGACCGCACTTGGCCCCCGTGGGGGCATCTGCGGTGCAAATTCAAAAAGCGCCGTCGGGCGAAGCCCTCCCCTTGCAACACAAGGCTCCACCCCGGCGCACCGCCGAGCACAGGCCCGGCGGCTCGCTCACGTCCGCGCCCGTATGGCTCGGGTCGGCACTAGTCCAGCTCAGCGCCGTTCGAACGGCAGACCTTCTGGTACCAGAAGAAGCTGTCCTTGCGATACCGCCCGAAGTCGCCCTTGCCCTCGTCATCGCGATCGACATAGATAAAGCCGTAGCGTTTCTTAATCTGCCCGGTGGTAAAGGCGACCAGATCGATAGGGCCCCAGGTGGTGTAGCCGAAGATGTCGATGCCGTCTTCTTCGATTGCCGAGTGCAGGTTCTTGATGTGATCGCGCAGATAGTTGATGCGGTAATCGTCGTGCACGCGCAGCTCGCCGTCTTCCGTAACCGGCGTATCGATGGCGCCCAGGCCGTTCTCGACATCGAACAGCGGCACATCGTAGCGATCGTTCATGACGTTCAAGAAGTAGCGGTAGCCCGTCGCATCCATCTGCCAGCCCCACTCGCTCGCCTTGAGGTAGGGGTTCTTGACACTGGTGGAAAGATTGCCCGCCACCTCATCGGCGTCGAGCTCGTGCGTGGTGACGATCGAGGAGCTGTAGTAGCTGAACGCCATGAAGTCGACCTTGCCGGCGCGGAGCACGGAGGCGTCCTCGTCGCTCACGGCAAAGTCCGCGGCACCGTGATGCGCCCACACGCGCTTGGCCCACGTGGGATAGGCACCGCGCACCATGGTGTCGGCGCAGTAGAAAAAACGCTCCTGCATGGTCTGCTGG
Organism: Faecalibacterium prausnitzii; assembly: GCA_963603165.1. Classification (GTDB taxonomy): domain Bacteria; phylum Actinomycetota; class Coriobacteriia; order Coriobacteriales; family Coriobacteriaceae; genus Collinsella. Next base: position 10,363 of record CAVCLY010000031.1, read on the forward strand.
TTGGCGAGTACGTCGGCCGGATCGCAGGTGTAGGGGTAGGAACACTGGCCGGCGATCATGCAGCCCACCTTGAGCTCGGGATCGATCTCGTGCGCCGCCTGCACGGAAAGCGCCGCGGCAACCATCTGGTTATGCGTCTCGGCGATACGCACCGGGTTCTCGGGATCGAACATCATGAGCACATTGATCTCGTTGAAGGTGACCCATTTGTCGATAAGTCCCTTGTACTCGGTAAAGCAGGTCTTGGCAAAGGCCACGAACTCGTCGATCATGGCGCGGTTGTCCCAACCGCCGTAGGTCTCCTCAAAGTAGATGGGCTCATCGTACTTATAGAGGGTGATGACGGGATCCATTCCCAGGCGGCGCGCCTCGGCAAAGACCTCGCGGTAGAACTCCACGCCCTCCTGGTTGACGCCGCCCGCCACGCCATGCGGGTAGATGCGCGCCCAGCTGACGGTCGTGTTGAAGGTGGTAAAGCCCATCTCGGCAAAGAGCGCCAGGTCTTCGCGCCAGTGATGGTAATGATCGGTAGCGTCGTGGTTGGTGTAGCTCACGTCGTCGAAAAGCTCGTAGCTCGCGCCTTCGGGCAGGCGATCGAACTGACGCATCACGCCGCGTGTGCCGTCAGCCGCGCGATAGTAGACGGGACGATGCCCGATACCGGCATCGGGCCCGGCGAAATCGATCTGCACGGGGCTCTTGCCGCCCTCGTTCCAGCCGCCCTCTACCTGCGCGGCGCTGATGGAGCCGCCCCACAGAAAGCCTTTGGGAAATGCCATTGGATAGTCCTTTCGTGCTTACCCGGAGATACCGAGCCATGTATTACGCCGTGATTGATAGGGGCCGCGCTCCTTTGCGAAGCCATAGCCGCCCGGAATGCCCGCCGGTACGAAACCGGCCGCTCCCGTCAGCGTCGCGGCGCGCCATCGCGACCCCATACCGCCTGAACCGAGGCTCCAGGCCCTTTACGCCAGGTCCTCGCCGTTGCTCTCGCAAACCTTCTTGTACCAGTAGAAGCTGTCTTTGCGATAGCGCTTGTAGGTACCGTTCGGGCTGCCGTCGTCGGCTGCATCCACGTAGATAAAGCCGTAGCGCTTGCGCATCTCACCGGTACTCGCCGTGATGAGGTCGATGCAGCTCCACATGGTGTAGCCGAGCAGATCCACGCCCTCGGCCACGGCCTCGCGCATGTTCTGGATATGCGCGCGGTGATAGGCGATACGGTAATCGTCGTGAACGGTGCCATCTTCCTCGAGCTTGTCGAAGGTGCCCATGCCGTTCTCGACCACCAAAAGCGGCGTTCCGTAGTAGTGATCGTTGAGCGTGTGCAGTGCCACCTTGAAGCCCACCGGATCGATATCCCAACCCCAAGGAGTCGCCTCCACATAAGGGTTCTTGGCACCGCCAAGGGTCGCGTTGGAGCTCTTCTCGTCATCAGCGAGCTCATGCGTGGTGAAGACGTTGGTGTAATAGTACGAGAACGGCAAAAAGTCCACCGTGCCCGCCTTGAGGGTCGCAGCGTCCTCATCGCTCACCTTAAGATCGACCCCGTACTCATCCCACAGACGCCCGGCAAAACTCGGGTACTCGCCGCGCACCATCACGTCACCGAAGTAGTAGAGATAGTCCTGCATGTATTTCTGGACGTACAGTTGGTCTGCCGGGTCGGAAGTAAGCGGGTAGGCAAAGAAGCCCGCGACCATGCAGCCCACAAGATTGTCGGCATCGATCTCGTGCGCCAGCTTCACCGCGCGCGCAGAGGCCACAAGCTGATTGTGCGTCTCCTCAAAGATTCGCTGCTTGTCGGCCTGTGTGAGATTGGGAGCCGTATCGAGTGTGGCCTTGAGGATATTGAGCTCGTTGAAGGTGACCCAGTGATGGCTCAGCCCCTTGAACTCGCTAAAGCACACGCGCGCGAACTCGATGTACTCGTCGATGAGCTTGCGGTTGGACCAGCCGCCCCAATCACTCACGTAGAAGAACGGCATGTCGTACTTATAGAGCGTGCAGATGGGCTCCATGCCCAGACGATTGCATTCGGTGAGCACGTCCCTGTAGTATTGCACGCCCTCGAGGTTCACGCCTGCCTCGACGCCCGCCGGGAAGATGCGCGCCCAGCTGATGGTGATGTTCAACGCAGTGAAGCCCATCTCGGCGAGCATGCCGAGGTCCTCTTTCCAATGATGGTAGAAGTCGGACGCCACGTGGTTGGGATACTCGTAGCCCTCTTTGAAGATCATCTTGGCGCCCTTGGGCAGCGTACCCGAATAGAGCTGCATGGTGCCCTCAGTGCCGTCTTCGGTGCGGTAAAAGCCGTAACGGAAGGGCACGTCACGCGTAACGCCAACCATGTAGTCGGTCTCGACAGGGCTCTTACCGCCCTCGTCCCAGCCGCCCTCGATCTGCGTGGCAGAGATATCGCCACCCCAAAGGAAATCTTTAGCGAACGTTCCCATTGCAACAACCTTTCTTACGTTAGTGATTACGCGATAGATACAAACCGATCGTCACCGACCGTTAACGCCCCGTTGCCTTAATTTCCGTCGGCGCAACGGCGCACCCTGCAGAGCGTCAACGAGTCGCCGTTGCAAATAGGGGTGCCGACGAACACGCCCTGCACCCCTATTTCAAGCTACAAGCAAACGCTTAGGCTTCGGCCGCCTCGGCTGCAGCCTTCTCGGCAGCCTCCTCAGCCTCTTGCTTCTCAAGCAGGTTCTTCTCGAACATCTTCCAGAAGGGCAGGTAGATGACGAGACCGATCAGGAAGGCGACGATAGGGATAACGACGGTGAAGATATCGCCGGTACCCAGCGGAGCCAGGATGAACGGAGGGGTGGCCCAGGGCAGCGTAGTGAAGAACCTGGCGAAGATGCCAAGCGCGAACGAGCCGTAGGTAAGGACGGCCACGATGATCGAAGTCAGCACGAACGGGACGAGCAGGAACGGGTTAAGGGCGACGGGCAGGCCGAAGATAACCGGCTCGACGATGGTGCAGACGGCCGCGGGCAGACAGGCCCAGCCGAGCGTACGGAGATACTTGACCTTGGAGCGGATCATCAGGAAGATGAGCGGCCACACCAGCGCAGGCCACGTGGAGATGCGATCGATGCCGCTGTAGGTCCAAACGTGGGGCAGGGCCTCGCCGGCAACCTTGGCAGCAGCGTTCTCGTCGGTCCAGATAAGCTGGAACGCGGAGAAGATGGGCGTGGTCCACATGTTGTCGCCATGCAGGCCGCAAGCCCACAGAAGCGCGGAAACGGTGCGGTCGAGCGTATAGACGAAGATGTTGTCCGCAGCGCCGACAAGCGGGGTCAAGAACGTGGTCAGGAAGTTGACGAAGTCGAAATCGAGCATCGTACGGATAACCCAGCAGATAGCGAGCACGATGGCGAACGGGATGAGCGAGGTAAAGGCGGCGCCGACCGCGGGCGGCACGCCAGCAGGCATCTTGATGGTGATGTCGGCCTTTACGAGCATCTGGTAGATCCACACGCCGACAAGGGACGACACGATGATGGCGAAGAGGCCCGTGGCGCCGAACGCCGTGGTTGCGATGGAGCCGTCGTCGTTCAGGCCGTTGAGCGTGAACATGAAGAAGATGGCGAGGCCCAGAAGCGAGGCGGTCTTGACGTCGAGCCCTTGCCTCTCGGCATAAGACGCCGGAATGGTGATGGCGGCATAGATACCGAGGAAGCCCATGGTAAGTGAATTGATGACCTGGATCTGGCTTACAAACGGAGCCAAGAACGGCAGGATCATCACGCCGCCGATGGAGTCGGTGCCCAGAAGCGAGACAACGAGCGAAATCGAGCCGATCAGGATAAGCGGCATAACCGCGATGAGGCCGTCCTGGACCGCGGCGATCGCGGGCAGGTTAGCGAACTTGTTGAGCGGATCCGCGAGCGCCATGACTTTATCCATGGCGGCGTCGAGCGGTGACCGTTTGGTCTCTTCAGACATAAGAGTCCCCTTCCCTCTGATAGAGAGCCTGTTAAAAATCGGTTGTGATCGTTTTGATGAGGGGCGCGTCTGCAGCCGCGGTGCCCTAGGTAAACGAATGCGCGCAGACGGGCCCTCAGGCGCCGGCCTCCAGCTTCTTGTAGACGCTGACGAATTCCTCCGCCAAGATGCCGAATCCTTCGGCGCTCATGAGCTGATCCTCGGCGTGCGTGAGCAGAATGTCGGTCGGAGCGCTCTCGCCCGCAGCAGCCTTTTGCACCAGCGAAAGATGCGCATCGTGGCCTTTGAGGAACTCGTCCTGACCCTGCTTGATAAAGTCCGCAGCCTCATCGAATTTACCGTCGCGCGCGGCGTGGATCGCCTCGATGTAGCAACTGCGAGCGCAGCCGACCGAAGCGATGATCTCGAACGCGACCATCTGCTGCTCTTGAGTCTGGTCTGCCATAGCTAATCCCCCAGAACCTTCTTGACCTGGGCGATGACCTTCTCGCCATCCATGGTGCCGTACGCCTGCATGTCGATAGCCTCGACCGGGCAAGCGAACTCGCCCTTGAGCTGCGCGAGCTTAAAGCGGATCTGCGGGCCGATGAGCACGATGTCGGCATCGGCATGCTTGGAGGAGTCGGCCACCGGGAATGCGTCGATATCGGCCTCGTAACCCTGGGCCGCTGCCGCCTCGCGCATCTTGGTGACCAGCAGGCTGGTGGACATGCCGGCCGAGCAGAACAGAACGATCTTCCTCATGATGAACCCTTTCGTTGAGGATTGCTCAATCGATTAAGCAATGTATGGGAAAGCCCTGTCACCCCCTCTTTGAACCGCAGCCTCGCTCGCACGGAAACGCGGATCGCAGTGGTGCAGCCACAAGAGCGGAGCAGTTCGCCCAGCCTTGTCGGGGAGCCCCTGTCTTTTGCTTAATCGATTCAGCTTCGAGACGATTAGTAGATTAATCGATTCAGCAAACCCGATTGCCTGCGCATTCCATCCGCTTGGGTAAACGGTTACTTTTTCACGGTAAGTGGTTAATCGATACACCAAATAGGGTATATTCAGTGCAACCACATGTCCGTATCACACAAGCCCGCGAGGTGCACATCCCATGCCCGCATCTATCTACGACATCGCCCAAGCTGTTGGCGTCAGCGCCGCCACCGTCTCAAACGTACTCAACGACCGCGGACGCTTTTCCGAAAAAACACGGAAGCTCGTCATGCGAGCCGCCGACGAGCTCGGCTATATGCCCAATCTCGCGGCTCGCGGCCTGCGCGAGCGCCGCAGCAACACCATCGGCATCGTCACACCCGACGTCAGCAACGATTACTTCTCGCGTATGGTCCTCTCCATCGAGCGCAGCATGCATGAACACGGATACACGTCGTTTATCTGCAACACGTGGTACCGCGACGCCGAGAACGCCGACTACCTTGCGGAACTCAAGCAGCGCAACACGGACGGTATCTTTTTTGTCGGCGGCGAGCACCTGGGCGACCTCTCGGTGCTCTGCGACATACCGTGCGCATTCGTCGACTTCACCTATCCCGAGCGGCCGTCGCGCTATACCATCGCGTGCAACGACTTCACCGCGATGGTCCGCGACCAAACCGAACTGCTCATCAAACGCGGCTGCAAACGCCCCGTATTGCTGATGTTCAGGAGCAAGGATGATCTTTGCGAAGAGAGCATAGCGCTCACTTCTTTCAAGCAAAGCCTCACCGATCACAACATCGAATACGATGAGTCGATGCTTCTGCAGATGACTCACAAAAAGTCGAGCCAGGAAGTCGCCCGCGATCAGATAGAGCTTGCGCTCGAATCCGGCTTCACCTTCGATTGTGTAGCCTGCATCGGCGATCGCATCGCCCTCGGCTGCTGCGAGGCCCTGCAAGACCATGGCCTCGTTCCCGGCAAGGACGTAATGGTGATCGGCCTCGACAACTCGCTCTACTCGCGCTTGGCGAACCCCGGCATATCGACCATCGAGCGCAACACCGAATCCATGACGCGCTTTGCCGTGGACACGATGCTGCAAATGCTCGCCGGCAACGACCCCACCGAGCGCGAAGTCGTCATCTCCCATCGCATCATCGAACGCGCAAGCACACTGGGAACCCAGGCAAAATGGTACGAACGGTAAAAATATCGCGCTCGACATACCCCGCCCCGACGCTCCAGGGTCTTTCGGCATGACAAGCGCCCGGCCGCGTCTGGCGTTGAGAGGACAAAACGGCATAGATGGCGGCAGCTGAGGTCTTGCTCATATAGCAGGGCTCATGCCGCCAACACCAAAAGGCCGCGCACCCAAAAGCGGGCGCGCGGCCTTCTCGTGTGATTTCAGCCGTCGAAAGCTGAATCGTGTCTCTTCGCAAACGGGCTCTTACGCTTGCTCTTACGCCTCGTCGACGGCCTTGAGATGACGGGTCTGGTCAATCTCGTTCAGCATGTTCACGCGGCGCTCGTGGCGGCCGCCCTCGAACTCGGCGTCGAGCCACTCGTCCACGATCATCTTGGCGAGCTCGGATCCCACCACGCGAGCACCGAAGGCAAGCACGTTGGTGTTGTTGTGCATGCGCGAGAGCTTGGCGCTGAACGGCTCGGAGCACACCACGGCACGCACGCCCTCGACCTTGTTGGCCGCGAGGCTGATGCCGACGCCGGTGCCGCAGATAAGCACGCCGAGGTCGCACTCCCCCGCCGCCACGGCACGGCCGACCTTGTAGCCGGCGATGGGGTAATCAAAGCTGTCGGCGGTGTCGGTACCGAAGTTCACGACCTCGCAGCCGCGCTCCTTGAGATGCTCGGAGATGATCTCCTTGAGCTCGACGGCGGCATGGTCGTTTCCGATTGCGATCTTCATGGGATGTTTCCCTTTCTCACTGCCGCTCCCGCGGCGCCTACCATCCCTGTGCTCGAACCAGCATAGCGCAGGTTTGAGACGCGGGCCGAAATCGAGAGCAAGGTTGCACGACGAGCACGGGACGGCGATCAATGAATCAGTGCTTCGAGATTCCTTGCCCTGCAAAGAAAGCGACGGACTTCCACCGCGTCACCGTCGACAACACAGAAAACCATGTAGTTCCCCACGCCGAACCAATAGTAGGGTTGTTTTCGATTGCGCGTTGAGTGATAGACGGCGGCCATGGTCGGATTTTCGAGATGAGCAAAGATCCCGGCCTCGACTGCGTCGACAAGCCGGTCGGCGGCCGCAGGATTCTTCAGATCATGGGCGATAGAGCTTGCCGCAGAACTCAAATCCTCCCAAAACAGGGGAAGATAGCGAAGCTTATAGCGCTTGGGACTCGACGCCGCCATGAAGCATCTCCCTGATCGAGCCGAAGACCTCGTCGTGACTGTAGCGAACAGGCATCGACCTCGCCTGCCGATCAGCCATATCTAAAGCCTCTTCAACGGTCTCGTTCGCCTTTTTGTACTGTTCAAAGCTCATGACGACCATGGAACCGCGCCCGTTTTTGGTCAGGAATACGGGCCCGTCGTTCTCCACTTCTTTTTCCACATCGGAATAATGATTGCGCAAGTCCGAAACGGGTCGAATGTTCATGACGCCTCCCTTGGTTATCAGGGTTTTATCATTATTCGGATAACGGCCTACTTCGCATCGGCCCAGGTGGTGCCGGTGCTCGCCTCGGCGATGAGCGGCACGCGCAGCGCCACCACGCCCTCCATGACCTCGCGCACCATGGCCGTGAGACGGTCGACCTCGGCAAGCGGGCACTCAAAGTCGAGTTCGTCGTGCACCTGCAGCACCATGCGCGCGGCAAAGCCCTCGGCGCGCAAGCGGTGCGCCACCTGCACCATGGCGACCTTGATGATATCGGCCGCGGTGCCCTGCATGGGATGGTTCATGGCCGTGCGCTCGCCGAAGCTGCGGAGCTGCGGGTTGCGACTCGTGAGCTCGGGGATATGCCGACGGCGCCCGAACATGGTCTCGGCGTAGCCCACGCGCTTGGCCTCGGCCACCACGTTGTCGAGGAACGCACGCACGCCGGGATAGGCCTCGAAGTAGCGATCGATCATCTCGCGCGCCTCGCCCATGGGGATATGCAGGCTCTGCGAGAGTCCGTAGGCCTGCTGGCCGTACACGATGCCGAAGTTCACCGCCTTGGCGCGGCTGCGCAGCTGCGGCGTGACTTCGGCCACCGGCACGCCGAACACGCGCGCGGCGGTCTCGGCATGAAAGTCCTCGCCCTCGTTGAACGCGCGCACCAAGTGCTCGTCGCCCGAAAGATGCGCCAGCAACCTCAACTCGATCTGGCTGTAGTCGACCGCCAGGAACACCGCGCCTTCGCCCGCCGAGAACGCGGTCTTGACCGTGTGGCCGAGCTCCGAGCGCGTGGGGATGTTCTGCAGGTTAGGGTCGGAACTCGAGAGGCGCCCCGTGGCCGTGATGGTCTGGTTGTAGGTGGTGTGCACGCGCCCATCCTCGCGGCGCAGGCCGCCGAGCGTGTCGAGATAGGTCGACTTGATCTTGGACTTCTCGCGATAGTCGAGGATCAATCGCACGATCTCGTGATCTTGCGCGAGCTCCGAGAGCACCTTGGCGTTAGTGGAGTAATAGCCGCGCTTGGTCTTTTTGAGACCCTTGGTGGGCAGGCCCAGCACGTCGAAGAGTACGTGGCTGAGCTGCATGGGGCTTGCGGGGTTGAACTTCTCGTCGCCCGCGAGCTCACGGATGCGGCTCTCGAGCTCGGCGATCTCGCCGGCAAGACCGCGCGAGAGGCCGGCCAGGCGCTCGGGATCGACGAGCATGCCCGCACGCTCCATGGCGGCGAGCACCGGGACGAGCGGCATCTCGATGCCGTCGAACACGTTAGCGGCGCCCTCCTCGGTCATACGGAGGCGCAGCGGCTCGATCGCCGCCCGGCTGACCACGGCGGCGCGAGCCGCGGGCGCGGGCGCATCGTCGGCAGCGCCGTCCTCGCCGCGCACAGGCGCGAGGGCGCGGCTCAAATAGGTCTCGGCAAGGTAGGCATCCGTGTAGTCGGCGCGGTCGGACTCGAGCAGGTAGGCCGCGACCGCCGTGTCGAAGATGCGCGTGGAATCCACCGTGAGCGGGTCCAGCAGCTCGTCCTCGCTCGAGTCGATAGGCGAGACCGCATGGATGAGCGCCTTGATATCGGGGCCGGCCACGCGCCCTTCGGCAAAAAGAGCACAGAGCACGGTCTGGATAAGGCCGCCGTGGACCTCAAGGCCCGAGAGCTCGGCACCTGCGAGCGCCGACGACGGCACATCCTCGAAGACCAAGAGCGCCCGATCCGTCGCGACCCACAGGGTTTGGCCCATGCCGAACAGCGCCCCCTCGGCCCGGTCGTCGGCGAGCACACAGGAGACCCACTCCCCTGCCTCGATCGCACGGGCGAGTTCGTCGAGCGCCTCGCCCACATGCTCGGCCGTCTGCGCGTCCACGCGGAGCGCCTCGGGCACCTCGAGCATATTCTCCGCAACGGCAGCGCCACCCGCACCGCCGATAAGCGCCACCAGGCGCGCCTGCAACGAGGTGATGCCGAGGGGGCCGAGCGCCGCGGACACGTCGTCGGGCGTGAACGCCGGGAACTCGACGGCGGCAAGATCGATCTCGATCGGTGCGTCGGTACGGATGGTCGCGACCTTGCGGCTGAGCAGCGCGTCGTCGATATGCGCGCGCAGGTTCTCGCCCATCTTGCCCTTGACCTCGTCGGCATGCGCGATGACCTCGTCGAGGCTGCCGTACTGCGCGATGAGCGCACTCGCCTTTTTGGGACCGATGCCGGGCACGCCGGGGATGTTGTCGGAGCTGTCGCCCTTGAGGCCGTAGAAATCGGGCACAAGATCGGGCGTGATGCCGTGGTAGAGATCGTCGACGCTCTCGGGCGTCATGATGGCCACGTCGGAGAGGCCCTTGCGGGTCGAGACGACGTTCACGTGCTCGGTGACGAGCTGGTACATGTCGCGGTCGCCGGTGACGAGCAGCATGTTGCAGCCGGCCTCCTCGCCCAAGCGCGCGCAGGTGCCGAGGATGTCGTCGCCCTCCCAGCCCTCGGATTCGAGGATGGGGATCTTGAGCCCGCAGAGCAGCTCCTTGATCATGGGGAACTGCGCGTGCAGGGCCGGGTCCATGGGCGGGCGCTGCGCCTTGTACTGCGGGAGCATCTCCATGCGCACGCGCGGCTTGCCCTTGTCGAACGCCACGACCACGCCGTCGGGCGAGAACGTGTCGACCATCTTGAGGAACATGTTCAAAAAGCCGAAGATCGCGTTGGTGGGGCGGCCGTCGGGGGCGTTCATGCTCGGCGGCACGGCATGGAACGCGCGGTGCATGAGCGAATTGCCGTCCACGACGGCGACGGTGCGACGGGCTTCGGTTGCGGCAGGGGTATCGGGCATGGAACAGCTCACTTTGGTATCGCTTCACAAGAACCTATTCAGTCTAAGCCAGCGGTGCGGCACGTGCTACGATTGCCCGCGGCAAACAACCGGAAAACCCCTAAACGAGAAAGGACGCACCATGGAGCGACCCTGCGCATGGAAGAAGTACACCGACGAGCAGGTCGCCGAGCTCGAGCGGCTCTGCGACGGCTACAAGACGTTCATCAGCGAGAACAAGACCGAGCGCCTGTGCGCCCTCACCGGCGCCGCCATGGCCCGCGAGGCCGGCTACGTTGAGCTCGGGCAGGCGATAGCCGCCGGCACGCTCAAACCCGGCGACAAGGTCTATGCCCTGAACCACGGCAAGACCCTCATGCTCGTGAACATCGGAACCGAGCCGATGGAGCACGGCTTCAACATCTTGGGCGCGCACGTGGACTCCCCGCGCCTCGACCTCAAGCAGAACCCCGTCTTTGAGGCGGGCGACATGGCCTATCTCGACACCCACTACTACGGCGGCGTCAAGGCCT
>CAVCLY010000032.1:0-21154 GCA_963603165.1 Faecalibacterium prausnitzii
CATGCGGAGGGGTGGCAGAGTGGTTGAATGCGGCGGTCTCGAAAACCGTTTGGCCTGTATAAGGTCACGAGGGTTCGAATCCCTCCTCCTCCGCCAGTTTTGGATTAAAGCCCCGGTCACGGGGCTTTTTCTTTACGGCTTGTGCTCATGTGGCATGAGGAGGGATTCGAACCCGAGAGGGCGCGAAGCGGTAAGAAGACGCGCCAGTGGCGCGTCTTCAGCGGAGCGCGGTCGGCGGTGCCGCCGACCGGGAGGGTTTTGGGCATGCCCAAAACCCGGACATCCCTCCTCCGCCATTTTGAATCTAAGCCCCGGTCACGGGGCTTTTTCTTTTACCGCGCGTACCTGTACTATCCACTATGGTATTCGCTTAGAGAAAGGGGCATCGATGGCGATCGTTCCGGCCATCATCGTCGATTCGCACGCAGCGTCCAACATGGTCGCCATCCCCTTTTGGCTCGAGATGCTCGCCATCATCGCCGCCTCGATCTCGGGCGTGCTGACTGCGCGTGAACACAAGCTCGACCTTGTCGGCGCCGTGGCACTCGCCGTGGTCTGCGGGCTCGGGGGTGGTCTCTTGCGCGATATGACGCTTCAGGTGGGCAACGTCTACATTCTCAACCAGCCCATGGCGCTCCCCATCTCCATCGCCACGGCGGCACTCATCTATATCTTTCCGGCGCTGGTCGATAAACCCGAAAAGATCATCCCTCTCTTCGACATCCTCTCGGTTGGCATCTACTCTGCCACCGGCGCCGACAAGGCGCTCGTGTTCGGCTTTGACCCGGTCATCTGCGTCATGATGGGCTTTTTCACCGCGGTCGGCGGCGGCATGCTCCGCGATAGCTTTATGGGCGTGGTGCCGGGAATCTTCAAGCGCACCAACTTTTACGCCATCGCCTCGATTGCAGGTGCCGCCAGCTACGTGGCGCTCATTAAATTCGATTGCGTGTCGAATATCTTTGCGCTGGTCATCTGCGTGATCGTAACTGCCGGATTGCGTTGGCTTTCTGTGCGCTTTGACATCAAAAGCCCCACCGAAGACGACTTCAAGCGCCTTACGCATCGTCATTAAACAAAAAGCGAGACCCGATTCCATCGGACCTCGCTTAAATCACCTTTGCGGTTATGTGCAGTCGCTTGCGCTAGCCGTCTTACTTGCCCTGACCGGCGCGAACGGCCGCCTTCTTGCGGTCGGTGGCGTTGAGCAGACGCTTGCGCAGGCGGATGTTCTTGGGCGTGATCTCAACAAGCTCGTCGTCGGAGATGTACTCGAGCGCTTCCTCAAGCGAGAAGGTGCGGGGCGGCACGAGCTGCACGGAAATGTCGGCAGTCGAAGAACGCTGGTTGCCCAGGTTCTTGGTACGCGCGATGTTCACGACCATGTCGCCGGCCTTGGAGCGCTCGCCCACGATCATGCCCTCATAGCACTCGGTGCCCGGCTCGACAAAGAGCTGGCCGCGCTCCTGGAGCGTGCCAAGCGCGTAGGCCACGGCCTTCTCGGTGGTCATCGAGATCATGGCGCCGTTCTGACGGTTGCCGATCTCGCCGGCGTAGGGGCCGTACTCGAGGAAGGTGTGGTAGAACACGCCCTCGCCATGCGTGACGTTCATGATGCGGTTCTTGAGGCCCATGATGCCGCGCGTGGGGATCTTGAACTCAAGATGCGTGACGATGCCGCTCGCGTCCATGCTGGTCATAATGCCGCCGGCGGTGCCGAAGACCTCGACGACCTTGCCCGAATACTCATCGGGGCACTCCACGACGGCCTGCTCCACGGGCTCGATCTTGTTGCCGTTCTCGTCGGTCTTGAAGAGCACGCGCGGACGGCCGACCTGGAACTCGTAGCCCTCGCGGCGCATGGTCTCCATGAGCACGGAGAGATGCAGAATGCCACGGCCCGAGACGGAGACGCCGCTCTTGTCCTCGAGCTCCTCGATCTTCATGGTCACGTTGTTCTCGGCCTCGGCAAAGAGGCGCTCCTTGAGCTGGCGGGCGCCCACGATGTCGCCGTCGCGGCCCACGAGCGGGCTGGTGCTCGCCTCAAAGACGATGGAGAGGGTCGGCGGGTCGATCTCGATCGGATCGAGCGCTACGGGGTTCTCGGGATCGGTGTACACGTCGCCGATGTCGGTGCCCTCAACGCCCACCACGGCGCCGATGTCGCCAGCGCTCACCTGGTCGCACTCGGTGCGACCGAGGTAGTCGAAGGTAAAGAGCTGCTTGACGTTACAGGTGCTCTCGGAACCGTCGTTCTTGACGACCTTGATGGTGTCGCCGGTGTGGATGGTGCCGGAATACACGCGGCCGATGCCGATGCGGCCCACGAAGTTGGAGTGGTCGATGGTCACGCACTGCATGGCGAGCGGGCCCTCGGTGTCCACGTCGGGCGCGGGCAGGTCCTCAACGATCATGTCGAGCAGCGGGAACATGTCCATGTTGCCGTCCTCGGGATCCAGGCGGGCAAAGCCGTTCATGGCGCTCGCATAGACCACGTGCTCCATGGCGAACTCGAGCTGCTCGTCGGTGGCGCCCAGGTCGGCCATCAGGTCGAGGCAGTCGTTGTAGGCGCGCTCGGGATCGGCGCCGGGACGGTCGATCTTGTTGATGACGATCATGATGGACAGGCCGGTGTCGATGGCGTGGCGCAGCACGAAGCGCGTCTGGGGCATGGGGCCCTCAAAGGCGTCGACGAGCAGCAGGGCGCCGTCGGCCATGCGGAGCACGCGCTCCACCTCGCCGCCGAAGTCGGCGTGGCCCGGGGTATCGAGGATGTTGATCTTGATGCCCTTGTACTCGATGGAGATGTTCTTGGCGAGAATCGTGATGCCGCGCTCGCGCTCCTGGTCGTTGGAGTCGAGCACGCGGTCCTCGACCTGCTGGTTGGCACGGAAGGCATCCGTCGCGCGCAGGAGCTTGTCGACAAGCGTCGTCTTGCCGTGGTCAACGTGGGCGATAATCGCGATGTCCCTCAAATTGTCTACGCGCATGTGATTCCCCTATTCCTATTCTCAGAAGTCATGCATGTGCATCCCGCTCGCTCGCGCTGGGCGGGTTATATGAACCTTTTGCCGAAAACTTCTCTATAGTAGCGAATTTTTAGATGAGCGGAGTTTCTTCACCTGCAGGTTCGGGGTCGCTCCACATAAATCCATCGCCGGTACCGGCACCCTCAAAGAGCACATAGGCGGAATATCCGCTCTCGAGCGAGCGCTCGTAAAAACTCACGAGAAGCGCGTCGTGGTAACCGTCATCAAAATCGACGCAACCGGCATACGCGATGGCGTAGCGCTCGATACGGCCAAGCCCCTCATCGTTAAGGCCCATGGCGTGCTTGGACACGAACTGCGAGGCGCCCTCCAGGCATGCGGACTCCCCGTCTTCGGTGAATGCGGCCTCGTAGCGGTGCGATGCAGCGTCCTCCACGCACACGACCACGCCCGGATCGCTGCCCTGGGCGAGCTCGTCGAGAAATTCGCCGATCAGATCGCAAACCATGCCGTCGAGCTCGGGCGACACGGCACCGGACCCCTCAGTGTTTTGAGCCATGAGTCATACCTTCCCGACCGACTGTTTACACTTCCATCGCGCGGCGCACGATATCCGCCGCCGCATCCCTGGTTGCCGCCAATTCTCGCTGCCTGCTTTTAAGCGTGCCGCATTGGTTCGAAATGCGAACGATATCTACGACACCCCAGATTACCAGCATCGACGACACCGAAAACAAGAGCGCACCCACTGTACCACGAAGCCTTGCGCTCACAAGCATGACGAGCGCGGCGCCCACCAGAAGGCCGGCGTAGCCGCGGCGACGCTCCGAAAGCGTGCGGATCTGTACGCTGAGCCTTATGCGCTCCTCCTCGGCCGCCTGCTCCTGCGCACGGGCAGCGCGAACGATATCGTCGATCTCGTCGGATGCGCTACGCACGCCCGCCTGCGCCATTAAAAGTCGTCCGGCGAGAGCGTTTGCACGAACTTGTCGAACTCCTCGAGCTCACTCTCGTCGTGCTCCTTGTTCTGCACCACCACCGTGCCCATGCGGTTCATGACCTCTTCTTCGACGAAGATGGGCGCATTCACTCGACTTGCGAGCGCAATGCCGTCGGAAGGACGACAGTCGATGCGAAGCTCCGTCTGGTCGTTCTCGACCGCGGTCGGGTTGGAGAGAACGAGCTCGGCGTAGTACATCGGCGCCTCGACGCGCGTGATCTCGACACGCTCGATCTTGGAGGACAGTGCAGCTACGGCGTCTACAAAGAGGTCGTGCGTGAGCGGGCGCGCGGGTCGCGGTTGATTGATACCCGACGAAATGCCGGCAGCCTCGAACGATCCGGTCTGGATAGAGATCGAGCGCAGTGGCGAGGCGGGTGCAGCGGCATCGCGCTCGCGCAGCACGATCAGCGAGGGCACCGGCCCTGCAGACATGATGACGGTCTCTACATCCACGCGAATCATCGTGGCATTCCCCCTCAACGGTTCTCAAATGTTTAGTAATAGTACCCAAACAGGGTTCGATAGCCAGTAAGGCACAAAAAAAGGCACCAACCTGAGTTGATGCCTCTGCTTTCATGTGGTGGAGGTTAGGGGGATCCGGATTCCGCTCCGCGGAATCCTCCCGCTGCGGCGCTCCCGCGCCTTGCGAGCTCCGCTGGACAACCGCTCACGCGGTTGCCTCAGCTCCGCGCCCCGAACGGGGTTCGATCCCGTGCACCGGCAACAAAAAAAGGCACCAACCAAAGTTGATGCCCTTGCGTTCATGTGGTGGAGGTTAGGGGGATCGAACCCCTGACCTCAGGCTTGCAAAGCCCGCGCTCTCCCAGCTGAGCTAAACCCCCACGGAGAAAAGTAATAAACACCCCAGCGGCGACTCGGCTCTCGCTGGGGTGTTTATTGCGAAAGAAAGTGGTGGACCTGACAAGGTTCGAACTTGTGACCTCCCGGTTATCAGCCGGACGCTCTAACCAACTGAGCTACAGGTCCATCGCGCAAGGGATATATTAGCGGAGAGTAAGTTTTAAAGTCAATTACTTTTTTCGAAAAAGTTTTTGATCACGTTTCCGCAGGTCATAACTATAAAAAGGGACCCGCAGACTCTACGGGTCCCAAAAACATCTAAACGAGCGCGTTCAGGATCTGCTCAAGCTCCTGCTTATTCGAGAACGACTTTTCTTTGCTATCGCCCTCGGATCGCAAGTCGATCACGCTCCCCTCCCACTGAGTTTGCGCGTCTTGCGCGTCGTCCGCAGTGGGCTTGTAACGATCGGTCTTGACCACGGAGCGATAATCGAACTCTGCAGCATCGGGCAGGTCTTGAACCTTAAACCCGTAGGCAAGGTTCTTGAGCGCCTCTTCCATAGCTGCAACGGGCGAGGCGGCCTCGAACTCGATTACGCCGACCTCACTGTTATAGAGCGCCGTCGGCGACAGATACATCGTGCGCACCGCACGCCGACGCTTGCGCTCCCAGCGGGTGATCAGCGCAACCAGAACCGCGAGGACCACCCACCACACAATCGATACGGTCAGATCGAGCGGGTTATCGACCTTGTTAAAGCCGAGCACCCACCACAGGTAGAGCAGAAAGGCTGAGGCCAGAACCGCGATGGTAAGAATCAGAATGTTGCTCTTCTTCAAAGTCCGGGCCTCTCCTTATTTAGCAGCAGCATCGATGACGCTCTTGAGATTGCGCTCAAGGCGTCCCGTGCACGTGTTGCGGCGCAGGCCGACAAAGGCACCATACATCAGCGTGAGCACGCAGCAGACAACCATGTACCAGTGGACCCAGCAGGTGCGCTCATCGTGGGTGAACGCGCCCAAGGGGTTCTCGGAGTCGTAAATCTTCTCCTCGTCCTGCGCAGCCTCAGCCGTAGCGGCATCGTCGCCGGTCACGGCAGCATAGCCGCCCGCGAGCGCAGTGGCCACGGTGTTGACAAAGCCATTGTTGGTGCCGGTAGCCGCATTCCGCGCGCCGCCATTAGCGGCCGCGCCGCCGTTAGCGCCATTGCTACCGCCACCGTTCGTGCCGCCACTACCGCTGTTGTTGTCAGGCGCAGCGTTTCCACCGTTGCCGTTGTCGCCATTGTCGGGCTTGTTATCGTCGTCATTGTCGCCATTATCCGGCGCGGGCGACGGCGTGGGCGCGGCCTTGACCGTCAGCGTGCCGAGTTTCTCGACGATGGTGTAGTTGGACTCGTCGGCGGCGGTCCACTCAATGCTGTACGTGTTCTCGGAGCTGCCGACCTCTGTCTGGGAGCCGGTGGCCTTGCCCGTCACCGAATCGCCTTCGACAAGCCCCTCGATCTTAAGGACGTTCGAGGTGAGCGCTGCGCCGTCGTAGGTCTTCTCGGCGCTCTCGGTCGTTACCGTCAGCTCGGCAGGCGTCACCTCGAGCTTGGCAGAAGCAAAGACGTAGCCCTCGTAGTTCGTAGAGCTCGACGCGCGAACCTGAACGTTCGCAGAATCCTTGACGTTCGTGACCGTGATCTTGTTCACGTCCTCAGTCCAGTTTTCTCCATCGGTGCTGTACTCGACCTTAACACCGTTACCGAACTTGGCCGTGGCCTCGGCGGCGGCGAGCACAAGGGGCTTGCCGTCGTAGACCTTCGATGCGTCCTCAGCCGAGAGCGTGATGCCACCCTCAGCACTCGCCTTGATGATGCTGAGGTTGCCGTACTCAACCTCCACCTCGTAGTTATGAAGATCGGTGCTCTTGTTTGCGTCATAGCTAAAGGTGTTCTCAACGGCTGTATCCGTCGCGTTCTCAACGACCGCGAAGTCGCGATAGACCACGCCTTCGCCCTTGGCAAAGCCGTCGCCCGACACCTCAACGGAATCGGCCTTATGCTCGGAGCCGTCATAGGTCCAGGACCCATCGACGGATGCCAGCGTGACCTTGCGGCGCGCAATCGTGTACTCCTTGGTCACGGTGCCGGTGAAGTTCCCCGTGCCCTCGATGACCACGGTGATGGTTCCGGCGCTCGTGAAGTCGTCGGTCACCTTGCCGTCGCGCTTGTACGTAACGGTGAAGTTCTTGGAGTCGAGCGGGTTGCCGTCAGCATCCTTGACCTCGGGTGCCCACTTATGGGAGCCACCGTCGTAGATAGTGTTCTCGGGATCGCTCACGGTCACGCCCTTGTAGCCGCCGTCCTCGCCGTCCTCCTTGTTGATGGACTGCTTGGTAACGGTGAGGGTACCGACCGTCTCAGAGACGGTGTAGTTCTTCTTGAGCGCGGTGCTGTTATCCCAGTCGATAACGTACGTGTTCTTGCTTTCGCCCGTATCGGTCTGGTTACCGGTGGTCTCGAACGCAATGGCGTCTCCCTCGGCCAGGCCCTTGTAGGAACCGTCTGCGGTAAGCGCCGTGCCGTCATAGACCTTGGTCGCATCGGGCGTCGTTACCGTCAGCGGCGCGGGATTCACGAGCAGGTAGTCGTCCGTCTTGGTGATCTTGAGGTTGGAGGTGACGTCCTCACCCTCGGCATTCCTGATGACGAGGTTATCGGCCGTGACCTTAACGCCCTTGCCATCGTTCTCGGTATTGTTGACATCCTTGGCGCTGGCACTGGAAGTAGCGGTCTCGAGCGAATAGCCCTCGGGGAGCGCGCTCACCGCAACCGTAGCGCCATGCGTCGTGCCGTCGTAGGTATAGATGCCGCCGGTGGTGGTGACCACGATCTCAGCATCGGTCTCGGTAACCGTCAAGGCACCGAGCGTCTCGGATACGGTGTAGTTGGCCTTCTTAGCGGTGCCGTTATCCCAATCGATCGTGTAGGTGTTCTTGCTCCAACCGACCTTCTTCTGCTTGCCGGTAACCTTGAGCGGAGCCTCCTCCTTGCCGACAAAGCCCGTGATGGTGCCCTTGGCGGTCAGCTCTTTGCCGTTGTACGCACGGTTGGCGCTCTCGGTCTTAACGGTCAGCGGCGCCGGCAGGATGTTATATGTACGCTCGACTTTACCGGCATAGTCGCCCTTGCCGATGATGGTGACGGTCACGGTGCCGGCGTTCTTAGTGTCATCGGAATACGAAAGCTCGTAGTCCTTTCCGGCCTCGAGCACCTTGTCGCCGTCCTTAACGACAACAGGCTGCTTTTGCTTATCGCCGTTGTAGACAACGTTCTCGGGCTGGCTCACGTCCATGCCGTCAGCGTCGAGCTGGCGTGCGGTGATCCAAAGCTGACCTGTGTGCACGACCAGCTTATAGTTGGTGTCCCTGTAGCCCGGGTTCTTGGTGACGACGATGTTGTTGTTGACTACGCCCTCGCTCACACGCGCCACGGCGCCGGTCGCCTTGATGTCGGAAACCTCGCCGTCAACAAAGCCGTCGCCCGCCACCGTCACGTCGGGATCGGAGTGCTCGGTGCCGTCGTAGGTCCAAGAGCGCGTGTTGCTCGTCAGCTCAACCGTGCGCTTGGTGATCTTGTAACTCTTCTCAATGGTGCCGGAGTAGTTGCCCATGCCCTTGATGGTCACCGTGACCGTGCCGGCGTTCTTAGTATCGGCCGAGTACTCAACGGTGTAGTCGACATCCTTGACCAGAACCGTATCGCCATCTTTGACGACCGGTTCGAGCTTTTGATCGGCTCCGCTGTACGTAACGTCCTCGAGGTTGGAAACCTTGAAGCCGTTCAGACTCTTGCGGTTGATGGTCAGGGTACCGAAGACCGACTTGATCTCGTAGTTGGAAGCGCTCGTGCCTTCCTTGAGCTTGTAATCGAACTTGTTCTCGTAATCACCGGGCAGGATGTTCTCGCTGTCGTACCAGGTGTAGTTCTGGCTCACGTTCTCACCCTCGGCAAAACCGTCGCCGCTCACGACAACACCGCGACGCGTGATGGTCTTGCCGTCGTAGTTCTTGTCGCCCGAGTCGGAGGTCAGGGTAACTTTGCGCTTGGTGATAGTCAGTTTGCCGTCCTGCTCGACCTTAAACGTCACATTGCTGTAGTTCGAGTTCGAGCTCGCAAAGTCCTCGGCAGCAAGACCCATGCTGTAGCTACCGGCATTAGTGCCCGCAGCCTTTGCCGTGCCACCGTTCTTTATATAAGAGACGTCGTCCTCGCTGAGCGCGGTGCCCTTGGGCAGCGTAACGGTGTAGCCGGTGACCGAATGCTTCTTTCCGTCGTACTTAACGGAACCGGTGTTGCCATTAACGGTCACAACGACCTCTTCGGCGTTCGGGTTGATGGTGAGCGTGCCGGACGTGAGCTTGGTCACGATGTACCTGCCGTCCGTGGAAATCGTATTCCTGGCATCGTCGGCGAACGTGACCTTGCCCTCGTATGTGCCCGCATCGGTCGCAGTTCCGCTGGCCTTGATACCGGTGAACGCGGCCGCATCCTCGCTCGAGGTATAACCGGCCTCAACCGTCTGCGACTTGCCGTTGTAGGTAGTCGTTGCGTCGTTGGCCGTGAGCGTCACGTTCTTGTAGTAGTAGATGTTGACGACGTTCTCGCCCGCATCGAGCACGGCCTTGCCGTTCTGCAACGACTTGATGGTGTAGCCGTCGAACGCCTCGAGCTCGACCGTTGCGGTGTCGCCGACGTAATACGTCTTGTCGGTAAGCTCGGCGGACTCGATGAGCTCGTTGGAGTTCTCGTCACCCCAGAGATAGTTGACCTTAACCGTCGCGGTCTTTTTGGTCCACGTGGCCGTGATGGTCACGTTGTTGTCGGGCATGGTGATAACGGCGCCGCTCTCGACAGTCTTTTTGCCGTCGAGACCCTCGACCTTCCAACCAGCAAAGTCATAGCCCTCGCGTGTCGGCTCGGGAAGAACGGTGTGCTTGCTGCCCTCGTTGACCTTATACGTGGTCGCGGTGCCGGAACCCAGGCTACCGCCGTCGAGGTTGTAGATCACCTGACGACCGGCAACATACTTGGCATAGAAGTTGACGTTTGATTTCTTGACCGTATAGGGCAGGCTCACGGACTGGGTCAGCGCCTGATCGGTGCACCATGGGGTGAGTGTGTAGGTAACGCCGTTAACCGTCTTGGTTGCCGGGTACTTGGTGGCAAAGTCGCTCACCAGGTCGGTGACGTTGGTGACGTCGCCCTCCTGAGCGGTCGCCGTGGAGGCGATCGTCACAAAGCCGGACTCACTCGTGTTGGTGGGATCGTCGACGTTGTAGGTCACGTTGTAGAGACCCTGGCACTCGATGACGACCTTGCAGTCGACGTGATAGCTCTCATTGTTGTTCGTGAGCTTGAACGGCACCAACGTGATGGACTTGATGTTCTCGTCGCGCACGGTCACGTCCGAGAGCTGATTCTGGATCACTGACTGGTATTGCTTGACGATATTGTTCCAGTCTTCGGATCCGCGCGTGATGGCAAACGTGGTTCCCGTGCTGCCATCGGGCCAAGAGACCACGCGGTCCTGAGCGTCGTAGCGCTTGGTGGTTCCGTTATCGAGCGGGAACTCCCCGTCCTTGATGCCGGCAAGACTGATCTTGCCCCAGCCGAGCCACTTCCAGCTGCCCTTAAGGGAGTCAAGACTCACGGCGGGGTTGTTGAGATAGTAGAACTCGGCGCCGTGCGTCGAGGTGGTCACATGCGTAACCGTCACGTCGTGCGTGTCGGTGAGGACCGTCTTGCCGTCTTTGCTCTTCCAGGTGACGGTTACCGTGGCGGTACCCTCGGTCACACCGGTGACCTTGCCGTTCTTATCGACCGTCAGCACCTGCTCATTGCTCGACGACCATGTATACGTGCCGTCTTCCTTAGCGGGCGTGAGCGTGGCAGTCAGGTCGATCGAGTTGAACTGCTCCACGGTGTCGGGGCCATCGAGGGCGAGCTTGTAGGTAACATCGTCATCCTTGTCCGGCACCACGATGGTCTGCTCGCCTGCACGGTAAGCCCAGCCGGCGTTGGAGATCACCTTGACCGTGTAGCTTCCGGCTCCCTTGAGGGAATGCGCGGTATCGCCGGACATGTCGGCGGTATTGCTCTTGGCCTGAACGTCGTACTGGTTGCCGAGGTAGACGCCGTCTTTGTAGTACTCAAAAACGTAGGCACCGCTGACGTCGGTCGTGACCTCTTCGTTCGTATCGGAATCGTAGAGCGTCGGCACCCAGTAGTGCTCTTCGTCGGCCGAGAATGACGGGGGCTCGCCCACATAGAACGAGCGCTTGGTGATGGTTACCTCAAACGGATCGGAACAGGTGTTGTTGGCGTAGCAGGCCCTGATCTGAACGGTCGTCGTGTTGCCGTTGAAATTCCAGCCGGAATCAGCGGTGACCGTAAAGCTCGTGTCGCTCGTCATGAGATAGTTCGGACCGACGCAGCCCTTGCCGTCGCCCTCAACTTGCCAGCTGATGACGGTGGAGTTCGTATCGGCGGTGAAGGTGGCGGAATCGCCGAGCTTCATGGTGGTGGGACCCGAGATCTTCAGGTACGGATCGGCGACCTTGACCGTAAAAGTCAGGGTCGCGACTTTAACCTTTTGCCAGCTGGTGTTCGCGCTGCACTCCCATACCTCATCGGTGAACACCGTCGTACCGATGGACTTTGCCTTGAACTTTGCATAGGTCAGCCCGTTGTACGAGCCGCTCCCATCGCCCAGCACGGCGACGGAGCTCTTGCTCGACGTCCAATTGTGGCTATAGAACCAATCGGAATAGCCCGCGAACGAGATCTCCTTGGTCTCGCCGGTGAGCAGGTCGTAGCTGCCCATATCTTTCTCTTCGACCGTGGGCTCAACGGTCGAATCAGAGTCATCGAGACTGGTGATGGCGATGGCGTCGCTGGCGGCCTCGGTGTCCGCGGATTCCGCGGTCTCAAGCGCAACAGCGGCACCGGCGATGAGGTCCGCGGAAGAAACCGTGTAGACGCCGTTCGCGTCCTGGAGCTTGCGCTCGGAACCGTTGACCGTGAGCTTTACGGCCTTAAGATCGTAGCCGTTATTGGCCTTGGCCTCGAACGTCACGTCTTTGCTGGTGGGAACCGTCACCTTGGTGGCGGGGGCGGCGATCTTCTGGCCGGCATAGACCAGGTAGCCGTTGCCCAGGCTCAAAGCAAGATCGGTCTCGGTCGCAACCTGCTCCGTCTGAGTCTGGGGCTGCTGCTCCTGAGTCGTCTGCTGATTCTGTTCCGCTTGCTGCGGCTGCTCGCCAGAGGACTCCTGATCAGACGCAGGCGCCTGGGACGAAGTGTCCGCGGCAGCACTTTGCTCGGTGGAGGCCCCGGCATCATCCGATGCGGAAGTCTCGGTCGTATCGACCGGCTGCTCCTGAGTTGCCTCGGGGATAACCCCGGCCTCTTGCAACTCCTCGGCAA
This sequence comes from Faecalibacterium prausnitzii, assembly GCA_963603165.1. GTDB lineage: Bacteria > Actinomycetota > Coriobacteriia > Coriobacteriales > Coriobacteriaceae > Collinsella. The sequence goes on from CAVCLY010000032.1 coordinate 12,270, forward strand.
TAGCCGCCGTCGGCACGCCCGAAAGCAGCATCGATGCCGTGGCCAGCACGGTCACCGATTTGATGCCGAACGCGCGCGTCTTGCGCAAAACGGTCTCCACGGTCTCTATCGACTTACCGTCAAAGCGATCGTTCTCACTCATATACATCACTCCAGCATGTCCACACGCGGTGAGCAGATGGTGCTAACTGCATTCTCCTTGCGTCGACCGAAATCGACACGAATCAAGAGCATGATTCAGAGTGAATATACCTCTAAACCACCACTCGCACTCGCCGAAAACACTGTTAACGGACTAATAATCAACCCTCTGCGGCAGCCGAGCTAAGATGCAAGGGCTTTACGCCGAAAGCGAGGTCCGGCCAGCCGTCGCGAACGCGCGAACCGTTTATACTCATCGGCGATGAGCTACCGCGCCCAACATAGACTTCTGCCCGTTGCAACCGCCCTGTGTGCGGCGGTGCTCGCGTGCGCCCTTTGCGCATGTGGTGGCTCCTCAAACGAGGCCAGCGGCGCGAGCTTTTCCGCACCCGCAAGCGTTGCCGAGGCCGTCTTCGACAGCGGCGCAGCACAAACGAGCAACGGAGCCTCAATCGACATATCGTCGATAAACGACGGCTACGTGGGAGCGTCCGCGCAGAGCTCGGCCAAGCTCAAGTTCCTCGTGAGCAGCGGGCAGGCCACCTACAACTACGACCTGCCGCAAGACGGAACGCCCATCATCTGCCCTCTCACCTTCGGAAATGGCAGCTACGTGTTCCGCGTCATGCAGAACACCTCGGGCGATAACTACGTCGAACTCGTGCGCACGACGGCCGACGTATCGCTCACCAGCGAATTCGCACCCTATCTCATACCGAATGTCTATTGCGACTTTGCCGAGGGCAGCGATTGCGTGGCCAAAGCGCGCGAGCTCACCGAGAGCGCGACCAACGAGGGCGAGGCCCTCGAGAGCATCTGCCAATGGATCGTGGACAACGTGGACTACGACTCCGCCAAGGCAAAACAGCTCAAGGAATCGACCGGATACGTGCCCGACCCCGATACCACGCTCAGCACCAAGAAGGGCATCTGCTTTGACTACGCGAGCCTGGGCGCGGCGATGCTTCGGTCTGTCGGGATCCCCACCAAGATCGTCTGCGGCTACGTGTCGCCCGACGACATCTACCATGCCTGGATCATGGTCTATATAGACGGAACCTGGACTTCAGCGCAGTTCAACGTTGAGAGCAAAACGTGGTCGCGTATCGACCTCACCTTTGCTGCCAGCGGTGATAACGACAACGTCGGCGATGGAAAGGACTACACTGACCGGTATGTATACTGAATCCCACCACGCATCCCAAACGAGGGCAGGAGTGTAAATGGCAAATAAGTTATTGGAGAGCGGCGCGATCAGCGCTTTCTGCGACAGCGTTGCCACCATGCTCTCTGCGGGTATCCAAACAGAGGAAGCCGTGCACATGCTCGCCGAAAGGCGCGAGCAATCGCACTTCAAGTCGGTCTGCGACGGCGTGTATCTCAAGCTCATCGAGGGCAAGGGACTCGCCGAGGCCATGGAAAGCACCGGCGCGTTCCCGCGCTACACCACCGAGATGGTGCGCATCGGCGAGACCTCGGGACGAACCGAGCGCGTGCTGCGCAGCCTCGCGCGCTACTACGACAGCGAGGGCCGTACGTTCGCCAAGCTCCGCAACGCCGTGGGCTATCCGGCGGCACTCCTCTGCATCATGAGCTGCATCCTTGCGTTCACAGTTGCCGTTATCCTGCCGGTGTTCACCGACGCCTACGCCAACATGTCCGGCTCGCTCACCGCGGGCTCGTTCTCGATGATCGGCGCCTCGGCCGTCATCGGCTGGGTCGCGCTCGTCGTCGTGCTGGTGGCCGCCGTCGCAGCCGTCGCCGTCGCGGCGCTCACGCACACCGAGTCGGGACGCATCCGCGTGGTCAAGATCCTCGAGAGCCTGCCCATGACCAAGCGCGCCATGTACCAGCTCGCCATCTCGCGTTTTACCAGCGCGCTCTCGGCCTTTGTGGCCTCGGGCGTGCCCGATAGCACCGCCGTGGAGCGGGCGGCCTCGACCGTCGACCATGCTGAGCTCGCGGCAAAACTCGCGCGCGTGCAGGCGAGCATGACCGATATCGAAAATCCTCGGAGCCTCGCACAGGCTATCAGCGAGAACGAGGTGTTCGAGCCCATCTACGGGCGCATGCTCGCCGTGGGCGTTCACTCCGGCTCGACCGACGAGGTGCTCGGTCGCCTCTCCGACACGTTCTTCAACGACGCGACCTCGCAGATCGATTCGGTAGTCGATAGCGTGGAGCCCGCCCTCGCGGCCTTCCTCACCATCGCCGTGGGCGCCACGCTCATCGCCGTCATGCTGCCGCTCATCGGCATCATGGGTTCCATCGCCTAACCGAGGGGACGGCCTATGTTCCACGAAAAGACAGACCACGAGCTCAAGCGGGGCAAAATACGACGCCTTGTCGTTGCCGCCTGCGTTGTGGCCCTCGCAATCGTGCTCGGAGGCGTCGGGTTCTGGGCGCACGAGAACTCCCGGAACCAAGGTGCCGTGGCGCTGCGCGACTCGATCCTCAACGCAGCCAAGCAATGCTGCGCCATCGAGGGCACGTACCCCAAGTCGATCAAGCATCTCGAGAAGAATTACGGCCTCACCATCAACCACAACGACTACGTGGTGAGTTACGAGTATTTTGCCGGCAACGTGATGCCCAGCGTGGTGGTGACGCCGCGATGAGTACCGCAGACAACCGCTCGGCCGAGCGCATCGAGGCCCTCTCAAAGCTCTCTGAACTCGACATCGAATCCGGGGGCGCCGGCCGCATCCGCAAGCTCTTCCCCATCCTGCTGCTTGCCGTGTTCTTCATCGCGCTGCTCATGGCCCTCGTGACGGGAGTCTTCGTGTATCGCCATGTATCGGATACGCAGGCGACCAACGTGGCACGTCGCGAGGGACTCGATCTGATCGCCAATATCGTGCGCGCCAACGACTCGACCGACGCCATCGCCGCCGGTGAAGGACCGGAGGGACGCTCGCTCGTGATCGTCGAGACGCTCGACTCCGGCACCTACGAAACGCGCATCTATCTCTATAAGAACAAGGTCGTGCAGGAGTACAGCCTGCAGGGCAGCGCCTATACCCCCGAAAAGGCGAGCGAGGTCACCGACTCCAAGACGTTCAGCTTTGACTACACCGCGGGCCTGCTCTCGATCACGACGGACCAGGGCACCAGCGAGATCGCGCTGCGCTATCTGCAGGGAGGCGAATAACATGGCAGGCACCCCATCTTCTGCAGAGAGTTCTCATCGCATTCGGTCGACGACCGCATTCGTCGTCGAAACCCTCGTGCTGCTCGGCGTGCTCATAGCCTCGATGGCCGTGTTCACGCAGCTGCTTGCACGCTCTGCATCCACGGCCGACCAGTCCGAACGTCTCTGCCAAGCCGTGAGCGTGGCAGAGGACGCTGCCGAGGAGTTCGCCGCGGCACCCGCCGCCGTCGAGGCCGGCGAGGCCATGGGTGCGGGCGTGGCCGCCAAGGGCCGGGACGACTTTTCGGTTCGATGCAAAGTTAGCGAGTCCGAGCTCGGCGCCGGCACGCTCTATAGCGCGCACATCGTCGTCAGCGATTCGGAAGGCACCGTATACAAGCTCGATACCAGCCGATACGTAAGCGAGGTGGAGTAGATGGCAACCAAGACGACCGGCAACGTGCGCATCGGGCCCATCAGTCTGCTCACGCTTATCTCGGTGCTGCTGCTTGCCGTGCTCGGCATGCTCTGCATCACTACATCGAATGCCGCGGGCGCTATGTCGAGACGACAGGCATCGGCCGCGACAAGCACCTATGCGCTCGAATCATGCGCGCAGGCGTTCCTCGCGCGTATAGATGAGACCGCGCACGCGGGCGGCACCGACGCCGCCTCCGCCGCGACGGCGGTATCGGAGCACCTCGACGACCTCAAAAAGTCAGCGCTCGATGAGTCCGGCGCGAAGAACCTCACCATCGACGCCAAGACCGACGGCAACTCCGTCGAGTTCTCGATCTCGGCCAAGGACGGGCGCCGTCTTAACGCATGCGTGACGCTCTCGGATGATCTTAGCTATTCCATCGACCGATGGAAGACCACGACCACTCATACCGACGAGTCGGAGAGCACGCTCTGGTCCGGCTCGGCCGCAAACTAAACCCGATTAAGGAGAAATCCATGCAGCTCAACGACTTGCTCAAAGAGATGATCGAGGTCCATGCCTCCGACGTGTTCATCATTGCCGGACTCCCGCTCTCCTATCAGAAGAGCGGCATCCACGTTCGCACCGACAGCGCACCGCTCATGCCGCGCGACACCGAGGAGTACGTCACCGCGATCTACGAGATCGCCGGCCGCGACATCGCACAGTTCCGCTCAAACAGCAACCACGACGACGACTTCAGCTTTGCCGTACCGGGCGTTGGGCGCTTCCGTGCGAACGTCTTCCGTCAGCGCGGCTCGTTCGGCGCCGTCGTGCGCGTGATTCCGTTCGGTCTGCCCAATGCCGAGGAGATGCATATTCCCGAGCAAGTGCTGCATCTCGGCGACTTCAAGCGCGGCATGGTGCTCGTCACCGGCCCCGCGGGCAGCGGCAAGTCGACCACGCTCGCGTGCATCCTCGACCACATGAACCACACCCGCAATGATCACATCATCACGATGGAGGACCCCATCGAGTACGTGCACAAGCACGGCACCTGCATCATCACGCAGCGCGAGATCCCAACCGACGTGGCCACCTACTCCGAGGCGCTCCGCTCCGCCATGCGCGAGAGCCCCAACGTGATCCTCCTCGGCGAGATGCGCGACCCCGCTACCATCAGCACGGCGGTCTCGGCCGCCGAGATGGCTCAGCTCGTGCTCTCCACGCTCCACACCACGAGCGCCGCCGATACCGTCGAGCGCATCCTCGATGCGTTCCCGCCGAACCAGCAGCGCCAGATCCGCATCCAGCTCTCCATGGTGCTCCAGGCCACGGTGGCGCAGCGCCTGGTGCCCACCATCGAGGGCGGCACCGTGCCGGTGTTCGAGATCATGGTCATGAACACCGCCATCCGCAACCTTATCCGCGAGGAGAAGTCCTACCAGATTGACTCGGTCATCGCCGCAGGCGGCGCACAGGGCATGCAGACGATGGACCAGGGCCTTTTCAATGTGGTCAAGCAGGGCATCGTCGACAAGCAGGTCGCCCTGCAGCACGCCAACCACCAGGAAGCCCTCGCCCGCCGATTCGAGGCCGAGGGGCTCTAGAGCCACTTAAGGCGCGCGCAAAGTCCGACGCAAAACGCCGCCTATCTCCGAGCTTGCCGGGGATGGGCGGCGCACTTATGCGCGAACGCGGTTCCGAACCCATCCTTGCGCCGCATCTGCCGCTTCATATCGACCCCCTCATGCGAATTGAAGAGCCCCGCCTTTGGCACGCGGAATTACCCCCGCCCACCAGGGTCGTTGCCCACCGTCTTAGCCAGCCATTGCCTGTCGTTCTGACCGACCATCGCCCGGCACCTTGGCCACCATTGCGATCACCAGGACCGAAACTCGGTAAAACCCTATACTTCGCCGACAGCCGACCTCTAATGCAAAAAGCGCCGGTGCTCCGAAGAACACCGACGCCTTATTGCCGCTGGGCCAGCCTAACGGTTATTCGTCCGAAGCCACGGTCTGAGCCGTATCCTCAGCAGCAGCGGACTCGCCAGGAGCCTCAGCAACATCGGTCAACTCGTCGTCTGCCGACTCTGCGCCCTCGGCCGCGTCGGCGTCCTTGGGCTCATCCTTGGCGGCCTCCATGCGCGCCACAGCGCACACGCGGTCGCCATCGGCCACGGACATCATCTTGACGCCCTGGGTGGCACGGCCGGTCTGGCTGATATCGTCGGTCTTGACGCGGATGACCGTCGCGCCCTCCGTGATGATGAACAGCTCGTGCTGCGGGCCCACGGTCTTCATGGCCGCGAGCTTGCCCTTGCGGTCCGTCATCTGGATGGTGAACACGCCCTGGCCGCCGCGATTCTGGAGCGGGTAGTCGGCAACCGGGGTACGTTTGCCAAAGCCGTGCTCGGTGATCACGAACAGGTCGCCAAGGCCGCCCGAAGTCTCCATGCCGAGTACGCGAGTGTCGTCCTTCATGGTGATACCGCGCACACCCGAGGTGTCGCGACCGGTGGCGCGCACGCAATCCTCAGCAAAGACGATCGCCTTGCCGGCCGTCGTGGCCAGGATGATCCGGTCGTTCTCGCGCACGCGGCGCACGTCGAGCAGCTGGTCGCCCTCTTTGAGGTTGATGGCGATGATGCCGTCGCGACGGCTCCGGTCGTACGCGCTCATGACGGTCTTCTTGACCATGCCGTTGGCGGTCGCGAACATGAGGTACTCGTTCTCGGGGAACTCGCGACAGCTGATGACGCTCGCGATCTTCTCGCCGTCCTCGAACGGCAGCAGGTTCACGATCGCGGTGCCGCGCGCTTGGCGCGAGCCTTCGGGCAGCTCGTGTACCTTGAGTCGGTAGACCTTGCCCTTGCTCGAGAAGAACAGCACGTACTCGTGGGTGCTCGCGATGAACATCTCCTCGATCACGTCGTCCTCTTTGAGGTTCACGCCGGTCACGCCCTTGCCGCCGCGCTTCTGCGCGCGGTAGGCTGCCACGGGGATGCGCTTGACGTAGCCCGTGTGGGTGATGGTCACGACCATCTCTTCGTCGGCGATAAGGTCCTCGACGTTGAGGTCGCGCGAAGCATGGGTGATCTCGGTGCGGCGCTTGTCGCCGAACTTGCGGGAGACCTCGCGCATCTCGTCCTTGATCACGCCGAGGATCTTCTCCTCGTGCGCGAGCAGGTCCTCGTAGTAGGCGATGGCACGACGCAGCCCGTCGAGCTCTTCCTGGATCTTATCGCGCTCAAGGCCGGTAAGGCGACGGAGCTTCATCTCGAGGATCGCCGTGGTCTGCTCGGGGGTGAACCCAAAGCGCTCGATCAGGCGGGCGCTCGCCTCGGAATCGGTCTGTGAGGAGCGGATGATCTGGATGACCTCGTCGATATGGTCGAGGGCCATGAGGTAACCCTCGAGGATATGCGCGCGGGCCTGCGCTTTTTTAAGGTCGAAGCGCGTGCGGCGGGTGACGACGTCGACCTGATGGTCGATGTAGTGCTGGAGCATCTCGCGCAGCGACAGGCACTTGGGCACGCCGTTGACGAGCGCGAGGTTGTTGGCGCCGAACGTGGTCTGGAGCTGGGTGTACTTGTACAGGTTGTTGAGCACAACCTGCGGGATCACGTTCTTCTTGAGCTCGATTACGAGGCGCAGTCCCTTCTGGGTCGACTCGTCGCGCATGTCGGAGATGCCCTCCACGCGCTTCTCGTTCACGAGCTGGGCGATTTTCTCCTGCAGGGTGCCCTTGTTGACCATGTAGGGGATCTCGGTGAACACCAGGCGGTTGCGGCCGGTCTTGGTGGTCTCGGTATGCGCCTTGGCGCGCACGGTGATCGAGCCGCGGCCGGTCTCGTAGGCCTGCCTGATGCCGTCGGTGCCGATGATCTGGGCGCCGGTCGGAAAGTCCGGGCCGGGAATGATCTGCATGAGCTCATCGGTGGTGGCGTCAGGGTTGTCGATCAGGTGACAGGTGGCCTCGATCGCCTCGGTGAGGTTATGGGGCGGGATATTCGTGGCCATACCGACCGCGATGCCCGACGAGCCGTTGACCAGCAGATTGGGGAATCGCGCGGGGAGCACCTGGGGCTCGGCGAGCGACTCGTCGTAGTTGGGCTGCCAGTCGACGGTGTCTTTCTGCAGGTCGCGCAAGAGCTCCATGGCGGGTTTGGCCAGGCGGCTCTCGGTGTAGCGCATGGCCGCGGCGCCGTCGCCGTCGATGTTGCCGAAGTTGCCGTGACCGTCGATGAGCGGCGTTCGCATGGAGAACCACTGCGCCAGGCGGACCATGGTCTCGTAGACCGCGGAGTCGCCGTGCGGATGGTACTTACCGATAACCTCGCCGACCGTCCACGCACTCTTCTTGTGCGGGCGGTTGGGATAGATGCCGCTCTCGTTCATCGCGTAGAGGATGCGGCGGTGCACGGGCTTGAGGCCGTCGCGCACGTCGGGCAGGGCGCGCGCGGTGATGACCGACATCGAGTACTCGATGAACGACTGCTTCATCTCGTGGCCGAACTCCGAGATCTGCAGCGAGCCGCCGTTGACGTCCTCGCCGGCGCTCTCACCGCGCTCGACGGCGCCGAAGCTCTCCTCGAGCTCGCCGTCGTCGTCACCCTCGTCGTCATCCTCATCGGACTCCACGTAGACATCGTCGGTCGCATCCTCGCCCTGCTCAGCACGGGCGAGCAGGCGCTTCAGATCGTCGGGCATGGAATCGCCCGAGACCTCGGTGCCGTCGTTGTTGTTGATATCGTCTGCCACGTTACCTCCCTGGTCGGTCGTGGTATCTAAAAATCAAGTTCGCCGGGCAAGGTTGCACCCCTCACCCGAATCGAAAAACCAAAGGCTCAAACGCCCTCTTCGACTCTATAGGTCGGCCAAGGCTTTTCCAGGTGCCGCAGATTGCCCCGAAAGATGAGCGCCGCGTACTTAGAGGTACGTAAGCGACGGTTTGAGGGGCAAGGTGCGGTGCCTGGGAAAGCCGACTAGGCGTCCAAGAACCGGGCGTCGTGCGCATGCTTCTCGATATACTCGCGGCGATAGCTGACCTCCGAGCCCATGAGCTCGCGGACCGCACGATCGGCCGTGATGGCGTCATCGATGGTCACACGCTGCAGGATGCGCGTCTTGGGATCCATGGTCGTCGAGGCGAGCTGCTTGGGGTCCATCTCGCCCAGGCCCTTGTAGC
>CAVCLY010000033.1:0-21100 GCA_963603165.1 Faecalibacterium prausnitzii
GGCAGATCTCGCCCAGGCCCTCGAGCGGCTGGAGCATGGTGGTGGAGGTGTCGCCTGCGACGGTGCAGACGAGCTTAGGCTGTAGCTCCTTGATGGCGGCCTCGATCTCGGCCAGTTCGAAGACACGGCCCCAGTCCTTGGTGATCACGGTAACGTCGGCGCCCACGCGCGTGGCGATCTCGGCGAGCAGCGAACCAAAGCGGCCGGCCGAGCAGACGAGCACCTTGTCGCCTTCGGAGATAGTGGAGACAAGCGCGCACTCGATGGCGGCGCGGGACGAGCCGTCCACCATGAGGGCCTCGTAGCCGGGCGCCTTAAAGCAGTAGCGCAGCATGTCCTGGACCTCGCTCATGATCTGGAGCATGTACGGGTCGAACTGGCCCACGGTGGGCGCGGCCATGGCCGAGAGGATGCGCGGGTCGACGGTGGTGGGGCCGGGCGCCATGAGTAGGCGGTGCGGCGGGTTGATGCGGCTGATATGGCGGACGTCTGCGGTCATGGTGCCTCCCGTGTCTCAAGGCCTGGCGTTTTTATCGGCCGTGGCCAAAAGGGCAGCTTGCGACCGCCCGATACAGATAACTTAAGGTTAGAGCAACCGCTTGCCGCGAATCGGATAAGAACAAGCTTGTAATATTGCCGATATTCTCCCTTGACGCTTTGGCCACGAGTTGACGTTGTTCGGTGCTGCCGGCCTCGTTCCTCTCTCGCCCTGCTCGGCGCTCGCGCTACGCGCTCGCTCGCAACCCGCCTCGCATTGCGGGAGAGGAACGAGGCCTCTCGGCCGAGGCTTTGCCGTGGAGATACCGCTTGGAAGGCTCAGCAGTCACGCGTTTTCGTTTGTCCAGAGGAGATTCGCAAAAAGAGACCTCTCGGACTGCATAGAGAAAACGATGTGCTGCGCTGCAGCGTATTGTCAGGAAATAACGACTCGACGATCGATGCGTCGGCGCGGGGCTTATGAACGAGGGAAGTTCCCAGAGGGGGTGCGCTCCGTCAGTGATGTTGCCATGGGTGGTCTTCGCTGCCTGTCGATTAAACCGTGGCCCAGAATGCGAGGAATGTGCTCAATCAGCCTAGGGATTTTCGCCACACACCGTGTTCGGCCGAAGTTGATGTGACCGTTTCGAGGAATGCTTTTTGCGAGCTGTTTGCAAGCAGATAGGCGGAACATCCCGATAGCATGTGGTCGAACTTGTTTATATTTGATACCTTCCAGCCTGCGATGCTCACAGCTTTAAGCGAAAGGCAATTTAGAAACATGTGAGATACGTTCGTTACCCTCTCAGTTTCGAGGGAGTCAAGGTCGAATAGCTGCTTGACGCTTGAGCAGCCGCGGAACATTCCTTCAAAGCTTGAGCATCTTGAGGTGTTAAGTTTTAGAAGGTCGAACTCCTCGCAGTTGGAGAGGCCGTCGAAAAGGTATTTTCCGTTGACCGGCGACCACGTGTCGAGAATTTTTACGTTTTGTATTCTGTCTCGATATTGATACCAAGGCTGCGAGGCGAATTCACTTAAATCGGAATCGTCGAACCACCCAGAGGCGAGTGTTTCTCGCATTGTGCCGTCGCTTGGACGTGCAGGCAGGTTTTCATGGCCTGTTTTGAGGACCCTTCTTTCTGAAGCCTCGATGTAAAGCGTGCTGTCGCCCATGGCGTCTGCATCCGTACTCGTTCCGAGTGGGCAGACGATAATCCAACCATTTGCCATTTCCATCTTTAGCAACACCATCCAACGTAGTTCTTGAATGCACTCTGATCGATAACCGCAACTTCGATTCCCTTGTCCTTGAGTTCGTGGACTTTTCTGAGCTTGCCTTTTCCCGGGTTGTTGCCGAGTACGAGGTAATCGGTCTTTTGTGTGACATTGTCTTGAGGCGTGCCACCGAGATCGCATACTTTTTGCATGCAGGAGTCGTAGTCGTATCCCTCGACATCGCCGCTGAAAACGATCCTTTTGCCGAAAATGGGGTTCTTCATGTCGAAGCTTTCGACGTTTGGTGAAAACTCCTTTGCTTTCTTTCTGTTCCATTTGTTGATAGAGCTCGGACGGCGAGAGGATGATGGCTTCTTTTTCGGCTTTGGCACGTTGCGGGCGGCTTCCTCCTTGACGGCGAGGTATACGGCCAGTTCGTCTTGGCAGTCCTTTAGCGCACGATGCGCTCCGGAGCCGGTAAGTCCTAACTTGAGCCTGAGGTCTTCCATGCGGTGATGTTCCATTTCGGGCCATGCTCGCCTAGCGAGAGACAGAGTGTCCGCGTAGCCCATATATCGAAGCTCGCGCCCACAAAGATTGGCGATCCGTTTGATGAAAGGAATGTCGTAGGCCTGTATGTTGTGGCCGACTAGGATCTGGTCGTTACCAAGAAAGTCGAGAAAGTCATTGAGCGCAGCGCGCATATGGGGTGCTTCTTCGAGCATGTCCTTCGATATGTGATGAATGCTCTCGGCCGCTTTTGGCATGCTGCCATCTATGTACACGAGGGATGAGAACTCATCAACAACTATGTCGCCAACCACTTTAAGAGCTGCTAGCTCGCAAATCTCAGCCTTCTGATAATTGGTTCCCGTCGCTTCGATATCAAAGACGATGACATCTGAAGGCATGCTGTGCGACAGCGTGATTTTTACAGCATCCTGATGAGAGCCAGATGTCTTATTTGCTTCTGTATTGTTCGAAGAGCCATTCATATCGGCGAGACACATCGAGTGAATTCGCCAATCGGGGATGCTGCCATCAACTGCTTTGATTTTCAAATTGCACCATCCGTCCCAGACATCTGCTACATACAGATCTGATATGGGTTGGCGGTTCCTTTTATCGTCTAAATAGACGAGTGCCTTTGTGACTGGAAGCCCAAGTTCTTTAAGCAGCTGTTTCCGAGCGCTTTCCGGTAGTTCCGAAAGCCATGCACCGCTGATTTTTATCGGATCAGAGTCTTTGAGGGCAAGCCATGCATCGACGTTATAGGTTCTCGGTTCTCCTGGAGCCGGATTTTCGGGCGTTACCCCCCCCCCTGTTCGCGGCGACGCTCCAAGTGCAGAAATCTGAAGAGCCCAAAGCGGTGTACAGCATGTTTCTCCCGTCAAAGGTGGGGCGAGCGTATCGATCACGATTTTCAGTGAGCGATTGTGGTGGTTCGTAGATTGTACAGCCTGGCTGCAGTTAAAACCCGCCAGTCCCTTTCACAGATTATGTAATACGAAATGTTATAATTCGGTCATACAAAATTATTGGCAGGTGGGAGGTAATGTGAATCAAGAAAGTGGGATGGCATTCGTTCATCCCCATGCACTAAAGCATGGTCTGACGGAAGATCAGATTTTGCGAGCGTGGTCCAACTTTATTGCCAAACAGCCTAGGGCCACACCCAATGAAGACCAGGTGGTATGCGTTGGATATGCGGAAGACGTGCCCAGTGAAATCCAGATGGTTGCCGTCTCAAAACCTTGGGGCAAAATGATCTATCACGCCATGACGCCTGCTCAGGCCAGCATTTTGAAGGAACTTGGAATACCGAGGAGGAAGCAGAAATGAAATCAGCAGAGGAGCTCGAGGTCCTGTTCGGCGTGAGTGCTAAGCAGATTGGGGAATGGGACGAGATGGCTTCGCGGGGAGAGCTTCCCGGTGAGGCAACCGGTGAGGTCGTGAGGGGTCCTGGTCGGCCGCAGATGTTCGGTGAGGAACTCGTTACCGTGACCTTTAAAATGCCGCGGTCTCAACTTGCCGCCGTTGACGAAAAGGCGGAGCGCTTAAACGAGACGCGCAGCGAATATCTCCGCAAGGTCATGGAACGCGACCTTGCGATGACGGCCTAAAGCAAAATCGCGCCAAATCGCTCGGATGTAGTATTGAGCCGGTCCTGCACGGAGCCCCTTTCAGGACGTCGGACCCCGCCCCTCTCCTGCAATGCGAGGCGGGTTGCGAGCGAGCGCGTAGCGCGAGCGCCGAGCAGTGCGGGAGAGGGGCGGGTTCCGGCGTCTTTGGCGCGCTATTGCCTGCACTGTGTCCACTTGATTTCGCGGCTTGCCCGCAAGCGATGCGAAGACTACAATCGTGCCGCTGTTTCAGGGCGGGGTGGAAATCCCCACTGGCGGTAAATCGGCTGCGGGCACAAGGGCCTGCAGGGGCTGGGCCACGAGGGCTCGGCGATATCCGATGAGTCCGCGACCCGCGTGCGCGTTGGTTCGCGCACCGGCTGAACTGGTGAGATCCCAGTACCAACGGTTAGAGTCCGGATGAAAGAGGCAGGTGATCTTATGTCTGAACAGTCGCAGCATATCCATATCCAGAACACGAATAGGTGGAGCACCCAGCAGCTCGTGACCATGGCGCTCATGGCCGCGCTCGGCGCGATCCTCATGTACGTGCAGATTCCGCTTGTTCCGGCGGCGCCGTTCCTTAAGTACGATCCGTCGTTCGTCCCCGCCATCGTGGGCGCGTTTTCGTTCGGGCCGGCCGGCGGCGTTGCGGTCGCGGGTATCGCCATCGTCATCCACGCGCTCACCACGGGCGACTGGGTCGGTGCGCTCATGAACATCATCGCCGCGCTCGGCTACATTTTGCCGGCGGCGCTCGTCTACAAAAAGTTCAAGAGCCGCAAGGGCGCCATCGTCGGTCTTACCTGCGGCGTTGTGGGCGCGGTCGTGTTCTCCATCATCGCCAACCTCACCGTCGGCGTGGCGTTCTGGTACGGTTCCGCCAGCGCGATCGTGCCGCTGCTGCTCCCGGCGATTCTGCCGTTCAATCTCTTTAAGGGCATCGTCAACTCTCTGCTCGTGGTAGCGGTCTACGGCGCTGTCGCGAACTTTATGCCCGCCGAGAAGAAAAAGGCCAGGGGCCGCGCATGATCGAATGCACGGATGTCGAGTTCTCATACGATGACCAGCGCCCTATCCTCAAGGGCGTGACCCTCGATATCGCCGAGGGTGAGTTCCTCTGCGTTCTCGGCGGCAACGGGTCGGGCAAGTCGACCTTTGCCAAGCATCTGAACGCGCTGCTCGTGCCCGACGCCGGCCACGTGCGGGTCTTTGGCCTCGATACGGCCGACCCCGAGTTCGTCTTCGACATCCGCTCGCAGGTCGGGATGGTGTTCCAAAACCCCGACGATCAGATCGTGGCCACGCTCGTCGAGAACGACACGGCCTTTGGCCCCGAGAACCTCGGCATGCCACCCGAGAAGATCGCTGCCAACGTGGCCGCCGCCCTCAAGGCGGTGGGGCTCGTGGGGTTTGAGCGCCGCGAGACGCATGCGCTCTCGGGTGGCCAAAAGCAGCGCGTGGCGTGCGCGGGCGTGCTCGCCATGGAGCCGCGCGTGCTGATCCTCGACGAGGCCACGTCCATGCTCGACCCGGCCGGTCGCGCGGCGCTCCTGCGCATCTGCCACGGCCTGCATGAGCGCGGCATGGGCATCGTCATGATCACGCACTTTATGGAAGAGGCCGCCGAGGCCGACCGCGTGGTCGTGCTCGATGGCGGGCGCATCACGCAGGACGGTACCCCGGCCGAGGTGCTCTCGCGCGTCGATGAGCTCCAGGCGCTGAACCTCGAGGCTCCTGTGGCCTGCAATCTCGGTCTGGCGCTCCGCGAGCGCGGTGTGGATGTAAACGTGCGGGTGCGCGAGGACGAGATGATCGCCGAGATCGGGCGGGTCTACAAAGAGGGCGTCAGCGCGGGAACGGTTGCGGCTCCGGTCGCCCCGACCACGTGTGCAGAGCCTCTCGAGTCCCAAGCGCCCGAGCCCGCCGGAGCCCCCGTGATCGAGTTCTCGCATGTCTCGTTTGCCTACGACGTGACCGCGGGCGAGTACAAGCGCATCTGCCGCCGCGCGGCCCGCCGCGGCGTCGATCCGCACGAGGGCATCAACTGGTCGCTCCGCGATGTCTCGCTCTGCGTGCATGCGGGCGAGTTTCTGGGCCTTGCGGGGCACACGGGCAGCGGCAAGTCGACGCTCGTGCAGCACATGAACGGCCTTCTGCATCCGCTCGAGGGCGAGGTGCGCGCTTTTGACAAAGACCTCTCCGGCAAGGAGGAGGCCTTTGCCGTCAAGCAGCGGGTGGGGGTCGTGTTCCAGTACCCGGAGCGTCAGCTCTTCGCCCAGACCGTCGCCGAGGACGTGGCGTTCGGTCCGCGCAATCTCGGTCTTGCCGAGGATGAGGTCGCTCGGCGCGTGGCCGCATCGCTTGCGCGCGTGGGGCTCGACGCCGCCGAGATGGGGGAGATGAACCCCTTTGAGCTCTCGGGTGGCCAGCAGCGCCGTGTGGCCTTTGCGGGCGTGCTCGCGATGGAGCCCGAGATGCTCGTGCTCGACGAGCCTGCGGCCGGTCTTGACCCTGCGGCGCGTCGTGAGTTCCTCGACTTCGTCGACGGTCTGCATAACGACGGCCTCACGGTCGTCATGGTCTCGCACAGCATGGATGACCTCGCGCGCTACTGCGACCGCGTGGCCATGCTCGACGGCGGCACCGTGTTCGCGGAGGGTGCGCCCGAGAGCGTCTTTTTGCGCGGCGATGAGCTCTCGTCCATCGGCCTCGGCGTCCCTGCGGCTCAGCACATGGCGCAGGGCCTGGCTGCGGCCGGCGTGCCCATTCCCACGGATCGCCTCTACAGCATCGATTCTCTGGCCGATGCCCTGTCCGTGCTCATGGGCGCGCGTCGGCAGTCGCAGCGGGCGGGGGAGGAGCGATGAGGGGCTTTTCGTTCGGCAGCTACTACGCTGGAAGAGGCCCGCTCTATCGTATGGACCCGCGCGCCAAACTCGCGTGCGGCCTCGTTTTTCTGCTGCTCGTGCTCGCCGCGCGCTCGTTTGCCGCGCTTGTTCCGACGCTCGTGCTCGTGTGCGCGGGCTATGGCCTCTCGCGCATCCCCGTGCGCTGGGCGGCCCGCTCCATGGCGCCGCTCTTAGGAATAGTCGTGCTCGTTTCCGTCCTCAACCTTTTTACGCAACATAGCGGTGCCGTGCTCTGCGCGCTCGGTCCCTTTCAGATCACGGAGGGTTCTGTGCAGACGGCGGCGTTCATGGGCGCCCGTCTTACGCTCATGATGGCAGGCATGAGCCTCATCACCCTCACCACCACCACGCTCGACCTCACGGCGGGTTTTGAGCGCCTGCTCTCGCCGCTTGCGCGCTTTGGCGTGCCCGCGCACGAGCTCGGGATGATGCTCGGCATCGCCTTTGGGTTCATGCCGCAGTTCGCCGACGAGATCGCGCGCACGATCGATGCCCAGGCGAGCCGCGGGGCGCGTGCCGCCGCGAGCCCGTTTGCCACCGTGCGCATGCTCGGCGCGATTTCGACCCCGATGTTCGCGAGCGTCTTCCGCCATGCCGAGAACCTGTCGTTTGCCATGGACGCGCGCTGCTACCACGGCGAGCAGGGCCGCACGCGCCTGCGTCCGCTTGCCTATGGCAGCGTCGATCTTGTGGCCGGCATCTGCATGGCTGTGCTCCTCGCCTGCGTGATCGCCCTCGATATTCTCGTCGTTTAGCGTCTTGTTACCTGCGGCGCTTTCGTGTGGTGGAGTATGCCGCGCACCGATAGCCCGAGGAGTGCTATTCTTTCGACCAATCTCATAACGTGCGGCCGTTTGATGCGTACCAAGGCGCAGAGGCTGCAGAATAGGAGCCAGATATGTCTCTTAAGGTTGGAGTCGTCGGCGCTGCGGGCTATGCCGGTGCCGAACTCGTTCGCCTTGTGCTCGAGCATCCTGAGTTCGAGCTCGTCGCTGCCACGTCGAATGCCGACGCGGGCCAGGCGCTCGCCGCCGTCTATCCGTCGTTTGCGGGTGTGAGCGACCTTTCCTTCACCACACACGATGATCCGGTCCTCAAGGACTGCGACGCCGTCTTTTTGGCGGTGCCCCACACGGCCGCGCTCGCCGCGGTGCCGGGGCTGCTCGCCGCCGGGGTCTCGGTCTTCGATCTTTCGGCCGACTACCGCTTGGACGACCCCGAGGTCTATGCCAAGTGGTACGAGACCGAGCACACGAGCCCCGAGCTCTTGGCCGACCGCGCGTTCGGCCTGCCCGAGCTCTTTCCCGAGGGTCTTGCCACCCTTGCTGCCAAGCATGCTGCGGGCGACGCCGTGCTCGTTGCCTGCGCCGGCTGCTATCCCACGGCCACCTCGCTCGCTGCCGCGCCCGCGGTCCGCGCGGGCTGGGTTGCCGAGCGCGGTCCCGTGGTCGTCGACGCCATCTCGGGCGTGACGGGGGCCGGCAAGGGCTGCAACGCGCGCACGCACTACTGCAGCGCCGACGAGAACCTCGAGGCCTACAAGGTTTGCGCGCATCGCCATACGCCCGAGATCGAGCAGATCCTGGGGCTTAGCGACCGCGTGGTGTTCACGCCGCATCTGGCCCCGCTCAAGCGCGGCCTGCTCTCAACGGTCACGCTCCCGCTTGCCGAGGGCGTCGCCGATACGCTCACGGCCGAGGAGGCCGTTGAGCACTACCGCTCGTTCTACGAAGGCCGCACGTTCGTGCGCGTGCTCGCCGCCGGCCAGCAGCCGCGTACCGCCTCTGTTGCCGGCTCCAACGCCGCGCAGGTGGGCCTTGCGGTCAACCGCCGTGCCGGCGTGCTCGTGGCCACGGGCGCCATCGACAATCTCTGCAAGGGCGCTGCCGGCCAGGCCGTGCAGTGCGCGAACATCGTGTTCGGATTTACCGAGAGCCTGGGCCTGCCCACGCTCGCCTATCTCTAAATAAGGGGTCCCATGGATACCGAATCGCTCGACTTCAAGATCATCGCCGTTCCCAAGGGCGGCATCACGAGCCCGGCCGGCATCCGCGCCGCCGGCATCCACGCCGGGTTCCGCCGCAACCCCGAGCGCCTGGACTATGCCTTTATCGCTCCCGACGAGCCCTGCGCGGCCGCCGGCGTGTTCACCACCAACCGCTTCTGCGCCGCCCCGGTGCAGGTGAGCCGCGCGCACCTGGGCGGTGCGGACAAGGGCTATGGCACCTGTGCGGGCATCTCCATCAACTCGGGCAACGCCAACGCGGCCACGGGTGCGGACGGTCTCGCCACCGCCAACGAGACCTGCAAGATCGCCTCGCAGATCCTCGCGTGCGAGCCCGAGGAGGTCCTCGTGGCGAGCACGGGCGTGATCGGAGTGCCGCTGCCCATCGCCGAGTTCGAGACGGGCATCCCCGTCGCGATCGACGCGCTCTCGCACGAGGGCGGCGCCGATGCCGCGCAGGCCATCATGACCACCGACACGCATCCCAAGGAGTACGCCGTTCGCTTTGAGAGCGACGCGGCCGGATTTGCGGGCACCACGTTCACCGTGGGCGGCATGTGCAAGGGCTCCGGCATGATCATGCCGAACATGGCCACCATGATCGCCGTCATCACCACCGATGCGCCGATCGCGCCCGAGGCGCTCCACACCATGCTCACCACCTGCGTGAACCGCACCTTCAACAAGGTCACGGTCGACTCGGACACCTCCACCAACGATACGTGCATCATGCTCGCCACCGGTGCCGCCGCACCCGAGGCCGAGCCGATCGTCGAGGGCACCGAGGCCTATGACGAGCTGCTCTATGCCGTGCATGTGGTCTGCGAGACCCTCGCGCGCGCCATCGCCGCCGACGGTGAGGGCGCGTCCAAGCTCGTGACCGTCAACGTGGCCGGCGCCGCCACCGACGAGGAGGCCGATACCGCCGCGCGCGCCGTGGCCAACTCGCCGCTCGTCAAGACCTGCATTGCCGGGCACGACTGCAACTGGGGCCGCGTGGCCATGGCACTCGGCAAGTGCGGAGTGACCTTTGAGCAGGAAAAAGTCGCTATCGACATGATGGGCATGCCCGTCTGCCGCGACGGCCTCACCGTGCCGTTCGACGAGGACGAGGCGCTCCGACGATTCGAGGCGCCCGAGATCGTCATCTCGTGCGACTTGGGCGCGGGGTCCTGCTCGACCACGGTCTGGAGCTGTGACCTCACTCACGACTACGTCTCCATCAACGGCGACTACCGCTCCTAACAACAACGCGCGGGACACATGCGCGCGCCCGCGCTCCATACCTAAAAGAGGTCAACATGAAGTACGCACGCGATGCGAAAGATACGCTCCTGAACGACAAGACCGCCCAGATCCTCTTTGAGACGCTGCCTTGGGTCAAGAACCTCACCGGCAAGACCGTCGTGATCAAGTACGGCGGTGCGGCGATGGTCGACGAAAAGCTCCGCGAGGACGTGATGAGCGATATCGTCCTGCTCAAGATCATGGGCATGCGCCCGGTGATCGTGCACGGCGGCGGCAAGGCCATCAACGAGGCGCTCAGCCACTACGACCTGCCCGTTGAGTTCAAGAACGGTCAGCGCGTGACCGACCCGGCCACCATGGACGTGGTGCGCCAGGTGCTCGGCGGCAAGGTCAACCAAGAGCTCGTCTCGGCCATCAACCAGCACGGCAACCTCGCTGTGGGCGTCTCGGGTTCCGACGCGGGCGTGCTCATGGCAACCCCGCTCGACCCCGAGCTCGGGCGCGTGGGCAAGATCGAGAGCGTGAACATCGAGTACATCGAGCGCCTCATCAAGAGCGAGTACATCCCCGTGATCGCCACCATCGCGGCCGGCGAGGACGGCGGCTTCTACAACATCAACGCCGATGTGGCGGCCGGCAGCATCGCCGCGGCCCTGCGCGCGCACAAGGTGGTGTTCCTCACCGACGTCGACGGCCTGTACGAGGACTTTTCCGACAAGGGCTCGCTCATCTCAAACCTCACCATGGACGAGTGCCAGGCCATGCTCGATGAGGGCAAGATCGACTCGGGCATGATCCCCAAGCTGGGCGCCTGCATCGAGGCCGTGTCCGCCGGCGTGTTCCGCGCGCACATCATCAACGGCACCACGCCGCACTCGCTGCTGCTCGAGCTGCTCACCGACGCCGGCGTGGGTACCGTGCTGCATTCGAGCGAAACGAGCTACGAGTACGACACGCATCCGCACCCGCTCTCGACGTTCGCCGCGCGCCTGTTCGAGAACCTCGACGAGGTCTCCAAGCTCCAGAGTCTTTAACGCCCGCTCCACCGAAAGGCAGAAAATATGTCGCTTGCACAGCAGAAAGCTCTCGAATCCGACTACGTCATGCATACGTTCGGCCGCTCCGAGGTGGAGTTCACCGGCGGGGACGGCATGAAGCTCACCGGCGATGACGGCCGCGAGTATCTCGACTTCCTCGCCGGCATCGGCGTGTGCTGCCTCGGCCACGGCCATCCGGTCGTGCGCAAGGCGGTGTCCGAGCAGGCCGAGAAGCTCATGCACGTTTCGAACTACTTCTATATCGAGCACCGCGGCGAGGTTGCGGCGATGCTCTCAAAGCTCGCCAACAACGACATGGACGGTGCCCGCGCCATCGCCGATGCCGTGGCCGCCGGCGACGAGACCACGGCTGCTGCACTCGGCGCTCCGGCCACGGGTGAGCAGGTATGGAAGACCTTCTTTGCCAACTCCGGCGCCGAGGCCAACGAGGGTTCCATGAAGCTTGCTCGTCTGTACGCCAAGCGCGCGGGCAACGGCGGCAACACCATCGTGTGCATGCGCGGCGGGTTCCACGGCCGCACGCTCGAGACGATCGCCGCCACCATGCAGGATTGGCTGCAGGACAGCTTCCGTCCGTTGCCGGGCGGCTTTGTGGCCTGCACGCCCAACGACGTTGACGAACTGCGCTCGATCTTCTCCTCGCTCGGTTCCGAAATCTGTGCCGTCATGCTCGAGCCCATCCAGGGCGAGAGCGGCGTGCACCCCATGACGCAGGAGTTCATGGAGGCCGCGCGCGACCTCGCGCACGAGGCGGGTGCGCTGCTCATCGCCGACGAGGTGCAGTGCGGCGTATTCCGCACGGGGGCCCCGTTCGCGTTCCAGAACTATGGCGTTGAGCCCGACATCATGAGCCTCGCCAAGGGCATTGCGGCGGGTATGCCCATGGGTGCCGTGGTGGCCAAAAAAGAGATCGCCGACGTGTTCCGCCCCGGCGATCACGGTTCGACCTTCGGTGGCAGCAACCTGGCCGTGGCCGCCGCTGCCGCGGCGCTTGCCGAGCTCGTCCGCGGTGGCTATGCGGAGCATACGCACGAGGTCGGATCCTATATGGCCGAGAAGCTCGCGGGCGTGCCCCATGTGACCGAGGTGCGCGGCACGGGCCTTATGCTCGGCTGCGATTTGGATGACGCCGCGGGCGATGCTCACGACGTGGTTGCCAAGATGCTCGAGGCCGGTTTTGTGATCAACGCTACCGGCGCCCATACCCTGCGCTTTTTGCCGCCGCTCATCTGCACCGAGGCCGACGTCGACGCTCTCATTGCCGGCCTGACCAAGGTCCTGGGCTAAGACGCGCTTTTGAACTTTGCGCGAACGGTGCCAAACTCCGCTATACTTCAGACCCACGGGCGATTGGCGCAACGGTTAGCGCAGGTGCTTTACACGCACAAGGCTGGGGGTTCGAATCCCTCATCGCCCACCACATGAGAAGGACGGCCCCGGCGACGGGGCCGTTTCGTTTTTTGCGCCCGGCGCACGGATTCGAACCCCGTTCGGGGCGCGGAGCTGAGGCAAACGCGGGAGCGTTTGTCCAGCGGAGCTCGCAAGGGGCCGCGAGGCCCCGCAGCGGGAGCGGATCCGCGGAGCGGATGCGCGGAATCCCTCATCGCCCACCACATGAGAAGGACGGCCCCGGCGACGGGGCCGTTTCGTTTTTTGCGCCCGGCGCACGGATTCGAACCCCGTTCGGGGCGCGGAGCTGAGGCAAACGCGGGAGCGTTTGTCCAGCGGAGCTCGCAAGGGGCCGCGAGGCCCCGCAGCGGGAGCGGATCCGCGGAGCGGATGCGCGGAATCCCTCATCGCCCACCACATGAGAAGGACGGCCCCGGCGACGGGGCCGTTTCGTTTTTTGCGCCCGGCGCACGGATTCGAACCCCGTTCGGGGCGCGGAGCTGAGGCAAACGCGGGAGCACACAGCCAATTAAAGAATTTGCTAGGTGTACCTATCAAAATTGATATGTACACCCGCTATTCCTGCTGGCTGGGCCTATCGCAGGCCTTGCATTTTCGCTTGTACGCGACAGGCAGCTTTCGGCGAGCTCCTCAGAGACGAGTCAGGCTGCCCTAGAAGTTGCCGCTGACGGTGCAGCCCTTGGACTGGCTCTCCCAAAAAACGTGATTGCACGCGTTGCAGTGCAGGCGGTATTTGCGATCGCGAATCTGATACCCCAGGTCGTGACCCTCGCAGTTGGGGCAATAGAGAATCTTGTCGCGATCCCAGGGCAGCCAGTCGTCCGAGCTGCCGCTGGGCATAACGCCGCCCAGGACCATATCGAGTTCGTTGTCGTTCAGCTGTCTCTTCTCGTTGCCAGACATAACCCTCACCTTATCGTTGCGCTCTTACCTTGCTGTCTGTGTCTACACTAGCGCGTTCGCAAGGCTTTCCGACCGTCTTTTCCCTCGACCGCCGGTTGAGCGGTGAGGCTGGATTTTGGGCTGATAGCGTTTGGTTCTGTTCCATGGCCACGCGACGGGATTTGCGTATGCGCGCCTCTCAGTTTCACCGCCGCCTGCCCACTTGCTAAGATGGAGCGAGTTGAATGTGCGGCTGCTCCATGCGGCCGCTTGAACGATATCGAGGTCATCGTATGGCACAGATCGAATCGCAACCGCTCCGTCCCGCTTTGCAGCAGCCGCATCCGCTGCTCTTCTATATCGACCTGCTCGCGGTTGAGGGCGTGCTTGCCGGCGTGCCGGGAACGGCTGCGGCCAATAACCTGCGGATCGACTATGTTTCGTGCGATTCGCGCGACATCCAGCCCAACACGCTCTTTATCTGCAAGGGCGCTGCCTTTAAGGAGGAGTACCTGGCCGGCGCCGTCGAGGCGGGTGCCGTGGCCTATGTGTCGGAGCGCGCCTACCCGGGCGTCACCGTGCCCTGCGTACTCGTGGCAAACATCCGCGCCGCCATGGCCGTACTCGCCGACTCCGCCTACAGTCACCCTTCGGCCAAGCTCGGCATCTGCGCGTTCACGGGCACCAAAGGCAAAACCACGAGCGCGTTCTATCTCAAGGGCATCCTCGATGCCCGCGCCGCGCGCGAGGGACGCGGTCGCACGCCCATCCTCTCCACCATCCTCACCGACGACGGCACCGGTGAGCGCCCGGCGCATCTCACCACGCCCGAGCCGCTCGAGCTGCAGCGTCACATCGCCAATGCCGTGGCCTGCGGTGCCCCCGACCTGGTGATGGAGGCCTCGAGCCAAGCGCTCAAGTACGGGCGCGTGGCGCACGTGGAGTTCGAGGTCGGCACCTTTACGAACATCAGCGAGGACCACATCTCGCCGATCGAGCACCCCGACTTTGAGGACTACTTTGCAAGCAAGCTGCTCATCTTTAAACAGAGCCGTGTGGCCGTGGTCAATCTCGACATGGACTTTGCCGAGCGCGTGCTCAAAGCCGCCGAGGCATCCGAGCGCACCATGACCTACGCGCTCGAGAATGCTGCGGCCGACGTGCACCTGAGCGATATCGCCTGCTCGGGCGGTCGTCTTGCGGCGCGTCTCCATACCCCGGGCTTTACCTGCGCGCTCTCGCTCCCCACCGCCGCGCGCTTTAACGCGTCGAACGCGCTCGCCGCCATCTGCTGCGCGCTCGTGCTCGGTTGCACGCAAGACGACATCGTGCACGGCCTCGCCGACGTCTCCGTTCCCGGCCGCATGCAGATCGTGCACGGTCCGAGTGACGAAGTGGTGGGCATCGTCGACTACGCGCACAACGGCGTGAGCCTCGAGGCGCTCCTCTCGAGCGTACGCGAATCGTATGCTGGCCGCGAGCTCACCGTGGTCTTTGGCTCTACGGGTGTTAAGGGGCTCGATCGCCGCGAAGACATGGGCAAGGTCGCCGGCCGCCTGGCCGATCGCATCTATATCACCGAGGACGACGCCGGCACCGAGGACGTGGCCGGCATCTGCCAGACCATCGCGCGCTTTGTGGCGGGCGAAGGCAACAGCGCCTACACCATCGAGCTCGACCGCGAGCGCGCAATCGAGCAGGCTGTTAAGACCGCTGCGCGCCCTGCGGTGGTGGTCGTGGCCGGCAAGGGCCACGAGCGCCGTCAGCTCCGCGCAAACGGACCCGAGCCCTACGCGGGCGACGCCGCCGTTCTTGAGCGCGCGCTCGAGGCGTTCTGCGGATAATCGCGCTCAAGCCCGTCCGCAGCGACCGCGCGCGGTATGCTCGTAACGATTGTTTTTGTCGATACCGGAGGTTCACATGGCCGCCAGCTATTCCGTTTTGCCCCTGCACGCCGAGGGCGAGCTCCGCGAGCGCCTCGCCCGCGTAAAGTACGTCTTTACCGATCTGGACGCCACCATGCTGGCGCCCGGCTCGTGCGTGCTGCGCGACAACGACGGCAACCCCTCCACCAAGCTCGTCGAGGCGGTCGTCGCGCTCGCCAAGGCCGGCATCCAGGTGGTGCCGACCTCGGGCCGCAACCGCACCATGATCCACGAGGATGCGCGCGTGCTCGGCCTCAACTCCTATATCGGCGAGATGGGCGGCCTCGTGATGTTCGACCTCAAGGCCAACGACTGGGAGTATCTCACGGGCGAGATGCCCTACGACCCCGCGTGCGGCCTCACCCCGCACCAGGTGATCGAGCAGATGGGCCTCTGCGACGCTATCCTCGAGCGCTGGCCGCATCTCATCGAGTACCACAACGACATGTCCACGGGTTACAAGTACCGCGAGGTCACGATCGGCATGCGCGGCGAGGTGCCCGACGCCGAGGTGCAGGCCATGCTCGACGAGGCCGACTGCGGCCTGCTCTGGGCGAACAACGGCGGCCTCACCCACGTGTCCAAGCCGACCACGCTCGAGCTGCCCGAGGGTGTTGCGGGCCACGCCTACAACATCTGCCCGCGCGGCCTCACCAAGGGTGCCGCCATCGAGCGCTTTCGCGAGCGCCTGGGGATCGCCCGCGAGGAGACGCTCGCGCTCGGTGATTCAGAATCGGACTTCTACATGGCCGACGCCGTGGGTATCTTCTGCCTGGTGGAGAACGGTCTTGAGTCCGACGGCGCACCCGAGTTCCTCGCCACGCACGATAACGCGTTCGTTACGCAGGGCGCCATCGTCGACGGCTGGGCGCAGACGGCGCGCACGCTCGTCGAGGCCCATTCCTAAACGACCCGAAAGCAAGGCGATCCAATGCTGTTCAGCTCCGAGGGCGCGCCACAAAGCGTGAACGAGTGCCCCATCGGCGTGTTCGACTCGGGTCTTGGCGGCCTCACGGTCGCGCGCGCCATCGCCACGGCGCTCCCGCACGAGTCGGTCTACTACTTTGGCGACACCAAGCGCTGCCCCTATGGCACGCGCACCGAGGACGAGGTGCGCTCGCTCGCGCTGCAGGCCGGCCGCTGGCTCTCGGCCCGCAACGTCAAGATCATCGTGATCGCGTGCAACACCGCCACGGCCGCCGCCCTGCGCATTGCCCAGCAGATGCTCGACGTGCCCGTGATCGGCGTGATCGCGCCGGGCGCCCGCGCGGCCATCAACTCAACGCGCACGCGCAAGGTGGGCGTGCTCGCCACCAACCTCACCATCCGTTCCGGCGCCTACACGCGCGCTATTCAAGACCTGGATGCCGGGGTGGACGTGTACGGCTGCGCGGCCTCGAGTTTTGTCGACATCGTCGAGCACGAACTCGCTACCGGGGCGCACCTGCAGGAGCGCTGGCTCGAGGACGAGGATATCTTCGACACGCCCGAGGTCCGCTCCGTGGTGGGCGAGGTCACGGCTCCTCTGTGCGACCGCAACGTCGATACCGTCGTGCTCGGCTGTACGCACTTTCCGCTGCTCGTGGGGCCCATCCGCCATGCGCTCGGTCCTGGGGTGCGCGTGGTGAGCTCTGCCGAGGAGACCACCCGCGAGCTCATCGACATCCTGAGCCGTCGCGAGCAGCTCGCGCCCGAGACGGCCGAGGCGCAGCACCGTTTTGCCACCACGTCGGACGACCTCGCGTCGTTCGCCGCGGCGGGCAGCTTTATCTTCGGCCACGGGCTCATGAGCATCGAGCATGTGGACACCGACGAACTCGAGCGCGCCTACGGCCTGCACTAGCTTTGGCTTGAGCGCACCCCGCCGCGCTGCCAGCACCGAAACAGAGAACACATAACACCGAGGAGGCCGCACATGGCTTTGGAAAAGATCGACATCGAGGACCTCGACCCGGCGCGCACCATCGTGGTGGCAACGGGTAACGCCCACAAGCTCACCGAGATCGAGACCATTCTCTCGCGCGTGCTGCCCGACGTGCGCTTTGTGGCGCTGGGCCAGCTCGGCGACTTTGAGGACCCCGACGAGAACGGCACCACGTTCCTCGAGAACGCCATCATCAAGGCCGAGGCCGCGGTGGAAGAGACGGGCCTCTCGGCCATTGCCGACGACTCGGGCCTGGTGGTCGATGCGCTCAACGGCGAGCCGGGCGTGTACTCGGCGCGCTACGCGGGCGTGCATGGCGACGATGCCGCCAACAACGCCAAGCTCCTCGCGAACATGGACGGCGTGGACGATGCCGAGCGCACGGCGCGCTTTATGAGCGTGATCGCGCTCATCGACGCCGACGGCATGGTGCTCACCGGCACGGGCGCCTGCGAGGGCGTGATCGGACATGCGCCGCGCGGCGAGAACGGCTTTGGCTACGACCCGCTGTTCCTGCCCGCAGATACCCCGGGCAAGACCATGGCCGAACTCACTCCGGACGAGAAGAATGCCATCAGCCATCGCTTCCATGCGCTCGAGGACCTCTGCGCCAAGCTCTCGGGGGAGGACGCCTAGGACCTGTGAGCGCGGGCTGGCGTATGCGCGCCGACGGACGCGGACTGGCGGACGCAGGGCACAGCTCCGGCAATCGAATATATGCACAAACGCGGGCGGGCTCCAGGGCGGGCCTGCCCGCTCTTTATATGCGACATCTGTGAAGGCGCCGCATTGCTGCTAAGATTTACCAGTTTTGACTATGTTGGGGGCACTATAGCCCTCTGCATCGGAATCAAAAGGAGCCTTATTTTATGGAAGAGCTTGCGGTCAATCACGTTGAGGACATCCACACCAAGCTTGCCGAGATGGTCGGCAGCCGCGTGCGCGTCAAAGCCAACATGGGCCGCACCCGCGTTATCGAGAAGGTCGGCGAGATCAAGAGCGTGCACCCGGCCGTGTTCCTCGTTGAGTTCGAGGAGCGTCGCGGGCGCAAGTCGCACCAGTCCTACCAGTACATCGACGTGCTGACCGGCCAGGTTGAGCTGTTCGACCCCGAGTCGGGCGAGCACATCTTTGAGCCGGTGGGCAATCAGCTCGAGGAGCACTAGTGGCCGAACCGGTCTTGCGGACCTGGGCCCCAGCCAAAATCAACCTGTACCTGGGCGTGCGCGCCCAAACAGACGAGCGCGGGTATCACCGGGTCGATTCGGTGATGGCCGCGCTCGATCTGTGCGACGAGCTTGTGTTCGAGCCGGCGCGCGAGCTTTCGGTCTCGATCGATACCGCGCCCGACCTGCCGCCCCAGAAGAATTCGGCCTACCGTGCGGCGCGTCTTATGGCCAAGACCTTTGGACGCGAGCCGAACTATGCCATCTCCGTCACCAAGCGCATTCCGATCTGCGCGGGACTCGGCGGCCCCTCGACCGACGCCGCTTCGGTGATCTTGGGGCTTTGCAAGCTCTGGGGTATCGATGCGCGCGACCCGCGCTGCGATGAGGCGGCGCGCGCCGTCGGCGCCGACGTTCCGTTCTTTTTGCACGAGAGCCCGTCGTTTTACGAGGGCGGGGGAGACGTGTACGTTGAGGGCTTTGGGCCCGTGCTCGCCGGCCTGCCCGTCGTGCTCGTCAAGGATCCGGAGGCCCGGGTCTCAACGCCCGAGGCCTATCGCACGTTCGATGCGGCCCCCGTTGCCGCCCCCTCAGTGGAACCCTTGCTCCGCGCCCTGCGCGCGGGCGAGGCAGACGAGGTGCTCGCGCTTATCTCGAACAACTTGGCCCCCGTGGCCGAGAAGGTCGAGCCGCGCGTGGGCAAGGCGCTTGCATGGCTCCGCGCGCAGGAGGGCGTGCGTGCGGTTGACGTGTGCGGCTCGGGTGCCTGTTGCTTTGCCGTGTGCGATACCCCGGAACGAGCCGAGGCGCTTGCCCATGCGGCGGCCGACTCCTGCGGTTGGTGGAGCGCCGCGACCCGCTTGCGCTAGGCCGCGTGTGGTCTGCCGTGGCGACGGAGCCGTTTGTCGGGGCCGCGAACCGGCGCTTTTGGTACACGGAGCGCAAAGGCGTCGCAAAGCAAAATTTTCTTCTGGCATTCGCCAAAAAGGTTTGCTACTATATTCGAGCTATCGGGTTGTGGCTCAGTTTGGTAGAGCACTGCGTTCGGGACGCAGGGGTCGCTGGTTCAAATCCAGTCAACCCGACCATTGGCTTTAAAAGGACTCCTCCGGGAGTCCTTTTTTGTGGCATTCGAGCGCTGTTTGCGCTCGTAGTTGTTGCTCGCCGATACCCGTTGTATACTCGTTCGAGCTTGTTTCGCTGTATTTCGGAGGTCTACATGTTTGGACTGCACGCTCTGGGGCTCGCTCCCAATCTCATCGGTGGGTTGCAGACTCCTGAGCTCCTCATCATCCTTGCCGTCGTGATAATCATCTTTGGGCCCAAGAACCTGCCCAAGCTCGGCAAGTCGCTCGGCTCCACGGTCAAGAACATCCGTGAGGGCATGGAGGGCGACAAGGACGACGAGAGCGAGACCGTGGTCGAGGAGTCCGAGGAGGACAAGGAGATCGCCGAGCTCGAGGCTAAGCTCGCCGCCGCCAAGGCCAAGAAGGAAGAGGGCGACAGCGATAGCGATGCCGAGTAATCTCGCGCGCTAACACGTAAGCTAGAGCCGGCGGCCCCGTGCACGCCGGCTGTTTTTATCGGAACCGGTAGTTTGGAGTTACCTGAATGGACGCAAGCCAGATCGTACTGACCCCCGAAGGCCGCGACAAGCTCGTCGACGAGCTCGCCTGGCGTGAGGGCGATTTCGCCAAAGAGATCGTCGAGGACATCAAAGAGGCCCGCGCGTTCGGCGACCTTTCGGAGAACTCCGAGTACGACGCCGCCAAGGACAAGCAGGCGCAGAACGCCGCTCGCATCGCCGAGATCCAGGCCATTCTCGCCAACGCCCGCATCGCCGAGAGCACGGGCGACCTGACGGTCTCCATCGGCTGCACCGTCACCCTCGTGGACGAGGACGGCGTTGCCAACGACTTCACCATCGTGGGTACCACCGAGACCAACTCCCTCGAGCGCAAAATCTCCAACGAGAGCCCGGTCGGCCACGCCATCATCGGTCACGGCGAGGGCGAGACGGTCGAGGTCGTGCTGCCCTCCGGCAAGACGCGCTCGTACACCATCGCCAAGGTCGCTCGCTAAGTCGCGGGTCCCGTCAGTTCGTATTGCAGTCGCTCCCTGGGACCGTAGGTGCCGGGGAGCGTTTTACTTTTTGAGGAGAAAAATATGGCAGATACCCAGGCCGCAGAGGCAGCCTCGACCCTGAACGACGAGCGCGCGACCCGTCTGGCCAAGCGCGCGGCCCTCTTTGAGGCCGGTCAGAACCCCTATCCCGAGCACTCCGAGCTCGATACCTACGTGGCCGACATCGAGGCCAAGTACGCCGAGCTCGCAGACGGCGAGGACACCGCCGACGTTGTGAAGATCGCCGGTCGTGTGGTGGCCAAGCGCGGTCAGGGAAAGATCATGTTCATCGTCGTGCGCGACCCCACGGCCGAGATCCAGCTCTTCTGCCGCATCAACGACATGGACGAGGCCGCCTGGGCCACGCTCAAGGCGCTCGACCTCGGCGACATCGTGAACGTCGAGGGCGTCGTGGTGCGCACTAAGCGCGGTCAGCTCTCCGTGGCACCGCGCGCGGCCAAGCTTCTCTCCAAGGCGGTCCGCCCGCTCCCCGAGAAGTTCCATGGCCTCTCCGACAAGGAGACCCGTTATCGCCAGCGCTACGTTGACCTCATCGCCAACGACGACGTTCGCGACACCTTCCGCAAGCGCTCGACGATCCTCTCCACCTTCCGCCGCTACATGGAGGCCG
>CAVCLY010000034.1:0-20434 GCA_963603165.1 Faecalibacterium prausnitzii
GGGTAAGGCCCTTCCTGGAGTGGAGGCTCTCAACGATGCCGAGTAACCGCACCCTTCTGATCGCTGGCAACTGGAAGATGAACAACGACGTGGCGGCTGCCGCCACGCTCGCCGGCGAGCTCGCCGAGGCCCTGCCGACCGTGCCCGAGGGCGTCGAGGTCCTCGTGTGCCCGCCGACCATCGACCTCACCACCGTCGCCGCCAAGATCGCCGATGCACCCATCGCCCTCGGTGCCCAGAACGTGTACTGGGAGGCCGCCGGTGCCTACACCGGTGAGTCCTCTTGCGACATGCTCAAGTCCGCCGGCTGCACCTACTGCATCATCGGTCACTCCGAGCGCCGCGACTACTTCCACGAGACCGACGAGGACCAGAACAAGAAGGCCAAGGCGCTCGTTGCCGCCGGCCTCGTTCCCGTGTTCTGCTGCGGCGAGCCCGAGGAGGTCCGCGAGGCGGGCACCTACGTCGAGCATGTCTGCAACCAGGTGAAGGCCGGTCTCGAGGGCCTCGAGATCACCGATCCCTCGCAGCTCGTCGTCGCCTATGAGCCCATCTGGGCCATCGGTACCGGCAAGACGGCTACGTCCGACGACGCCCAGGAGGTCTGCGGCGCCGTGCGCAAGACCCTCGCCGAGATCTTCGGTGTCGAGCTTGCCGACGGCATCCGCGTGCTCTACGGCGGCTCCGCCAAGCCGGCCAACATCGCCGAGCTCGTGGCCAAGCCCGACGTCGACGGCGCCCTCGTGGGCGGCGCCTCCCTCAAGGCCGCGGATTTCTCGTCCATGGTCGTCAAGGCAGGCGAGTAGCCCTTATGGCAGAGCGTCATCTTCCTGCAATCCTCATCATCATGGACGGGTGCGGTCTGGCTCCCGAGGGCAGCGACAACGCTGTCGCGGCTGCCAACACGCCCTTCCTCGATAGCCTGTATGCCAACTACCCGCACACCACGCTTGGTGCTTCGGGCGAGGACGTCGGCCTTCCCGACGGGCAGATGGGAAACTCCGAGGTGGGCCACCTCAACATCGGTGCCGGTCGCATCGTGTTCCAGGAGCTCTCCCGCATCAACAACGCCATCAAAGACGGTTCCATCGCCGAGAACGAGGTCTTCGTCCGCGCGATGGACGACGTCAAGGCCGAGGGCAAGACGCTGCACCTCATGGGTCTCATGAGCCCGGGCGGCGTGCACTCCCACATGAACCATGTGGAGGCTCTCGTCAAGATGGCTGCCGAGCGCGGCGTAAAGACCGTTCGCGTGCACGCGTTCATGGACGGCCGCGACGTCGACCCGCAGTCCGGTGCCGGCTACATGTCCGAGTTCTGCGACTTCCTCAAGGATCTCGGCGAGAAGACCGGTGTCGATGCCCGCGTCGCCACCGTCTCCGGTCGTTACTGGGCTATGGACCGCGATAACCGCTGGGAGCGCATCCAGCGCGCCTACGACGTTATCGTCAACGCCTCCGATGCTGATTCCTGCCCGGTCGAGGGCATCAAGGCCTACTACGAGAAGGATCCGCGCGGCGACGAGTTCGTCGAGCCGTTTGCCTGCCACAACGAGGGCGTGCATGCCGGCGACGCAGTGGTCTTCTTCAACTTCCGCCCGGACCGCGCCCGTCAGATGACCCGCGTGTTCTCCGACGCCGAGTTCGACGGTTTCGAGCGCGAGCAGATCAAGCTCTCGCACTTCGTGACCATGACCGAGTACGACCCCACGTTCGACGTCGAGGTGGCCTTCCCCAAGACCTTCCCCGAGAACGTGCTCGCCGACGTCATCGCCCAGAACGGCCTGAAGCAGCTCCACACCGCCGAGACCGAGAAGTACGCCCACGTGACGTTCTTCATGAACGGCGGCATCGAGGAGCCCAAGGAGGGCGAGGAGCGCGTGCTCGTGGCTTCGCCTAAGGTTGCCACTTACGATCTTCAGCCCGAGATGAGCGCCCCCGAGGTCACCGAGAAGCTCGTCTCGGCCATCAATGAGGACCGTGCCGACTTCTACATCGTGAACTTCGCCAACTGCGACATGGTCGGTCACACCGGCGTGTTCGAGGCTGCCGTCAAGGCGGTCGAGGCCACCGACGAGGCCCTCTCCAAGGTCGTTCCGGCGATTCAGGCCAAGGGCGGCTTTGCGCTCATCACGGCCGATCACGGCAACGCCGACCACATGTTCGATGTCGACGCCGAGGGCGAGAAGCATCCCTTCACCGCCCACACCACCAACCGCGTTCCGTTCATCATCGTGTCCGACAAGGCCAAACTCACGGGCATCGAGGACGGTCGCCTGTCCGACATCGCCCCGACCATGCTCACCATGGCCGGCCTCGAGCCTTCTGCCGAGATGACGGGCCGCGTGCTCGCCACCGAGGAGTAAGACTCAAAGGGCATTCGCGCTCATGCGATTCAGGGACCGTTGCCGAGTAATCGGTGGCGGTCCTTTGCTTTAACTGTGGTTCTCGGCGCGGCTCATCGTGAACCTCAAAGGTCGGGCACCGCTTGTGCTACTATCATGCAGTTATTGTTTACTCGAAAAGGAGTTCTCGTGGGTCCTCTTCAGATCGCACTCTTTGCCGTGTGGGCTTTTTCCACGGTCGCGCTCATCATCCTCGTTCTCATGCATTCCGGTAAGGGTACCGGTGTATCCGACATGATTGCCAGCTCGCTTTACAACTCCAGCTCGGCCACGGGCGTGATGGAGCAGAATCTCGACAAACTGACCGTCATCATGGCCGTCGTCTTCGCCGTGTGTGTCGTTCTCTGCATGTTCTTCTTCCCGCAGGGTATCGTCGGTTACTAGCGCATCGAGTGCACAGACTTTTGTGGATGATGGGGCCCCTTGGCGCGTGCGCGAGGGGCCCTGTGCGTAAGGGCCCGGGTGCACGACCGGGCGTGGAGAGGTTGATCTATGTCGGAGCAGGATTTTAAGCACCTCGTTCTCGGGCGCCGCGAGCTCGTTCAGAGCATGTTTGCCGCAAGTTCCCTCGCGTTTCTCTCTGCGTGCGGGTCGCTCGGCCCCTCGTCGGCATCTTCGGTGAGTGACGGGGCATCCGGAGCTTTTAAGGTCGGAATCCCCGCACCTTCCTACGTCGATCCGTACAATGCGGTCGATTATGCGAGCCTTTCCGTGGTCTCGCAGCTGTTCTGCCCCCTCACGTCCTTTGATCCGACTACATCTTCTGTCGAGACACGCGCCGCTGCGAGCTATAGCATGAGCGACGATGCGACGGAGTTCACGTTCAAGATCGGGCAGGCTCGCTTCCATAACGGCGAGAGCGTCGACGCCCATGCGTTCAAGCGTGCTTGGGAGCGCATGGTCGACCCCAAGAGCGCCGTGGTCTCGGCGCATGGTGCCTCCTCGGCTGCTTGGCTGCTGTCGCTCGTTGAGGGGTATAACGAGCTCGCGAGCGGCTCTGTTTCGGGCCTCTCGGGCGTCACCTGCCCCGACAGCAAGACACTTGTGGTCAAGCTTAGAGAGCCGTATTCCGAGTTCCCGATCGTCGTCTCGCATCCCGCGCTCTCTCCGGTACCGCAGGCAGCCATCGATGATCCGGTGACGTTTTACGAATGCCCCCAGGGGAACGGCCCGTACCGGCTTAAAGCTAAATTCAGCGAGGGCAAGAACATCGTGCTCACGCGTTTCAAAAGCTATTTCGAGGGCAATCCTTCTGTACCTCTCCTCAAGTTTACGGTCGAGACCGCGACCGACGACGCCTACAAGGAATTCCAAGCGGGGGAACTCGACGTATGCGAGGTCCCGATCGAGCAGGTCCGTGCTGCCCAGTCGAGCCGCGGCGTTTCGGAGGATGGACGCGTTCTCGAGGATGGGCATCGCCTGGCCGCTTCCCCGGTACTCTCTACGATCTGTCTCGTCTGCAATACCGAGCGCACGTTCCTCAAGGAGCAGGACGTTCGACGGGCCATCTCTCTTGCCATCGACCGCTCTGCGCTCGCCAAGGACCTGTTCCGCGGCGCATATACCGCGGCTTTGGGCATCGTTCCCGCTGGATGCGACGCCGCGCGCGAAGAGGCATGGGAATACTGCACGACCGACACGACGCGGGCGGCCGAGCTTCTCGATGGCGCACACCCGCTTGCCGACGGCACGCGCGACATCGAGCTCAAGATCCTTACGAGCAAGACCGGTTTTTACGAAAAGCTCGCCGATGCGATTGTCGACGATCTCGGTGCCGTGGGGCTGAACGTCACCGTTGAGGCAGTGGAGGAGTCCGAGTGCGCTTCACGCCGTTCTTCGAGCGACTTCGACCTTTTGCTCACGCGCTGGGATGCGGCGGTACCTGCTGCCGATCTTATGCTCTATCCGCATCTTGCCTCCGCATCTATCGGCGCTCGCAACTACGCTCGGTACTCGTCCTCTGCATTCGATAAAAAGATCGACGAGGCGCGTTCCGCAACCGATGCCGCGACCCGCGCCGCGCTCTATCGCGAGGCCGAGGATGTCGCCGCCGACGACGTTCCCGTCATCCCGCTCCTGCAGCCGGCGCGCCTCGTGGCCGCATCCGACCGTGTCGAGCGCATGACCGTCCTCTCCGATGGCGTCGTGCACATGAGCGATGCGGAGCTTGCCGGGGGCGAAAAATAGGGGAGCGGCGGCGCTGTTGCCCATCAACATTTCCATTGTGTTACGGGAGCGGTCTCGAATCCGCCCCGATTCGCCATGCAATACGGGTGACGCACAGATTCTCAGAGGGCATGCTGCAGCTCGCTAAAGAAGCGCTTTGCCGTTGACCTAAATCAGAGCCGAAGACATTGCGATATAGGCTATGGTATTGAGAGCGTTACGCGTCGCATGTCCAATTCCAGCCGAGCATGCGGAGGGCGGCGTCGCGGTGCCCGAAAGCCGCCTGCGAGCCATGGTGGCTCGTTAGGTTCGGGACCGCATAGACGAGACTTCTTCATAAGGAGGATGGCATGGCTGAAATGAACTTCCGCAAGCCGATGGTGAGCCGTCGTGCATTCGTGGGCGGCTCCCTTGCCGCGAGCGCTCTCGCGGTGCTTCCCGCCTGCGGCCAGAAGGGCGGCAGCAGCGACGGTGCCACGACCACGCTGAACTACTACATCAACAACCCGGTCTGCATCGACCCCTACAACACGCAGGAGGACCAGGGCACCCAGGTCGAGTTCCAGCTCTTCGACGCCCTTACCGAGTTCGACTACGACACCAACGAGCTCGTCGGTCTCGCCGCCGAGTCCTGGGAGGCCAACGCCGACGCCACCGAGTTCACCTTCAAGCTCAAGAAGGCCACCTTCCACAATGGCGAGAAGGTCACCTCTGAGTCCTTCAAGCGCGGCTGGGAGCGCATCGTCAACCCCAAGTCCAAGGTCGCCAAGGCCTACACCCCCTCCGAGATCAGCTATCACCTTTCCCTCGTCGAGGGTTATGACGAGCTGACCAACGGCGATGCCAAGGAGCTCTCCGGCGTTTCCTGCCCCGACAAGTACACCTTCGTGGTCAAGCTGACCCAGGCCTATGCAGACTTCCCCTATGTCTGCTCGCACCCGGCTCTTGCCCCCGTGCCCGAGGCCGCCGATTCCGACGCTAAGAACTACTATCTGGCCCCGATCGGCAACGGCCCCTTCCAGATGGACGGCAAGTGGGAGGATGGTCAGGAGATCAACCTCAAGAAGTACGACGACTACTATGGCGACGACAAGGCCAAGGTCGACGCCATCCACTTCTCCATCATCAAGGACGTCGAGACCGCTTGGAAGGAGTTCCAGGCCGGTAACCTCGATGTCTGCGACACCCCGGTTGCCCAGATCGCCAAGGCCAAGAAGGACCGCGGCGAGTCCAAGGACGGCTACACCATGAAGAAGGGCCAGCACATGCTGCTCGGCTCCGAGCCCTCCACCTACTACCTGGTCTGCAACAACAACAAGGAGCCCTTCAACAACGAGGACTTCCGCAAGGGTATCTCCCTCGCCATCAACCGTCAGGCCATCTGCGACTCCCTCTTCAAGGGCACCCGCACCCCGGCCGACGGCATCATCCCTCCGGGCATCGCCGGCTACACCGAGGGCGCTTGGGAGCTCTCCAAGTACGACGTCGAGGCTGCCAAGACCTATCTCGACAAGGCCGGCTACGCTGCCGACGGCAACGGCGACCGCGGCCTGACCGTCACCCTCTCCTACAACCAGGACGGTGGCCACAAGGAGATCATGGAGTCGATCATCGGCGACCTCGAGAAGGTCGGCATCACCGTTAAGTCCGACACCCCCGAGTGGAAGGCTGTTCTCCAGCAGTACACCGACGGCGACTACGAGTTCGGCCGTCTTGGCTGGATCGCCGACTACCCGATCATGGACAACTTCCTCTATCCGCTGTTCCACAGCGACTCGCTCGGTGGCGACAACCGCTCCGGCTTCTCCGATGCGGACGTCGATGCCAAGATCAACGCCGCCCGCTCCACGGTCGACGATGAGGAGCGCATCAACCTCATGCACGAGGCCGACCAGATGATCCAGGCCAAGATGCCGGTCATCCCGATCATGTTCTACAGCCACACCATGTGCGGCTCCGATCGTGTGAAGAACCTCTACATCGATCCGCAGAAGCACGCCTATCTCAACACCGCCGAGATCAGCGCGTAGGCTTTAGTTGCGTAAAGTTCATGAGAGTTAACCGGTTGGATATATAACTGGATTACACTCAAGTATTTGACGGGGTGTCAGTCATGTTCGTCTGACACCCCGCCTTTTGTATTGTCCCTTCGATAGGGGAGAAGTATGGGAAAGTACATTCTCAAACGTGTACTGCAGTTCATCCCGGTTTTCTTGGGCGTCACGCTCATCCTGTTTGCCCTGCAGAACATCGTCCCCGGCGATCCGATCAAGCTGATCGCCGGCGACAAAGCGCTCGACCCCGCTGTCGAGCTGCAGCTTCGCGTCAAGTACCATCTCGTCCAGACGGACGAGAACGGCGACGCAGTCCTCGATGAGGACGGCAATCCCGTTCAGGAGAGCCTCTGGAACCGCTACGTGTACTACATCACGGGCCTGCTCCACGGAGACCTGGGAACCTCGTATTCCCGCAAGCTCCCGGTGACGGATATCTTTGCGCAAAAGTATCCCTACACCATACGGCTCGCTCTCTGCGCTATCGTCCTCGAGGCGATCATGGGTATCGGAGCGGGTATCATCTCGGCGATCAAGCGATACTCCTTCTGGGATACGCTCGTGACCCTCACCACCTCGGCGCTCGTTTCGGTCCCCGCCTTCTGGCTCGGCATGATCTTGCAGCTGATCTTCGGCGTCTACCTCAAGGTGCTCCCGGTTTCGGGTGCGGGCGGCGTCACCTCCCAGTTCCAGGACTGGGCACACTATGTCCTGCCGGCCATCACGCTGGCCTCGGTGTCGACGGCCTACACCGCGCGCATCATGCGCTCGCAGCTGCTCGACGTCATGAACCAGGACTACATCCGCACGGCTAAGGCCAAGGGCCTCTCCAACCGTTCGATCATCCTGCATCACGCGCTCAAGAACGCGCTGATCCCGGTCGTCACCTATATCGGCGTCGACTTCGGCTCCATGCTTTCGGGCGCCATCCTCACCGAGACCGTGTTCAACTGGCCCGGTGTCGGCTACGAGATCTACCGCGCCATCAGCCAGCGCGACTGGCCTATCGTCATGGGCGGCGTCACGCTCGTGGTCGTGGTGGTCATGATCGTGAACCTTCTGGTCGACATCAGCTACGCGTTCCTCGATCCGCGCATCCGCCTCGGCGGCTCCAGCGAGAAGGCGTAAGGGGAGAGTATGGAATACAAGAAGTACAAAAACGACGGTGTGGCCACCGTGGTGGAGAAGGCGCGCGACGTCAAGTCCTCCTCGGGTGAGACCCGCACGCTCTGGGGCGACGCGTTCAAGCGCCTGCGCAAGAACAGGCTCGCCATCGTCGCCATCATCTGGATCATCTTCATCGTGCTCGTGGCAATCACGGCCGATCTTTGGGCCCAGCCGCTTCTCGGCTCGCCCACCGCGTCGGACTCCACGACCATGGCCGAGACCTCTCTCATGGCCCCGTGTCTCGAGCATCCGTTCGGCACCGACTCGCTCGGTCGCGACATCCTCGTGCGCGTGATCTACGGCGCACGCGCCTCGCTCTCCGTGGGTATCATGGCCACGGCCATCTCGACCATCATCGGTCTGGTGCTCGGTGCTCTCGCCGGTTTCTACGGTGGTATCTGGGACACGATCATCATGCGCTTCGCCGATATCTTCCTCGCGTTCCCGTATGTGCTCTTCGTCGTCGCGATGATCGCCGTCATCGGTCGCTCGCTCACCAACGTGTTCATCGCCGTCGGTATCCTCGGCTGGCCCTCGATCGCGCGCGTCTTCCGCTCCGCGATCCTCACGGTCAAGGAGAACGACTACGTCGACGCCGCGCGCGCCATGGGCGCCTCTGACTTCCGCATCATCGCGCGCCACATCATGCCGAACTCCGTGGCCTCGATCGTGGTCTACGCCACCATGAACATCGGTGGCGCCATCCTCACCGAGTCCGCGCTTTCCTACCTCGGCATGGGCGTCGTTCCGCCCACGCCCTCGTGGGGTTCGATGATCCAGGACGGCCAGACCTACCTCATGGAGGCTCCCTGGATGATGATCATGCCCGGCCTCGCCATCCTCGCGACCGTCCTCGCCTTCACCCTGCTCGGCGACGGTCTGCGCGATGCCCTCGACGTCAAGATGAAGGATGCGTAAAGCCATGGCAAAGAAGAACGACAACAACTACGTCGACCTCAAGACCAAGCCTATCCCCGAGGGACAGCATCTCCTCGAGGTCGACGACCTTAAGATGTACTTCCATACCGAGGACGGCGTGGTGCACGCGGTCGACGGCGTGAGCTACACGCTCGATCGCGGCGAGACGCTCGGTGTCGTCGGCGAGTCCGGTTCGGGTAAGTCCGTGACGGCTATGACCATCATGGGCCTCATCTCCATGCCTCCGGGCAAGATCCATGGCGGCCGCGTTCTCTATCGCGGCGAGTCGCTCCTCGACATGTCCGAGGACGAGATGCGCCACATCCGCGGCAACGATATCGCCATGGTCTTCCAGGACCCGATGACTTCGCTCAACCCGGTCTACAAGATCGGTAAACAGGTCGGCGAGGGCCTGCGCCTGCATCGCGGCTACTCCAAGGCCGAGGCGCTCAAGCGCGCTACCGAGCTTCTCGACCTCGTGGGTATCCCCGAGCCCGAGAAGCGCGTGAACGAGTATCCGCACCAGTTCTCCGGCGGCATGCGCCAGCGCGTCATGATCGCCATGGCGCTCGCGTGCGACCCCGATATCCTCATCGCCGACGAACCCACCACGGCCCTCGACGTTACGATTCATGCAGGAGATGCAGCAGAAGAACGGCAACGCGATCGTCATGATCACGCACGATCTCGGCGTCGTGGCCGACGTGGCCGACAAGATCATGGTCATGTATGCCGGCCACCCGGTCGAGTTCGGCTCCGCCGACGAGATCTTCTACAACAGCCGCCATCCTTATACCTGGGGCCTCATCCGCTCCATTCCGGAGTCGGCGACCGATGAGAAGAAGGCGCTTACGCCTATCGACGGCAACCCGCCCTCGCTCGTCAATCTCCCCAAGGGCTGCGCTTTCGCCCCGCGCTGCCCGTATGCGTGCGAGATCTGCCACAAGCAGAAGCCCGAGAAGTATCAGATGGAGAGCGGGCACTACAGCATGTGCCACTTTGCCGACGACGAGTCGTTCGTTGCCGAGAATGCTCCCAAGACGAGCCGTTCCGGTAAAAAGCCGACGGTCGCCGGATCCCAGGAAGGAGGGGAGGCGTAAATGGCAGCAGATACCAATCGTGAGCCCCTGCTCAAGGTCGAGCACCTCTCCAAGGAGTTCCCCGCCGAGGCTGGCATGATCGCGAGCCATCTTTCCAAGCGCGTCGTCTCGGCCGTGAACGATGTTTCGTTCGAGATCTATCCCGGTGAGACCTTCGGTCTGGTCGGCGAGTCGGGCTGCGGCAAGTCCACCACGGGTCGCACTATCATGCGCCTCACGCGTCCCACGGCCGGCAAGGTCTACTTTGAGGGCAAGGACGTCGCCTCCATGGGCAAGAAGGAACTCAAGGAGATGCGCCGCAACATGCAGTTTATCTTCCAGGATCCTTACGCCTCACTGAACCCCCGCATGACCATCGGCGAGATCGTCTCGGAGCCCATGGCCATCCATGGCGTGGGCACCAAGGAAGAGCGCATCGATCGCGTTCGCGAGCTGCTCGATGTGGTCGGTCTCAACCCCGAGCACATCAACCGCTACCCGCACGAGTTCTCGGGCGGCCAGCGCCAGCGCGTCGGCATCGCCCGTGCGTTCGCGCTCAAGCCCAAGCTGATCATCTGCGACGAGCCGGTCTCGGCTCTTGACGTGTCGATCCAGGCCCAGGTCCTGAACCTGCTCAAGGATCTTCAGCAGCAGTTCGGCACTGCCTATCTCTTCATCGCGCACGACCTTTCGGTTGTTCAGCACATCTCCGACCGCGTGGCCGTCATGTACCTCGGCAAGATGGTTGAGGTCTCCGACTGGAAGACGCTCTATGCCGAGCCGCATCACCCCTATACGCAGTCGCTGCTCTCGGCCGTGCCGATTCCCGATCCGGATGTGCAAAAGAGCCGTAAGCGCATCATTCTCGCGGGCGATCCGCCTTCGCCGCTCGATCCCCCGAGCGGCTGCCGCTTCCATACGCGCTGCCCGATTGCGCAGGATATCTGCGGCAAGGAGAAGCCCGAGTTCAAGGAAGTCGCTCCGGGTCACCGTTGCGCCTGTCACTTTGCCGATCCGTTCCCCATCAAAGAGAGCCATATCGATCTCTAGGTAACCCGGCACAGATGTGTCACGAGGAGCGGGTTCGCAAGAGCCCGCTCTTTTTTAAAACTTTCTCTTGCCTTCGGTTAAGAAGTTGGGTTAGTATTCTTCTCGTTGTGTTCGTCATTGCGGATACAACAAAACATATGTCGGAGTGGCGGAATTGGCAGACGCGCTAGCTTGAGGTGCTAGTGATCAAATTTCGATCATGCGGGTTCAAGTCCCGCCTCCGACACCAGAATTTGAGAGCTCCGGAAACGGGGCTTTTTCTTTTTGTTCAAATGTAGTGCTGGGTTTTGCTCGGCGACCGTGCGGCACATCACGTGCTCAATATGACATATGCGTAAGTTTGCGACCATTCGGGTGGCTTTAACGCAGATTTTGAGTCTCTAGCAGGTATATTGCTGATAAAGTTAAACGAAATAAATCTGCTGCAGAAAGATACTTTAAATGAACTACCAGAGCAGGTCTTACGCGGGGCACCGCCATGCGGGTGCCATTCTTTTCGTATCGCTCGTATTCACGGCTGTCGCCATGCTCGCGACGCCTCATTCTGCGTATGCTAATTACTCAGCGAAAGTCATCTATACGCAAGCTTCCAAGGATACCGTCCAGGAGTTTCATAACGATTTAGACGCCGTGCTCGCTGCGGCTTCGAAGGCACCTACGCAGTCGGTGACCATTCAGCTGCTTGAGGACTGGAATACCTCGGGTCAGATTGTCATTCCCGAGAAAAAGCACTACATCTTTCAGCTTGACGGCCACATGATCAACCGCGGGCTGTCTTCGTCTAAAGTCACAAGCGACGGTAGCGTGTTCTATGTCGATGACGACGGAATCGTAGAGGTTTACGGCGGGGAAAACTCGACTATCAAGCATGCGGGCACTCTGCTCGAGAATTGTTGGGTGCCCTACCCGAGCGGCGATGTCGTCTATACCGGTGGCGTGATTTGCGGCGGAGCGACCACGTCTGATGGCGGCGCTTTCCATGGTGAGCGCGGCGCGCGCATTTACCTGCGTGATGTCACCGTAGCCGGAAATTACGCTGCGGACAACGGTGGCGCCATCTCGCTTGATGACAGCAAGAAACATATCAGAACCGGTGTGGTCGACATCAAGAACTCTCGCGTTCAATACAACCATGCGGAGGATTACGGCGGCGCCGTTTGGACGTATCTGTACAAGAGCGATATCAATATCCAAGAAGGGGCCGATATCTCGCACAATCTCGCTTTGCGAGGCGGTGCCGTCTACGTCAAGAATTCCGATTCGGTGGACATGAAGCTCAAGTTCACCAAGTGCAAGGTATACGACAACTGCGCCGGCAGCCAGGGCGGCGCGGTTTTTGTCGACGATAACGATCTTGCAGTGCTGATGGATGCGGCCGAAATATACGAGAATCGCGCGCATGGCGATGGCGGCGGAATCTATTACAACGGTAAAGACGGCTCGGTCACGCTCACGAACGGATCGAAGTTGTCGAAGAACAAGGCGCTCGGCGGTGATGGCGGCGACGGAGACGGCGGTGGCATTTACACCTATTACAACGATACGTCTTTTACGCTTGACGGCGCATCCGAGATCTCGGGCAATGAGGCCGCAAAAGACGGAGGCGGTCTCTTCCTGAACGATATCGCCACGCTCACGCTCAAGGGCGGCTCTAAGATCGATGGCAATAAGGCCGTGAACGGCGGCGGCGTCTATCTCGATGACAACGACAGCAGGGTGCAACTGTTCGGGGCGTCGTCCATCTGCAACAACTATGCTTCGAACGATGGCGGCGGTCTGTACAACTATGATTCCGACAACCAACTGATCGTTGACGAGCAGTCGACGTTTTCCGGCAACAAGGCGCACCACAACGGCGGCGCGGTGTTAGCTGGTGGCGATTATGACTTTACGATCCGTATGTACCGCGCGGCCAAGTTCGAGAACAATGTTGCCGAGACCGGCTCGGGTGGCGCAATCTACTCAGTCGACCATGAGCTGAACGTCTCCGGTAACGGCGTGGAGGGTTTTGACAGGCCGCTGTTCACGGGCAACTCCGCCCCCAAGGGCTCGGGTGGCGCCATCTTCTATCGAGGCGATATCCTGAACGTGGAAGACCTTACGATCAGCAACAACAGCTCAGGTTCTCAGGGCGGCGGCCTATGGTGCGGTAACACCTCCGCAGAAACCTTCTATATCGGCGGGACGGTGGTCATCGATGGTAACACCGCTGCCGGCAAAACCAATAACTTGGAGATGCGCGCCGGCTCCTGCACTCAGACTGCGAGCGCCTCGTCGACGCGCGAGGTCACAGCGGCAAGCAAGATTGGCTTTACCCTGGCCGATTACAACGGCAGCAAGCACAGCATCACCGGTAACCGCGCCTTTATCAAGAACCTCAAGACGAACGATCTGTGGAAGGCTCAAATGACGTCCGACGATGACCGTTACGAGGTCATCAACGACAGCGATTTTCTGTACCTGCAGACTATACCGACCTATACCGTGAGCGCCTACGGTGCGGATTCATCGAATCCGGCAAAGACGTTGTCCGCGCATGCCGGTGAGAAAGTTGAGCTTAAAACCTCCGATTACCCCAAGAGCACGACGCTCGGGGGCAAAACCATCGCATGGAAGCTCATTTCGTGGACGCTCGAGATGCCGGACGGCACCAAGCAGACGCTGACTCCCGATAGCGGTACGACTCGTTTTACAATGCCGACGGGGAATGTGGTCGCTCGCGCCAACTATCGGAGCGCGATCGCCGGCGCGGTAATCCCGGTTGATGAAGGGGATTCGTTTGACGACCTCGCTTCCACAACAGGCAAATCGTCCAGCTCGAACGTGACGGCCGTGCAGATTTGGCGTGGCGACAGCTACGTTGCCGTCGTTCCTGCCGGGACCGACTCGTCCAATGTGTGGGTCTCCAAGCGCA
The DNA here is from genome assembly GCA_963603165.1 of Faecalibacterium prausnitzii. Classification (GTDB taxonomy): domain Bacteria; phylum Actinomycetota; class Coriobacteriia; order Coriobacteriales; family Coriobacteriaceae; genus Collinsella. The sequence goes on from CAVCLY010000034.1 coordinate 13,753, forward strand.
CCGTGACGGAAAACAAGGACGCTGACTATGTTAAGTCCAAGACCGTCACCTACGAGGTGAAGGTCGCCAAAGAGATGCTCAATGGTTACGGCATGTATGCGAGCGATGGCGATCTTGCGATCTTCCGCGGGTCTGCCAGTTTGGGCACCTCAACGCCCACGACCGATAGCGGCTCGCTCAAAGTCGATGACGACGGCAACGCGGTCTTTACCTTCAGCGTGACGTTCAACAATCCCACGCCAAAGCAGGAGAAGATGACCATCACCTTTGATGCGGGCGAGGGCGCACTGCCCGCAGGCGAGAGCGCTATGCGCGAGATCGACAAGGGCGCCGCGATCGGGGAGCTTCCCGTGCCGACGCGATCGGGCTTTGAGTTCGGCGGCTGGTATCGTTCCGGTGACGATTCCCAGACCCCTGTCCTGAGTACTACGACATTCGATTCCAGCGCGACGCTCAAAGCGCTTTGGAACGAAGAGAAAAAGGATGAGCACTGCGACGTCAGCTATTTCGTCGACGGCGCGCTGTGGAAGTCCGACCAGGTTAAGGTCGGCGACACGGTAGTCAAGCCTGCGACCGATCCCGCAAAAGAGGGCTGTGACTTCTTGGGCTGGTATACCAAGAAAGGCACCGAGTGGGGCTCTAAGTACGATTTCGATGCAAGAGTGACCTCGACCGACGCAATCGAGCTGCACGCAAAGTTCGAGAAAAAGACCTTTATGGTGACGTTCGATGCCAACGGCGGCACGGGCGGCATGAGCGCTCAGAAGGTCGAATATGGCCAAAAGGCAACTGAGCCCGTCGAGGGCGATCGACCAACGCTCGCCGGCTACACGCTCGCTTACTGGACGCTTGAGGATTACTACTATGACTTCGAATCCTCGGTTACGAGCGATATCACCCTTAAGGCCGTCTGGAAACCGGTCGAGTACACAGTGAAGTTCTACATCGGCAGCGAGGGCGAGAACAAGCTTTCGGAGACTAAGACGGTCTATCACGGACAGACCGTTACGGTTCCGGACTCCATCGAGCTTCCGCAGGATGATGCCATCGCGCTCGGCTGGTGCACGGAACAGAAAGACGGGGCGGGTACGACCGGTACCGGAGACGCCTTTGTCTTTGTCAGCACGCCCGTCACGTCCGACATGACGTTCTATCTCAAGTACGAGATCGGGGTCCATGTCTACTTCAAGGACAGCCTGAGCGATAAAGAGCTGAGCGGATCGCTGTTCATGCGACCCAACACTGCGGCGTCGCAGCCGGATGATCCGAACAAGGATGACTACACGTTCGTTGGCTGGTATACCGAGAACGGCGCGAGCGACGGCAACTGGGGCAGTAAGTTCGACTTCAACGTGCCGGTTGCTCAGACCACGACGCTGTATGCGCGCTGGGCTAAAACCCTCAAAGACATCACGGTCACGATCGATCCGGCTAACGGAGAGAAGGCCGAGAAGCGATCGCTGAAAGAGGGGGATCAGATCGGGCAGCTCGAAACGCCTGCCTACAAGGGGCATGACTTCGTTGGGTGGTATATCGAGGGCTCCGACACCGAAGTCACGAGCGCCACTGTCTTCAATGACGATGCGACCGTTGTCGCAAAATGGAGTACGAAGGTCTTCTCGTTCGCGCTTATGGACGGCGATACGCAGATCGGTGGCGGCAAGGTTGAATACGGTAGCGCGATCGACGTGCCCGAGAAGCCGACCAAGACCGGCTATACGTTCGTCGAGTGGTGCTCCGATGCGGGCCTCGAGCACGCCTACGACTTCGACACGAAGGTGACCTCCGACACGGTGCTCTACGCCAAGTGGAAGATCGACACCTACACGGTCAAGTTCGTGACCGGCGAGGGCGCATCCAAGGTCGACGACCAGAAGGTGGACTTCGGTGGGTACGCGACCGAGCCAGAAGCCCCCACGCGCAAGGGCTACTCGTTCAAGGGTTGGTATGCCGACGAGGCGTGCGAGGTGTCGTACTTCTTCACCGACCAGGTCACCGAGGACATGAGTATCTATGCCAAGTGGGAGAGGAATTCCTATAAGGTCATCTATATGGATGGCAATACGGAGTACGCGAGCGAATCGGTGAAATTCGAGGACAAGGCTTCCAAACCCGAGAAGCCGACCAAGACCGGCTATACGTTCGTCGAGTGGTGCTCCGATGCGGGCCTCGAGCACGCCTACGACTTCGACACGAAGGTGACCTCCGACACGGTGCTCTACGCCAAGTGGAAGATCGACACCTACACGGTCAAGTTCGTGACCGGCGAGGGTGCATCCAAGGTCGACGACCAGAAGGTGGACTTCGGCGGGCGCGCGACCGAGCCCGAAGTCCCCACGCGCAAGGGCTACTCGTTCAAGGGTTGGTATACCGATGCGGCCTGCGAGGTCGCCTATGACTTCGCTGACCAGGTCATGGAGAACAAGACCCTGTATGCCAAGTGGCAAAAGCTCGTGACGGTGACCTTTGATCCCAAGAACGGCGGCAAGGTCGAGACGCGTCAGATCGAGCCGGGCGCCGAAATAGGGGAGCTGCCGAGCGATCCTGCGTGCAAGGGTTACGTCTTTGAGGGCTGGTATGCAGGCGAGACCAAGGTAGCGCCTGAAACAACCTTCTCGGCAGACACGACGGTTGTGGCGCATTGGTCCCAAGACGGCAAGGAGGTCGATCCCGATGTCGACCCCGTCGACCCTGGCGAACCGGACGTCGATCCCGACGTAGATCCCGACGTCGACCCGGCGGATCCCGATTCGAAGCCCGCCGACTCTTCTAAGAAGAGCTCGACGACCGTCGTGACGACAACGACGACGAACGGGCTGCCCGCTTCGGGTGATGAGACGATCGCCCTTATCGCTCTAGCGGTCATGTTCGCCGCCGCCGCTCTCGCGGCAGGCGTTCTCCTTAATCGGCGCGTGCGATAACATCCGGGATCGCTGCTGACGTTTGGGGGCCGTGTGGGATATTCCACACGGCCCCGTTTGATTTGCGCTTTGGATTCCATCGTCCCAGGGAGGGCGGCGGCTGTCATTCCATGTGGACTGAACTTAAGGTGGGGGTACCACGCCCCTTATTGTTCTGGATGCCGATCCGGAGAACTCTCCGAATACCTCGTCCCGAGAATCCGGATTCAAACTTATCTAAAAAAGTTCTTGCACTGCGCGACTCAGCTGGGTTACTATACCCTTTGTCGAACGTCGGAGTGGCGGAATTGGCAGACGCGCTAGCTTGAGGTGCTAGTGATCAAATTTCGATCATGCGGGTTCAAGTCCCGCCTCCGACACCATCGATTCTACGAGCCTCTTCGGAGGCTTTTCTTTTACCTATCGACCGTAGGGTATCCTGCATACATGGAGGCGGCGATATGGAAAATCTCAGCAACAAAGAACTGCGTGAGGTCTCGCGACTGTTCGAGATCACGAACGATGCGGTGGCGCTCTGCAAGCAAGACGGCACGATCCTGCATGCGAACGTGCAGCTGCTCGATCTGTTGGTTTGCAGTCGCAAGTCGCTCGTTGGCTGCGATATCAAGGACATCTTGTTCAGCATGGATTTTGAGCGCTCGGGCGCCCACGAGCTCCCCTTCGCCCAAGATGGCTCGGCCTCGGCGCTTCAGCTCCGTCTTGCTGAAGGGTCTTTTGTGCCGGTCGAGGTGCGTGCGGGCACGGTCTCGGGGTCCACGTTCGGTCTTGGGCGCAAGGGCGACACCCGCGTTCTCGTGGCCATGCGATCACTTGAGGAGCGCTACAGCCACGATCGTCAGATGCAGCGCGTGCTCACGGAGCTCAAGGGTGCCAACAAGCGCCTTGCGGGCACGCTCTCGGTCATTATGGCCGCCGTGGGGGCCAAGGACCTTCCGGCGCTCGTCGACACGGTTCTCAACAAGCTCACCGATGCACTCGACGCTGCAGGCGCCACGCTCTATTTTTCCGAGGGCGGCGGGTTCAAGTTGCGCGGTATCTCCGAGGGGCTTGTGAGCTCGTACGTGCCCGAGTACATTCCTTACGGCGCAGGCGTTCCTACGTACGTTCTCCGACGTGCCGAGGCCTGCAGGCTCCAGATCCTCACAAAAGAGGAGGTCGATATCCCCTCGCCGGCCGCTTTTGAGGATATGGACACCAAGGTCATGTGGCCCCTGCGCGTACAGGACATGCCACCTTTCAAGACGTCTATAGCCGTTCCCGTATTTTTTGGCACGCAGGTTTTAGGGATCATCGAGCTGGGGTGGGAGCGCTCGCTCGATCCAAGTGACTACGACGTGAGCGTGCTCGAGGTCATTTGCGACTATCTTTCTATCCAGCTCGTGGGGCTTGTGGGCGGCATTCGCTCGCAGCGCAGGTCCGAGCTCACCCGCTCGCTCAATCGCGTACGCGATTTGATGTTCAAGTTCGAGTCGCGCGATGGCGCCGATGTTCTCGACGCGCTGGTGAGCGAGGTGCGGCGTACGCTCGGCTGCTATTGCTGCCCTGTTGTCTTCGATGCTGCCCGCAAGCGCTTCATGATCGATTTTGAGGGCGGAAGCCAGGTCGAGCTTCCCGGAGAGCCCGAGACGCTCTTCTTTTCCACAACGGCGCCGGCTCCGCGCTTGGGCTCGGTCATGGACGACCGATTTGCGTCCCCTGGCGATGCGACCTCGTTTTCGGGCGAACTCGAGCGCGTGCGCATCACGCGCGTCGAGGCGTCTTCGAGCACGGGCGTCTGGCTTGCAACGCATGGGCTTCCGTGTCAGGGCGTCTATATGGATTTTGGACTGGCGGTCGCTGAGCAAGACCGTGCGGGCATCTCGTCGACGGGAGAGGGCGAGAGCATCGTTTTGGCCGACGAGGCGCGCCGTGGTCTCTCGGGGCGCGTGCTGCTCCTGCGCGATGCAAGCTGCGAGCCCATCGACGATATGGAGTATGACTACCTGCTCCATCTCTCGCACGATTACGAGCTCATTGAGCGCGGTGAGAGCCAAAAGCGCGAGGAGCGACGCATCGCTCAGACCCTGCAGGCCGGTATGCGCAGCTCGCTCGGTTCTGTTCCCGGCATCACGACCGATTCGCTGTATTCCTCCGCGACCCGCTCGGCGCTGGTGGGCGGCGACTTCTATACGCTTCTGCGCCTACCCGACGATCGCGCCGTCATGATCTTGGGTGACGTTTCGGGCAAAGGCGTCGAGGCTGCTTCGATGTCTGCGCTGGTCAAGACGGCGCTCAGCGCGTACGCGTGGGAGGGCATGCCGCCGCAGCGCATGGCACGCTCACTCAACAACATGCTCATGGGCTTCTCGCGCATCGAGACCTTTGCCACCATGTTCATCGCGAGCATCGACCTGCGCACGCGGCGAGCCGTCTACTGTTCCGCCGGGCATCCCCCCACGATGCTCGTGCATCCGCCCCTTCCCGCTCATGAGGGCAGCGCCGGACATGAGGGCGAAGTGGAGCTTCTGAGCTGTCAGTCGGGTGTCGTCGGCGCGTTCGAGAGCATGAAGTACGAGGCGGGGACGTTCTCCTTCGCTCCAGGCGACGTGCTCTTTATGTACACCGACGGCGCGATCGAGGCGCGCGACCCCTCGGGGGAATTCTTCGGCGAGCAGCGTCTGCGCGACCTGTTGCTCATGCAGGCGGGAAGCGAGGTCGATGGTCTCTGCGCCCGTGTGCTCGCAGAGCTCGATGCCTATACCGCCTCGGCTCTCGACGACGATATCGCGCTCGTGGCTCTGAGGTTCGACGAGTGCCGCTAGGCGCGTTCATGGGGTGAGCGAACGCGTTTGCGGGTTGGACGGTATCGCGGCTGCATAGTTGGGGAATCATGCCCATATGATCGAGTGGAACGACATAACCCTGATCGCCCCCGGCGGCGACATCGACATCGCCATGGTTCCGAGCCTGCGGCGCCGTGTCGACGAGGCCGTGGCTTCCGGCGGCACCCGCATCATCGTTAACTGCCAGGATGTCGGGTTCATCGATTCATCCGGCCTTGCGTTCTTGCTCTCGGCGGCACGTGACCTCGGGCGGCGCGGGGGCATGCTCTCGTTGGTAAACGCCTCTGCGGATGTTGTCCGTTTCTTGCAGATCGCGCGCCTCATCGACGCCCTGCATGTGTCTGCGGCCGATAAACCGCCGGTTCCCGTGCTTGCCCCCGACGCCTCTCCGCTCTGGAGCAAGAGCGTGAGCGTGCGCCCGGGCGTCGAGAATCTCGGGTATTACCGGCATCGGGTGGTCGAGATGCTCGAGGAGCTTTCACTCGGCAGCAACGACCGCTACGACGTGGCCCTTGCCGTGAGCGAGGCGCTCGGCAACGCATACGATCATACAGATGGCTTGGGTATTGTGATGACCGTGCGCGCCTACACGGACCGCGTGGTGATAGAGGTGGCCGATACCGGGAGCGGCTATGAGCTGGCAGCAGGGGAGATGCCGCCCGAGCGCGAGGAGCGCGGGCGCGGCATCAAGCTCATGCGCATGCTCGTCGACAGCGTTGAGGTCCGTCGACGCGCCGACTCGAGCGGCACGATCGTGCGCCTCATCAAGCTCATGTAGCGCTCGGTCATGTGAGTTTGCTCACTTGGCGCCTGCAGGCTTTTGAGCTGCGAAAACGTGCGGGCTCAAATTTTTTTGAAAAAAAGGGTTGCGCACCTTGGGGGACTCGCGTATATTACTTTCTCGCAAGCGGACATGGCTCAGTTGGTAGAGCACAACCT
>CAVCLY010000035.1:0-20000 GCA_963603165.1 Faecalibacterium prausnitzii
CCGTGATCAAGGAGCTGCGCCGCCAGCACCCCGAGAGCAACATCGTGGCCGTCGACTACGACCCGGGCGCTTCGGAGGTCAACCAGCTCAACCGCATCAAGCTCATGATCAGCGTGGCCAAGGAGAACCTGCGCGCCGGCAAGGGCTTTAAGCTCGAGAAGGTGGCCCCGCTCGCCATGGACGAGGTCACGGGCCAGATGCGCCCGCAGGGCGATACCTGCGGCGAGAGCGGCTGCTCCGCCGCCAGCGAGGAGGCCGTGGCGGCCGTGGCCGAGCGCCTGGGCCGCGGTGTCAAGTAGCCGCCGGACATGCGCTGCGAGGGCCCGTTGCGACCTTGAGTCGCAACGGGCCCATTTTTCTGCCGTTTGCGGCCGTTTTCTGGATCGCAGGTGCGCTTCGGGCTTTCCCGAGCGCAAACTTCCGGAAAACGGGAAGTGACTAACGTCTGCTCGGGTAGAACGCTCTTTTGAGCTTGGAATTCCTGGGAAAACGTTGTCAAGAAAGGCCGGCTATCGCGGCGAGTCAGATTTACTTCCCGTTTTCCGGAAGTTTGGCTGCCGCTCTCGGCTTTGCAGTCGTTCAAAGCTGCCGTTTCGGGCGGCAGTATCCTAAGCATTCGAGTTAATGAACAAATGTTGCCGTTTAGCGGATGCGTGGCGTTCGCTGGCCGACTGGGTTGACGTTGTGGCATGTGCGATCCGCGTGCTTCTGCTCTCATAGTGCGTATGTCTGCCAAAGAGAAGGTGCAAGAGAGGGGACATGCCATGAGCTACAAGAAGGTCGTTGTCGCCGGTGGCGGCGTGCTGGGGAGCCAGATCGCGTTTCAGGCGGCCTATTGCGGGTTCGATGTAACCATCTGGCTTAGGAGTGAGGGGTCGATCGGGCGCACCAAGCCCAAGCTCGACCATGTGCGCGAGGAGTATCTCGCGGCGATCGAGGGCATGGCCACGGGCGAGGGCGACTGGTGCCCGGGCATCGCCGATTCCGATGCGCCCTTCGACAAGGAGGCCGCGTTCGCGGCGACCGAGCGCGCCTATGCAGGCATCGCGCTCGAGCTCGATATGGCTGCTGCCGTGGCCGATGCCGACCTCGTGATCGAGTCGATGGCCGAGGACGCCCAGGCTAAGATCGAGTTCTACCAAAAGCTCGCTCCGCTCCTGCCCGCCAAGACCGTGCTCGTCACGAACTCGTCGACCTTGCTTCCGAGCGCTTTCGCCAAGTACACGGGCCGCGCCGACAAGTACCTGTCGCTCCACTTTGCCAACTCCATCTGGAAGAACAACATGACCGAGGTCATGGCGCAGGATCAAACCGACAAGCGCTACTTCGACGAGATCGTCGAGTTCGCCAACCAGATCCGCATGCTCGCCCTGCCCGTCAATAAGGAAAAGAGCGGCTATCTGCTCAACTCCATGCTGGTGCCGTGGCTGCTCTCGGGACTCGACCTCTATGTGTCGGGCGTGTCGGACCCCAAGAGCATCGATCTTGCTTGGACGCGCGGCACCGGTGCTCCCAAGGGGCCGTTCCGCGTGTTCGACACGGTGGGCATCCAGACGGCCTACAACATCGTGCTGCAGTACCAAAAGGTGCCGGGGCTTTTGAGCCCGCTGCTCAAAAAGATGATGATGCCCTACAACTTCAAGGCCATGGCGGCCGTGCTCAAGAAGATGATCGACAAGGGCAAGCTCGGCGAGTCGTCGGGCGAGGGGTTCTTCACCTACGATAAATAGCGATATCCGGGGTCCGGTGGGGCCCCGCTTCGGTTTTGCCCTTGAGCCATACCTAAGCTATGGCTAAGGGGGGTTTGCTAGTATTCCCGCGCTAAGAAAAACCGTGCAGACAACCTGTAACGAAGGAGCGCCCATGACCGAGGAGAAGCCGCAGCAAACCGAGACCGAAGAGCAGAACCAGGCAACCGATGAGACAAAGTCGGGCCGTGGCGTCTCGCGTCGCGCGGTCTGCGCCGGCGTGGTGGGCGTTGCCGCCGTGGCCGCGGCTGCGGGCATCGCTTACAAGAACTCGCAGGGCTCCGATGCCTCGGGCGCGTCGTCGAGCTCCTCGACCGAGCTCACCGACGCGCAGAAGAAGATCCACGAAGAGATCGTCGCCACCTATAACGTGGAGAACCAGGCCAAGGTTCGCGAGGACCTCGACGCCGAGTATGCCAAGAAGGCTCACGGCGAGAACGACCCGTTCGTGAAGGTCGACCCGTTCGGCACCAACACGCTTAGCGCCTACGTTCGCTTTACCACCGAGGACGCCGTGCGCGTGAGCTACACGGTGCGCGGCAGCAAGGGCGCGGGCTATGCCGACTTCACGCGCACGCCGGCCGGCGGCGACGTGGCCGCCACCGAGCACGAGTTCAGCGTGATCGGCCTCATCCCGGGCAAGGTCAACACCGTGAACCTCACGCTCACCGCCGAGGACGGCTCCGAGCGCACCGTCAAGATCGAGCCGGCCGTGTCGTCCCTCAAGGGCGAGGAGGACGCCTCGCTCAGCCGCACCTCGGGCGAGTCCGACGCCGAGCTTGCCGACGGCCTCTTCGTCATCCTTGGTGCCGACTCCGACAAGCTCGACTTCATGTACTACTACGACAACGACGGCTACATCCGCGGCGAGGTGCCGCTGCGCGGTTACCGCAGCCATCGCCTGCTCTTCGATGACGAGGGCATGTACTACAGCATCTCGACCACCAAGATCGCCCGCGTGAACAACCTCGGCCAGGTCACGGCTGTCTACGACACCGGCGACTACGAGCTGCACCACGACTACGTTTTCGATGGCGAGGGCAACATGCTCGTGCTCGCGAGCGACCTCGGCGCCGAGGCCGACCTCGACGTCGACCGCAAGGGCGACAAGAACAAGGAAAAGCGCAACAACGTCGAGGACAAGGTCATCAAGGTCGACGTCGCCACCGGCGAGGTCTCGCTCGTGGTCGATCTGGGCGAGGTGTTCCCCGACCTCAAGGCCAAGGCCAAGGTCGCATCCGACGGCGACCTCGACTGGATCCACATCAACACGATCCAGTGGCTCGGCAACGACACCGTTATCCTGAGCTCGCGCGAGACCTCCACGGTCATCAAGCTCACCGACGTCTTCGGCACGCCGACGGTCGACTGGCTCATGGGCGATGAGTCGTTCTGGAAGGGCAGCGGCTTTGAGGACAAGCTCCTCTCCAAGGTGGGCATCTTCGCAAGCGCCGGCGGCCAGCACAGCGTGACCTACCTGCCCGACGCCTCGCTCGGCGAGGGCTGCTACCGCCTTCTCATGTTCGACAACAACTTCGGCTCGGCCGAGAGCTACCCCAAGTTCGACTGGAGCCAGCTCGGGTCCGCCATGGTCACCGAGTACGGCAAGGGCACGCATTCCTTTGCGCGCCTGCTCACCGTCGACGAGAATGCGCGCACCTACACGCTCGACGAGCAGTTCGCCGTTCCGTTCTCGGCCTACGTGAGCTCCGCACAGAAGGTGGGATATGCGGGCAACACCCTCGTGGATTCCGGTCAGGCCAAGGTGTTCTCGGAGTACGACGACTACGGCATCAAGATCGCCAAGTACGAGTTCGCGGCCGAGAAGTTCATCTACCGCGTGTACAAGTACGATTTCGACGGGTTCTACTTCGCCTAGACCGGCCGGGTCGATCGACCCGCGCTTGCGGTGCGTGCCCTCGGGTGCGGCCGCCGGTACATGAGCGCTTAAGCAAAGGGTGTCCAACATGCAGTGTTGACTGCAGGTTGGACACCCTATTTTGTTCGGGGCGTGCCGCTCGGCCGCATGGCGTCGGGTCTCGTTCCAGGTTCGGTGTTCGGCTCATGCGAATCTTGGAACCGCCCCAAAAGACAGGGCGCCCAACGAGCAGGATTCTCTGCAGGTCGGGCGCCCTCCTATGTTTGGGGAGCTTGATTGCGCGCGTGCGGGCGAGATGACGCGTACGCACGATCTGCGTGCCGTGCCGTCCGTTTCTAGGCGAGGAGGTTCATCGCAACGGAGATGAACGCAAGGACCACGCCCACGATCGACTCGCCGCCCAAGAGGCCGCTCGCCACCACGAGGCCCTGCTCCTGGAACTCGGGGTCGTCTCCGTGCTTGCCGAACTTGTCGTAGGCGAGCTTGATCACGGAGCCCAAAAACGCCGTGAGCGACATATAGAACGGTAGGTACACGCCGAGGCCGACCATCATGGCCGGCAGGCCCGCCCAGTAGAGGGCGATGCCGGCGATGAGCCCCAGCACAAAGGCGGGCACGCTCGGGATGCCCGAGACCATGGTGGCCACCACGCTCGCCTGCGCCGAGACAAAGGTCTTGTCGGGGCCGAAGGCGTCTGCACCGTAGGCGGTGACGAGCGCCATCATGACGCCGGCCGCCACGAGGGCGCCGACGACGCCGCCGATGGCTTGGCCGAGCCACTGCGCGCGCGGGTTCGTGCCGAGCACCGCGCCGGCCTTGAAGTCGTTCATGACGTCGCCCGCAAGGCCGCAGGCCACGGCCACCACGCCGGCGATAAAGAAGAGCTGCACCTGCGCCACCTGCGCGAACGCGGCGACGATGAGCATCACGATGAGGCCGAAGATCTCCATGGGGTCGATACCCGTCTGGCCGCAGCTCTGCGCGCTCATGATGGTCGTCACAAAGGTGAGGAGCACCACCACGATGGCGGGCAGGGGAGAGAGGCCGAGGGCAAAGCAGACGATGAGGGCCGCTGCTGCGGTGATGAGGCCGAGCACGCCGGCGTCGAGCTTGAGCGAGCCGGTGACCATGGACTCGACGTCGTCCCCCTCGGTGCTGCCGGCGTTCGCCTTGAGGCCGCGTGCGATGCCTGCGATCTGGGGTGCGATGTCCTTGAGCACGACGGCGGCGCCCGACCCCATCATGAGGCCCATGCCGAGCGACTTGACGATGCCCGAGGCGGTGTCGAGGTCGAGGAGGCCGGCCGCGGTGCCGCCCACGATGATGCCGAAGTTGCCGATGAGCGCTCCGGCGAACCAGAACGCCACAGGCGCGAATCCCACGAGAAAGCCCACCGAGAGCATCATCGGAGAGTTGTAGATGCCAAAGGTCACGCCGGGGATGTTGAGCTGGCAGAACATGGCCGGGATCGCGCCCAGGCCATCGCGCAGCACGCACCAGATGCCGGCGAGACCCATGGAGCCGAAGAGCTGCCTGCCCGTTTTGCCGCCCGCCTCGGTGGCGCGCAGCGTCTGGGCGGCGGCGTTGCCGGTGGGGAACTCGAGCTCGGCGTCGACGATAAAGTGCTTGCGGATGAGCGCGGTGCACACGAGTCCGAGCGCCGTGCCCGCGAGCGCGACGGCGAACATCTCGACCCAGCCGATGCCGTCGCCGATGCCGAGCATCCAAGCGCCCGGGATGGTGAAGGCGAGACCGCCCGCCACCATGGCGCCGGCCGACATGATGGTATGGGTCACGTTGGCCTCGTTGAGGCTCGCGTTACCGAGCAGTCTGAGGAAGAAAAGCGAGATGACGGCGGCAAAGATGATCGGCCAGGGGAGCGCGCCCATCTTGAGGGCCGTGTAGGCCGAGCTCGCCGTGATGATGACGCAGCCGAGAACGCCGATGACGATCCCGCGCAGCGTCAACTGCCCGCGCACGCCGGCGCGGTCGTTGCTGTTGCTCATATGTACTCCTTTGCGTATATCCGCTCCCCCTGTGCGGGCGCGGCGCGTGGGCCCTGTGCCCATGCGTCCGCTACCTGCGAGGAGTCGGGTTACCTGAGGTCTTGCGCCGAGCGAGCCCAAGACCGCGCACCAGTATAGGGCGGCCCGTGCGCTACACTCTCCACAAAATGCGAACGTAGGGGCGCGGCTCGTCGCGGCGCCCGTTGGGGAGGCCTCGGATGGAAGAGCTGGCAGATGCGATACTCGCCCTCGATGTGGGCAACACCACGGTGAGGTTCGGCCTGTTCACAGATGGAGACGCGGAGCCGCGCGGAACCTGGGAGATCACGACGCCCGCGCGCCTGACCGTCGATGAGGCGCGCCTGCTCGTGGCGGAGGGCTTTTGCGGCTGCATGCGGGGGGCGGGTGCGACCTCGCCGATGGCACTCGTCCATGCCGGTACCGCGCTTCCGGTGAGCGCGATCCTCTCGTGCGTGGTGCCGGGCCTGACCGCGGCGATCGAGTGCGCGCTCGCGCTCATGTGCACGGGGCGCTCGCGAACGGTGGGTCCCGGTCTTAAGACCGGTCTTAAGATGCGCTACGACGACCCGGCGGAGGTCGGCCCCGACCGCATCGCCGACTCGGTCGCCGCGCGCGCCTCGCATGGGGCCCCGGTGATCGTCGTCGACCTCGGCACCACCACGAACATCGAGGTCATCGACGCGCAGGGTGCCTTCGCCGGCGGCATCATCGCGCCCGGCCTCGCCCTTGGCGCCCGTTCGCTCTCCGAGGCTGCGGCGCGCCTGCCCGTGCTCGATCTCGCGGCGCCCTCGCGCGTGATCGGCAAGTCGACGCGCGAGGCCATGCGCGCGGGCGTCGTCTTTGGCGAGGCCGCGCGTATCGACGGCCTGCTCGCCATGGTGGAGGAGGAGCTCGCGCACGAGGCGTCCTCCGCTGCCGAGGGCGTTCCCGTGCCGACCGTGGTCATAACCGGCGAGCATGCCGCCGAGGTGGCGCGCCTTTTGAACCACGAGGCGCTGGTCGATGAGACCCTCACCCTGCGCGGCCTCGCCCAGCTGAGCCGCCTCAATGCACCACGCAAGCGCGCATAATTGCTCGCGTGCCGGGTACCCTCGTCTACAATATGTGCGACCGCACCGACGATGGAGGCAAGCCATGTCGAGTAAACGCAAGGACGTCATCACCTGGGACGAGTTCTTTATGCGCGTGGCCATTGCGGCCAAGCTCCGCAGCAAGGACCCCAACACGCAGGTGGGGGCATGCATAGCCAGCACCAACCAGCGCATTCTCTCGGTGGGCTACAACGGAACGCCCTCGGCGCTGAACGACGACGACTTTCCCTGGGGCACCTCCGACGACCCGCTCGAGGACAAGCACAACTACGTGGTGCATGCCGAGGCCAACGCCGTGCTCAACTACCGCGGCTCGCTCAAGGATCTAGAGGGCTCCACGGTCTACGTCACACTGTTCCCCTGCCACGACTGCGCCAAGATCCTCGCACAGGTGGGCGTGGGCGAGGTCGTGTTCCAAGAGAATAAGTACGCCGACACCGACGACGGGCGCATCAGCCGCCGTATCCTCGATTCCTGCGGCATCAAGTACCGCCAGGTGGTCGTTGAGGCATAGGGTCTCGCCGCCGAACGGCCGGCATGCGCGCGTTGCCGCATGCGGTGCGCAAGCGCACTCGTCCGTGCCGCGCTCGTCCGCGCACCCGCCGCGCGCTGCGCAAGGAGCACACATCTGCTGCGCGCGCGTGTAGTACCATGCAGAGCATTTGGGGCCCCGACCGGCCCCGACCGAACGTATCGAAAGGAGCCCTCGTGGCTGTTAACGAAGAGCTGCTCAAGAAGGTTCTCGAAGAGATCCGCCCCAATCTCCAGGCCGACGGCGGCGACATGGACTATATCGGCGTCGACGACGAGGGCGTGGTGCAGCTCGAGCTGCAGGGCGCCTGCGCTGGCTGCCCCATGAGCTCGCTCACCCTCTCCATGGGTATCGAGCGCATCCTCAAGGAGCACGTACCCGGCGTCACGCGCGTGGAGGCCGTGAACAACGGCGAGGCCGGCGACCTCTACGACGAGTACGCCCCGTTCTAAGCGGTCAGCGTGCTCAACGATCTTTACCACAACCTGAGCCCGGTCGCGTTTTCGGCCGGGCCCATCACTATCTACTGGTACGGCCTCGCCTATATCGCGGGGGCGCTCCTCACGGGGTTCGTTATGTACCGCACGCAGCGCCGCTGGGGGCTTGATCTTACGGTCGACGACCTCTCCACCGTGGTGGTGGGCGCGGTCTTCGGCCTGATCATCGGCGCGCGCCTCTTCTACGTGATCTTCTACGGAGACGGCTACTACCTGGCCAACCCGGCCGAGATCTTGGCCGTCAACAAGGGCGGCATGAGCTTTCACGGCGGCCTCGTGGGTGGTGTCGTGGGCGGCGTGATCACCTGCCGGCTGCTCAGGATCGATCCCTGGACCATCGCCGACCTCGCTGCCTGCGGGGCGCCTCTTGCGCTCTGCCTGGGCCGCTGCGCCAACTTTGTGAACGGCGAGCTCTGGGGCAAGCCCTGCGGCGATTTTGCGCTCGGGGTGGTCTTCGGCGGCACCGCCGGCAACGTGCCGCGCCATCCCTCGCAGCTCTACGAGGCCCTGCTCGAGGGCATCGTGCTCTTCTGCGTGTTGCAGTTCCTGAGCCGCCGCGCCCGGGCCCCCAAGCAAGGGTCGCTTATCGGCACCTTTATCGCCGGCTACGGCGTCGTGCGCTTTTTGGTGGAGTTCGTGCGCGTGCCCGATGCGCAGCTCGGCTACATCTTCGGCGGCGTCATCACCATGGGCCAGATGCTGAGCCTACCGCTCGTCATCATCGGGGCGGCGCTCATCGCCTACGCGCGCAAGCGTTCGGGCGAGGAGCGCATCTATCTCGACGAATAGCAAGGTGATTCATGTGCAGACCAAACCGATGACCGAGGCCGCTCCGGCGGCCAAGGATTCCGCACGCGCGCTCTGGTTCAAGCGCTATCCCGCCACGCAGACGCTCGCAGCCTTTGCGCTCGCGCTCTTCGTTACCTGCGCATGCTCCATCGACCCGCTCTCGGTTTCGGGTGGCGACATCATGCAGGTCGATAGCACCGCCTCGGGTGCGTACTACGGGATCCTCGAGGTCTTCCTCTCGTTTGCCGGCCATTACGGCGCGCTCCCGCTGTTCGCGCTGGCCTGCCTCCTCACGTTCCCGTTCCGCTACGTGTTCTTCGGTCGCCGCGACTCGCGCCGCCCCTCGGTGATCGTCCCGGCGCTCGTCCTTTCCGTCTGCATGGTCGCGGGCGCGAGCTACGACGTCACGAGCGGTGCCGAGGCGATCTTCGGCACGCCCGCGCGCATCGTCGAGGCGCTTATCCAGCTCGTCGGCTGGTACGTGGTGGGACACGTGGGGATCTATCTTGCCTACGAGGTGCTCGACTGGCTGAGCGTGCATCGCGCCGCGTTCTCGGAGGGACGCTTTGGGCAGCTTTGGCGCGCGGCCGACTTTGTGCTCAACAGGCATTCGCTCGCAGGGCCGTTTGCCGTGCTCTGCATCGCCTGGCTGCCGACGCTCATCGGCATGGCGCCGGGTATCTTCATGGGCGATACGGGCGCTCAGATCAGGCAGTGGTTCAACCTGCCCAACGGCCCGAGCAGCTATCTCAAGCTCATCGACGCGAGCGTGTTCCTGAACGCGCACCATCCGGTGCTCCACACGGCGATCATCGGCACGTGCGTGCAGATCGGTCTTGACGTTTTCGGGAGCGCGAACCAGGGCGTTCTGCTCTATACCGTCATCCAGTTCTTTGTGACGGCGCTCTGCGAGGCCTACGCGGTCTCGCAGCTCAGGCACTTTGGGACCGGGCTGCTCACGCGCGCGTGCGTCCTCGGCTTCTTGGTGTTCATGCCGCTGTTCTCGAGCTATGCCGTGCTCATCACCAAAGACATCTACTTTGCCGATGCCCTTCTCGTGCTCATGGTCGAGGTGGCAAAGCTCATGCTCCCGCGCATTTCCAAGAAGACTGCCTCAAAGGAGGGCCTTGAGGGGGAGCGTGGCGAGGAATCCGGTGCCGCCGCGGTCGTGGACAAGGCGGGCGAGGCATGCGAGACCATCGGGGGTCGATTCGGCAAGGGCGCCGTCTTCGCCTCTGAGTTGCGTCCTCAGATCGACCTTGCGTTCACCCGGCGCGACTGGGTGCTCACGGCCGTCTCGTCGCTCGGCGTGGCGTTTTTGCGCAACGGCTGCGTCGTGCTGTCGCTCCTCGCGCTCCTGATCTGCTCCTGCACGCAGCTTTACGACCGCCGTCGCGCGCGCACGGACGGGTCCGTTCCCGTTCCGAGCCGCGTGCGCGTTGCGCTGCCCGCGGCGATCGCGCTCGCGACCCTCGGCGTATACGTGTGGTTCTCGGCCGTGTTCATGCCCGCCCATGCCATCTCGCCGGCTTCGCGCCGCGAGGCGCTTTCCATCCCGTTCCAGATGACGGCGCGCTTCGTGCAAAAGCACGACGGGGCGCACTCGGGCGTCAAGAACGGCACCGATGACGGGCTCGTCACCAAAAAGGAGCGCGAGGCTATCGACCGCGTGCTCAACTACAAAACGCTCGGGAAGCGCTACAACCCCAACAAGTCCGACGCCGTTAAGGCCGACTACAACGAGTACGCCTCGCAGGAGGATATCGATGCCTACTTTGCGGTGTGGATCGAGATGTTCTGGAAGGATCCCGAGTGCTACATCTCGGCGTTCGTGAACAACTACTACGGCTACTTCTATCCGAGCGAGAACAACGTGCTCTTCTATGGGTCCACCACGATGCGCCGCTGCATCGCGCGCAAGGGCAACCAGATAGCGCCCTTTGACTTTGCGGTCATGGAGGGGCCCGTCAACAAGTTCTGCTCCCAGATCGTGAACATCTATCGCGTGGCCATCCAGAGCATCCCCCTGCTTTCGCTCACGCTCTGCTCGGCCACCTACGTGTGGGGCATGGCCATCTCGTCGATCTATCTTCTGCGCGCGCGCAAGTGGCGCTCGCTCGCGCTGTGGCTGCCACTCTGGTGCGTGCTCGCCGTGTGCCTGATCGGGCCCTGCAACGGCGCCACCTACATGCGCTATATCTACCCGGTGGTGCTCATCGCGCCGTTCACGGTGGCCATCACGCTCACGTGGCCCCGGCCTTTCGTCCGCCGCGCATGATCGTTGCGTGCGCCCCGCGATAGAGGGTGTACCGCCCGCTGCTTTGGGAGTATCATCTATCGACGTATGTTCACATCACCCGTGCGGCGCCGTATCGAGGCGCCTGCACGAGTTCAGGTCGTTATCGATGGGAGACTCGAATGTCCGGACACTCTAAGTGGGCCACAACCAAGCACCGTAAGGGCGCGCAGGACGCCAAGCGTTCCGCACTCTTCTCCAAGCTGAGCCGCAACATCACCGTTGCCGCTCGCCTCGGCAACGACCCCAACCCCGACAACAACGCCTCGCTCGCGGCCGCCGTGGCCAAGGCCAAGGCGCAGTCCATGCCCAAGGACAAGATCAAGTCGGCTATCGACAAGGCCTTCGGCACCGGTGCCGACGCCGCCGTGTACGAGAACATCGTCTACGAGGGCTATGGTCCCGCCGGCGTGGCCGTCTACGTCGAGTGCCTCACCGACAACCGCAACCGCACCGCTGCCGACGTGCGTTCCGCTTTCTCGCATGCGGGCGGCAACCTCGGCACCAGCGGCTCGGTGGCCTTCCAGTTCGAGCGCAAGGGCCAGATCGTCGTGGCCAAGGAGATCCTCGATCCCAACGCCAAGAAGGAGACCATGATCGCCAACGGCGCCGCCGGTGACGAGGACGAGTTCATGATGGCCGTGGCCGAGGCCGACGGCGAGGATTACGAGGACGCCGACGATCAGTGGGTCGTCACCACCGCCCCCAACGACCTCATGGCCGTCTCCAAGGCGCTCGAGGGCCAGGGCATCGAGGTCAAGGGCTCCGAGCTCACCATGATCCCGACCACCCCGACCGCGGTCTCGGGTGCCGACGCCAAGAAGGTCCAGCGCCTCATCGACCGCCTCGAGGAGCTCGACGACGTCCAGGACGTCTACAGCACCATGGACATGACCGACGAGGTCATCGCCGCTCTCGAGGAGGAGTAGCGATCGGTGCGGACCCGTTCCGCATCTGCATGAACCGTTGAGAGCCGAGCCCGTGCGCACCGCGCCGAGCCCGGCTCTGTGCTAAGAGGGGAGGAATACCCGTGCGCGTGCTCAGAAAGCTCGTGGCCATTGTGTACCTGGCGGCGGCGCTCTGCGCTCTCGGCTGGTTCGGTGGCATGGTGTTCACCTCGTACTCGGCGCGCCTGACGCTCCTGCTCCGTCATGAATACGCGGCGCGTATCGCCGTTCTGGCGAGCATCGGCGTCACCTCGCTCGGCGTTCTGATCACGGTGGCGCGCCTGCTCTTCAGTCGCCCCGAGCCTAAGAGCCTCAAGCTCGAGGGCGCCCAGCAGGTCGAGGTCGCGCTCGCGGCCCTCGAGTCGTGCGCTCGCGCCACCGCGGCCGCTGAGGACGACATGCTGGTGGAGCGCGTGATGGGCCGCATCCAGGGATCGGGCTCCACGCGGGTTCGCCTTATGATCGAGCTCATCTATCTCGGCGACGAGGACCTCAAGAGCCTCGGCAACCGCGTGCGCGACGACATCGAGCGCTCCTGCAGCGCCCTGCTCGGCTCCGAGGCGGTGTCCGTGCGCGTCAAGTTCCTTCCCACCAAGACCAAAACGCTGACCAAGGAGGTTTCCGGTGAGCGAGCGTAACGAGAAAAAGCCCAAATCGGCCCCGCAGCTGATGGTCGACCCCGCCCCGGTCGACACCAAGGGAACGAGCGGTACGCACAAGTCCGGCGCGCTCAAGCTGCAGCGCACCAAGGCCACCCTCGCCGACGAGAAGCCGGAGCAGCGCGTGGACGACGGCGATCTTAAGGACGCCGTAGGCCTGCTCAAGGGCATGGGCGCCACCGCCTGGCGCTACGCCGTCAAGCATCCCGGCACGACCAAAGGCGCGCTCGCGGGCTTCATCCTCGCCGTGCTCATCCTCACTGTGGGGCTCTGGGACACGATCGTGATCGCGGTCTTTGTGTTCGTGGGTGCTCTGATCGGTCAGATGCGCGACGGGGATAACGGAATCGTCAACTTCTTCAACCGCCTGTTCGGCGGCCGTGGCTAAGCGTACGTACGAGCAAAGGAGCATCTCATGGCAAACGAGAACGTCGAGGAGCAGGAACTGGCCGAGGTCGAGGACGCGGAGTTCGAGCAGGGGATCGAGGAGTTCGACGAGACCGAGGACTCCCTCACCTATTCCAACGGTGTGATCGAGAAGATCGTGGCCATGGCCACGCGCGAGGTCCCGCACGTACTCGGCATGAAGGGCAACCTCATGCACTTTGTGCAGGAGCAGTTCGGCGCCGAGAGCCTCACCAAGGGCGTGTCGGTGGAGGTCACCGACGACAACCGCGTGGTCGTGAACATCTCGGTGATCATCGAGTACGGTGCCTATGCCCCCGATATCTTCGAGGACGTCAAGGAGCGCGTGACCGAGCGCCTGCAGGCCATGACCGGCCTTGAGGTGGCGGGCATCAACCTGCGCATCGAGGACGTGGTGACGCCCGAGGAGTACGCCGAGAGCCAAAAGCATCTTATCGACGGCCTCAAGCCCGAGGACGAGGGCGCCGAGGAGTAGGGCGAACCTCAGAGCAAAATTAGGCATGCATTACGTGCGCCGCTTCTCGCATGGGAGGCGGCGCGCTGTCGTACTATTGAGTTTGCGCAACGAATCGAGCGCTCAGTATGGAATATCGCGATGTGCATGCGCGTCCCGTGCGTGCACGCGAGAGAGGAAAAGGGAATGTTCTGTGACCAGTGCGGTGCTCCGTTGGAAGACGACGCGCGCTTCTGTTCGTCATGCGGCGCATCCGCGGGGACCGGGGCGGCACAACCTGCGGCGGTTCAGCCCGAGGAGACGCAGCCCGAGACGCAGCCGACTCAAATGACGGGCGAGCCCCAGCCCGAGGCTCAGCCTCAAGCGGCTCCCCAGCCTGAGCCGAACGCGGCCCAGGCAGCGGGCGCGACGGGCGATCGGCCGCAGGCCGCTCCTGCCCAGCCTCAGGCGGCTCCTGCGCCTGTGGCTCCGGTCTACGCCAAAGGCTGCCTCGAGCAGGCCTTTGCCGACATCACATCGGTCAAGGGCGTGTTCGCGCGCATCTGCCAGATCGCCTTTTTGCCGGCGCTCATCGCGGTGGTCTCGGTCTTTGCCGTGATCATCCCCGTCGTCGGCTGGGTCATCTGCCCGATCGGTCTGCTCGCGGCTGTCGGAGTCGCCCTTTGCGGCTCGGGCTATGCCATCGAGTGGGGGCGCGATCTCACCCGTGGCGCGGGCTTTGATGTTCGCAAGCCGCTCCTGCGCACCTCGTCGCTCTCGCTCGGCGTCTTCAGGGCCGCCCTGTCGCTCGTGCTCGCGCTGGTCGCCTGGGTGCCGTCCACGGTCTTCGACAAGCTCGCCGACGGCGGTCTCAACGGCCTCTTTCAGTCGTATGTGAGCTACTCGTACGACAACTACGCCACAACATCCATCGATGCCCTGAACAACCTGCTGAGCAGCGTGCTCTCGCTGGCTGCCTTTGCCTTCAGCATCTTCTTCGGCATGATCGCGAGCGCCGCCGTCATGCACCTGGCCGTGACGGGCCGTGCCGAGAGCGCGTTCTCGCTCGACAAGGTTTGGAAGACCTGCAAAAAGCAGCTCGGCAAGCTCTTCTGCGCGACCGTGCTCGCCGAGATCCTCGTATTTCTTGCCGCGTTCGTCGTGATCCTGCTTATCACTCTCGTCTTTGCCCTGATCGCGGGCGGAGCCCTCGCGAGCTACAGTTACGGCTACGGCGCATACGGTTACGACTACGGCTACGGCTACAGCGACGATGCCCTTTCGAGCATTCTCGCGGTCGGCGGCGTGATCCTCGTCATCTATCTTATGCTCGTGGTGTTCGTCGTGTTCTTCTCGAGCGTGTTTGCCGACATGCTCAAGTTCCGCGCGCTCGGTCACTGGTCTGCGCGCTATGCGGGGGAGTGGACGCACGAGGACGAGAGCGATTTCGTGATCTACCTGCCGGGCGACCGCAAGGGTTCCGGTGCCGCCGCGGCCGCACCTGCCGCCCAGCCCTGCGCCGCTCCGGTGCAGGACCCTGCGCCTGCTCAGGCCGCCGTGCCGGCGCAGCCTGCCGCTCAGGCATCGGCGCAGCCGGAAGTTCCGGCTCAGCATGAGGCGTCTGTTCAGGATTCGGGCCAGACCCCGGCATCTGATGAGCCCGTGGTTGCCGACCGATCTGCCGAACCCGAGCAGCCCGTTGTCGAGCAGGTTGCTGCCGAGGAGCCTGCCGCTGATGAGCCCGCGCCCGAGCAGTCCGCTGCTCCCCAGAACCCGTTCGGCCCGACCGATCCCGGTGCCGGATTTTAATAAGCCATCGTTTACAGAAAAGGGGTCAACCATGTTTTGCCGTCATTGCGGAGCCCAGATCTCCGACACCGCCAAGTTCTGCCCGAGCTGCGGAGGCTCGATCACGCCCAAGGTCCAGCCTGCGCCCGAGCCGCAGCCGACCCCTTTCGTGCAGCAGCAGGGCGCCTATCAGCAGCCCGCATCGCAGCAGGAGGTCGTGCAACGAGCGGCCGTGGCGTCGCAGCCAAAACCCTATATCGATAGCGAGCGCAGCACGCTCACCTGGTTCCTGCTCTCGATCATCACCTGCGGTATCTACGATTATTACTTTAACTATCTCATGGCCCGCGACGTGAACATCATGTGCGCAGGCGACGGCGAGGATACCCCGGGCCTGCTCGTCTTTATCCTGCTTTCGATCGTCACCTGCGGCTTCTATTCGCACTACTGGTACTACAAGATCGGCAACCGCTTGCAGGCTAACGCCCCGCGCTACGGTCTTGCCTTTCAGGAGGGCGGCACCGCCGTGCTCGCGTGGCGCATCTTCGGTCTGCTGACCTGCAGCCTCGGGTCGATCGTCGGCATGAATATCCTCATCAAGAACATGAACGCCATGGCGCAGCGCTACAACGCGTGCTAGGTGCTGAGGTCCGGGCGTGAGGGACAATCCGAATCGGGTCGATAGGCGAGGGGGCGTTCGCGCAAACGCGCGCGGCGCCCTTTCCCTTTTGCTGGCGCTTTTTGCAGCGGTCGCATTTCTCTGGGCCACGGGGATCGGCTGCCCGGTTCGGTTCGTCACGGGGGTCGCGTGCCCGGGCTGTGGGCTTACCCGTGCTTGGCTCGCGGCGTTTAGGCTCGATGTTCACGCGGCGCTCGCGTATCATCCGCTCTTCTGGGCGGTGCCGATCGCCTTTGTGCTTGCGTTGCTGCGTGGACACGCTCAGTCGTCGCGTGGCCGTCGCGCGATCGACGTGCTCCTCGTCGTGTTCGTCCTGGCGTTCGTCGCACTCTGGATCGCGCGACTCGCCAACCCGGCCGATGCCGGCCTGCTTTTTGGCGGTGCGGCGCCCGCGGGCGTCCCCACAGACGTTATCTATGCGTCGAAGCCCGCGTGGCTCACGCTTATCGAGGCGGCATTGGGCCGTTAATCTTCGGCCAAAAAGTCGATCGCATACTGTGCGGAGAGCAGGGCGCCTTTGACGAGCACCGACTCGTCGACCTTGTAGAAGCAGGAGTGCTGGGGAAACGTGGCGCCGATTTGGGGGTTGCGCGTGCCGAGGAACGCGAGCACGCCGGGAACCCGGTGCTGGTACTCCGAGAAGTCCTCGCCCGAGAGCGTGCCCCGGTAGGTGGTCACGGCATCCTCGCCCAGGCACTCCACGACGGCCTGGCGGCAGCGCTCGCTGCAGACGGGGTCGTTCTCGACCTTGAGGTTGCCGACGGTGTAGTCGGTGAGCTCGGCTTCGGCGCCGAGAGCCTCGGCCTCGCGCTTGGCGATGCGTTCGATGAGCGCGGGCATGGCCTCGTGCGTGCCGGTGCCATAGGTGCGCACCGTGCCGGTGAGATAGGCGCTCCCGGCCACGACGTTGCGCGCCTCGCCGCCGTGGAACTCGCCGACGGTCACCACGGCGGGTTCGTAGGGGTCGACCTTGCGCGAGACGATCGTCTGCAGCGCGCTCACGATCGCGGCGCCCGCCACCACGGCGTCGTTGCCGCGCTGGGGGATGGCGCCGTGACAGCTCGTGCCGCGCACGTCGATGCGGAACCAGTCGGTGTTGGCCATGCGGTCGCCTGCCTCGCAGCTCACGGTTCCCGCGTCGACTTCGCTCCAGATGTGCTGTGCAAAGGCGCCGTCAACGCCATCGCACACGCCTGCTGCGACCATGAGATTGGCGCCGCAGCCGTTTTCCTCGGAGGGTTGGAACACCACGCGCACCTCGCCGTGCAGGTGATCGCGCATCTCCATGAGCATCTTGAGCGTGCCGAGCATCATGGCGATATGGCAGTCGTGCCCGCACGCGTGCATGTAGCCCTCGTTCTCGCTCGCCCAGGGCTCGTCCGTTCGCTCGGTTACCGAGAGGGCGTCGATATCGGCACGAAGCAGGATGCGACGGCGCGGCGTGCCGTCGGCGCGATAGGCATCGGCGGCGCATCCGCGGAGGGTCGCCACCAGACCGGTCTCGAGCGGGCGCTCGTAGGGGATGCCCATGGCGTCGAGTTCGGCGGCGATGTCGGCCGTGGTGGCGAACTCGGCCAGGCTCGGCTCGGGGTGCGCGTGGAAGTGCCGGCGCCGCTCGATGATGTAGGGCTCAAAGGTAACGGCGAGCTCCTTGAGCTTTTGCGTCGCTTTCTCGATTTCGGCTTGCTTCTCGGCTGTGCGCGCGTTCGTTCCGGCCATGTTCGGGCACCTTCTTTTCGCTTTGTGCGGCATCGGCCCAACAGTATAGTTGTGCCGTGGCCGCAGCCCCGTGCGGTCCTCAACGTAACACATGCGAAAAGGAGCCTCCCGTGCTCAAAGCCGATACCGTCTTTATGTCCCAAAACGTCTTTACCGCTGCGGACGGCGTTGTCGCTGCCCATCCGCTCGCCTTTGCCGTGGCAGGTGGCAGGATCTGCGCGATCGGCGAGCCGGACGAGATTCTTGCGGGCGTGCCCGCCGCGGCTCGCGTGGTCGACTACGGCGAGCGGTTCATCTGCCCGGGCTTCCACGATGCTCACCTGCACTTTTTCCATACGGCGGTCGGCAGCTCTCCCTTCATGCTCATGGAGATGGGCGAGAGCGAGGACGACTTAGTGCGCAAGACGCAGGAGTTCGCGCAGGGGCTGCCCGCGGACGCCTGGGTGGTGACACAGGGCTGGCGCGATTACCGCTGGTCGCCTGCCGAGCACCCCACCAAGCGCTCGCTCGACGCGGCGTTCCCCGACCGTCCGTGCGTCATGTACTCGGGCGACGGCCACACGCTCTGGCTGAACAGCCGCGCGCTCGACAAGCTCGGTATCACACCCGATACGGAGCCGCCCGCGGGCGGCAGCTACGATAAGTTCGAGAACGGCGAGCTCACGGGCATCGCGCACGAGGCCGCGGCCATGCAGCTCCTTCCGCGCTGCCTGGAGTGGCTGAGCGAGGAGCGCATCGCCGAGGCCTATGCAGATCAGATGGCACGTATGGCTGAGCAGGGCATCACCTCGATCTGCGACATGTCGCTCATGCCCATGCCGGGCTGCGACTTCATCCGCGACGACGTCTACGAGCGCCTGGAGCGCGAGGGCAGGCTCACCCTGCGCGCGCACCTGTTCCCCACGCTGCTCGACGACCGGTCGCGTTTGGAGACCCTGCAGGCGCGCTATGCCGCGAGCGGTACCGAGCTCATCAGCGCGCCCGGCTTCAAGCAGTTCTTCGACGGCGTGTCGAGCGAGCACACGGCCTATCTCACCGAGCCCTACACGAACGCGCGCTTTGCGGGCGACCGCGGCCATCTCACGGTGCCGGCCGACCGCATGCGCAAGCTCGTGCTCGCGGCGGCCGAGCGCGGCCAGACCGTGCGCATCCACGTGATCGGCGATGGCGCCATCCATGCGGCGCTCGATATCTTCGAGGAGGCGGCTCGGCGCTATGGCCTGCCCAAGCACGGTCGCAATACCCTTGAGCACTTGGAGAACCTGCTGCCCGAGGATATCGAGCGCCTGCGCGACCTCAACGTGGTGGCCTCGAGCCAGCCCTGCCACATCACGCTCGATCCGGGCGGCCCCGAGCGCGACCTCGGCCCCGAGCGCAGCCGCATCATGTGGCCCTTTGCGACCTACGAGCGCCTCGGCATCCGCCAGGCTTTCGGCACCGATAGCCCCATCACGCCCATCACCAGCATGAACGTGCTCTATACGGCTATCACGCGCCAAGATCCGCAGAGCCACTGGCCCGAGGGCGGCTGGCTGCCGAGCGAGAAGATCTCCGCTGCCACGGCCCTGCGCAACTACACCATCGGCAGCGCCTATGCCGCCAACGACGAGACGCGCATCGGCAGCCTTGAGCCGGGCAAGCTCGCCGACTTCGTCGTCCTTGACCAAAAACCCCTCACCGTCGACCCCCAACAACTGCAAGAGACCAACGTTCAAGCAACCTACCTCGCCGGCACTCCGGTCTTCGAGCGTTAAGAAGGTGCCCGGGCAGCGGAAGAGCCGGCCGGGGCTTAAGACCCGGCGCTCGGACAGTCCTGCTCGCGCGGAGGCGCCACTGGCGCCTCCGGCTCGTGCGGAACTCGCGGCGGGCCTTAAGCCCCGTCCATCTCTTCCGCTACGTCCCTATCGAATGCGCATTAAGAAAATCTAAGTGCCAAGAAATAAGATTTTTTAGGTTCGCGTTGTATAAGTCCGAGTGGCTGGGTACTATTCATGCCGTACGTAACCAGATGGGCCAACCCGCGCGGAGCAGTTCGCGCGGACCCACAAAGGAGGAACAGAGCATGTCTTTGAAGCCGCTTGCAGATCGCGTTCTCGTCAAGCCGGACGCCGCCGAGCAGAAGACCGCTTCGGGTCTGTACATCGCCAGCAACGCCCAGGAGAAGCCGCAGCGCGGTACCGTCGTCGCCGTGGGCGCAGGCAAGGTTAACGACAAGGGCGAGCGCATCCCCGTCGATGTCAAAGAGGGCGACGTCGTCATCTACGGCAAGTTCGGTGGCAACGAGGTCAAGGTCGACGGCGAGGATTACCTGCTGATGCGTGCCGACGACATCTACGCCGTCGTCGAGTAGAGCAACTGCCTCTCACCCTTTCTTTCGCAGCGCACATGACTCGGAGCGCTCGCGAACAGCTTCTTTAATTTGGAGGAATCCCTAATATGGCAAAGAACATCACGTTCAACACCGACGCCCGCGCCAAGCTCGCCAAGGGC
>CAVCLY010000036.1:0-19729 GCA_963603165.1 Faecalibacterium prausnitzii
AGCTCCTCAACTTCACGCTCGACGACGGCACCGGCACCGACCGCACGATCCTTTCGGGTGTGCACGCGTTCTACGAACCGGAGGAGCTGGTTGGCAAGACGCTCGTTGCCATCACCAACCTGCCGCCGCGAACCATGATGGGCATCGATTCCTGCGGCATGCTGCTCTCCGCCATCCACAAGGAAGGTGACGAGGAGCGCCTGAACCTGTTGCAGCTCGACGACGCCATCCCGGCCGGCGCCAAGCTGTACTAAGAACCGCTCGACCTGGGTTGACGCTCGGCGAGGGCACCCTTGCCATGGATAACCTCGGCACGTGCGAACGCCGCCCCGTCCTGCTCCTCTGGAGCTAAGGACGGGGCGGCTTTTTCATGTCTCAGGATGTTTGCGGCAGCCTGTTGATGACTCGTTTGGGTGGGTGTGTGGTCCTGGGTGTGGTTGGAGCTTGGTTGGGCGCGCCTGTGCTTTCCATGAGGCCCTGGTCGCTGGGGTTGGGTTCTCGATCCGAGCTCAACTCCCGTTTGGTATCGGTTTGGACTGCGAACGAAAATTCAACTCCCGATTGGTATTGGTTTATGTTGCCGGCAGGAGTAGACCGTCGTTTTTGGAAAATACGACCTGCGGTTTTGTTGTTAAAAAGCAGGGGTCTAGTCGAGCGGTTAGCGAAAACCAATACCAATCGGGGTCTCGTTTTTGCGGACCGCGGCAAACCAATACCAAACGGGTTTTGTCAAAGCGTTCTTTCGCGATATTGAAATATGGACTATTTAATGTGCAGCAAGGTGGCGGCGAAGGCGTAGATTTCGCGGATGCGGGCGCGGGGGTAGCGGAGCAGGGCGGTGCTGGCTCCTATGCCGATAGCGTCGAGACCGAGCCGACGTGCCAAGAGCAGGCAGCGCGGGATATGGAAGTCGGTGCTCACGAGGGCAATGGACGGCGTTGCGCCGTCCGCACGCGAGCAGATGAGCTTAAGGCTCATGAGCAGGTTCTCTTCGGTGGTGGTGGAACGGTCCTCGAGCGCGATAGAGGTGCGGGGGATGCCGTGCGCTACCAGGTAATCGCACATGACTGCAGCTTCAGATGCGATCTCGTCTGAGCCCTGACCGCCCGAGACGACGATCGTCGGTGCGCCCTTGCGCTCTTGCCATGCGGTTATGGCGCGGTCGAGGCGCTCGGCGAGGGAGGGGGAGGGGCGGCTCCCCTTGAGGGCGGCTCCGTGGACAATGATGAAGTCTGCGGGGGTGTCCGGGTCCTTACGAGCGCGATGGGTGGCAATCTCGAGCGCAAGGCAGATGAGCGAGAAGAGACAGCCGAGCGCGCAGGGGATCGCAGGGAGGGCGAGCGCTCCGACGGTTTGAGCCGTGGCGACGAGCGCGCCCGAAGCGGTGCAGGCTGCGAGGGCAAGTGCCGTTGCGAGCCCCAGCAGCCCAACGGGCGTGATGCCGCTTCGCGCGAGCGACGCGACGGCGTTTGCAAAGAGCCAAAGGGCCCCGCAGGCGCAGGTGAAAGAGCAGAGGTATACGGCGGCAGTGAACACGGAGCCTCACGTTTCGGGACGATTGCGGTGATGCCTCTCAACTATAGACGAGCGCCGCGGCCTTGCACCGTGGCCGGCGCGCACCGAGCGGATCATGGGCGCAAATCGGCAGTGGCCCAGATCGGGCACTTGGTTCCGCACGATAAGTTAGGTGCATGAGGAAATTTAATTAGGTACAGAAAGAAATTCGAAAATCCGGGTTCGCAAAAAGGCAAGGGGGTATAACCGACGGAGCCGCTCAGGCGGAACTGCACGGCAAGGAGATAGATGAAGGGGATCGATGTAGGGCTCGACATTGGCTCGACGACCACAAAGGTGCTGGTACGAGAGTCAACGACGGGCGAAGTTCTCTACTGGCGCTACAAGCGCCACGGGGCCCGGCAGGCAGCAAGTGCCGCCGAAGCGCTCGAAGAGGTGCGGTCGCGCTTTGACGACGCGACCGTGCGCGTTGCGGTGACGGGTTCGGGCGCTCGCGATATAGCGACGGCACTCGGGGCCGTCTATATCCAAGAAGTCGTCGCCAACTCGCTCGCCATCCAGGAGCTTTATCCGCGCACGCGTTGCGCGATCGAACTCGGCGGCCAAGACGCCAAGATGATCTTCTTCCACGAGGGCGCAGATGGGCGCGCAAGCGTCTCGGACATGCGCATGAACGGATCGTGCGCGGGTGGTACCGGCGCCTTTATCGATGAGATGGCAAAGCTGTTGGGTGTCGATGCCGAATCGGGTGCCTTTGAGGAGCTGGCGGCTCAGGGCACGACCGTCTACGACGTGTCGGGCCGATGCGGCGTCTATGCCAAAACGGACATCCAACCCCTGCTCAATCAGGGTGTATCGACAGCCGATCTTGCGCTCTCGGCCCTGCACGCGGTGGCGCGCCAGACCATCGGCGGTCTTGCGCAGGGCATCGACATCGAGGCCCCGGTGATCTTTGAGGGAGGCACCCTCGCATACAATCCCACGCTCGTCCGCGTGTTCACCGAGCAGCTGAATCTTGCGCCCGAAGACGTGATCGTGCCGGATAATCCGCAGGTCATGGTGGCACGCGGTGCCGCGCTCGCACTCAGCAGCGCGCTCGCCGATCAAGCTCAGTCGGTCGACCTGGCAGCCGGGATCGCTGCGCTCCATGAGCTGGCCGAACATCCGCAACAAGACGGCGACGAGCGCTTGGCGCAGCCGTTCTTTGCAGACGAGGCCGAGCGCGCGGACTTTGCGAACCGGCATAAACCGGAGACTCCGGCACCGGGGCCTGCGGCGTATGAACGCGGCGCCTGTGTGCATGCAGCGCTCGGCATAGACTCGGGCAGCACGACCACCAAGTTCGCGCTCATCGACGACGCGGGCGAGCTCATCGATAGCTTCTATGCCAACAACGAGGGGTCTCCGCTCGACACGGCCAAGCGCGGTCTTGTGGAGCTTAAAGAGCGCTGGGAACAGGCGGGCGTTGCGCTTGCGATCGATGCGGTGGGCACGACGGGCTATGGCGAGGATCTCTTCGCCCGCGCCTTCCATGCCGACTACCACACGGTTGAAACGGTGGCCCATGCCCGCGCGGCTACATCATGCGAGCCCGATGCCACATTCGTGCTCGACATCGGTGGCCAAGATATGAAGGCCATCTGGCTCGACGGGGGCGTTCTCACCGACATCGTGGTTAACGAGGCATGCTCGGCCGGCTGCGGTTCGTTCTTGGAGGGATTTGCTCAGAATCTCGGAATCGAGGTGGAGGATATCGCCTCGAGCGCGTTCGCTTCGGCGGAGCCCGCGTGCCTGGGCAGCCGCTGCACTGTCTTTATGAACAGTTCCGTGGTGAGCGAGCAGCGCCGTGGCAAGGGGCCGGGCGATATCATGGCGGGCCTCTGCCGCTCCATCATCGAGAACGTGTTCACCAAGGTCATCCGTGTGTCGAACCTCGACAAGCTGGGGGAGCGCATTGTGGTGCAGGGCGGCACGTTCAGAAACGATGCCGTGCTGCGCGCCTTTGAGCAATTCGTCGGGCGCTCCGTCACGCGCGCGCCACACCCCGGTCTCATGGGGGCCATCGGCGTGGCGATGCTGGCCGCGGGGCATATGCGCTCTCAGGCAGGCGAGGACGGGGCCGTGCCGGAGTCGTCCTTTATCGGCCTCGACGCCGTTGCTTCGTTCACGCATGAACAGTATTCGTGCGTTACCTGCAGCCGCTGCGGCAACCATTGCCAGCGGAGCGTGGTGGCGTTCGGCGACGGATCGCTCTACGTAACGGGCAACCGCTGCCCGCGCGGTCTTGCGATCGATTGGGACGAGCTTGTGCGTGCGGTCCCCGAGGCAGCTGAGCAGCGACCGGTGGCCACGGATGATGCCGCCGCGAGCGTCGCTGAGGAGACCACCGCTGAGCCCGGGGTCCTGGGTTCCGAGGCCGAGCGCCCGGAGTCTGCAGACGCTGCGCCGGCGCCCGTTCCGAAGACAGACAAAAGCTCGCAGCCTGCGGAGGCCGCTGGAGCCTCAGTCGAGCGCAAGGCGGCAGAGCCCGCCCCCAATCTCTTCGTCGACCGCGAAAAGCTGCTCTTTCAGACCTGGCCCTACACGCCGCTCTGCGACGACCGCAACATCACGATCGGCATCCCGCGCGTGCTCGAGTTCTGGGACGTCATGCCCTTTTGGTCGACGCTCTTTCGGAGCCTCGGCTTTAACGTGCAGCTCTCGCGCCCCTCAACGCGCAAGATGTTCGAGGAGGGTCTGCCGCACGTCACTTCCGACACCATCTGCTTTCCGGCCAAGCTCGTGCACGGGCACGTGCGCGACCTCGCCCGCAGGCATCCCGACCGGATCTTCATGCCCATCATCACCACGGTTCCCACCGAGAACACCGCCAAGACGAGCGAGTGGATGTGCGCGGTGGTCAAGGGCTACCCCTACGTGATGAAGAACTCCGACAACCCCGAGAAGCGCTTCGGCATTCCCTTCGACACGCCGCTCTTTCACTGGTACGACACCGAGGACCGCGATCGCCAGCTCGAGCACTATCTCGAGGACACCTTTGGGATCGAGCCCGCGCTCACCGACCGGGCGATCGAGCAGGCCGAAAGCGCGCAGACCGCGTTTGCCAACCAGATGGAGCTTCGCGGCGAGCAGGTGCTCGAGCGCGTGCGTGCCGAGGGTGGCTATGCGGTGGTGCTCGCGTCGCGCCCGTATCACAACGACGAGCTCGTCAACCACGGCCTCCCCAAGATGCTCGCGCAGATGGGAATCCCGGTGCTCACGCCCGATGCCGTTCCGGGCGTGCGCAACGTGGATCTCTCGAACAGCCGTCTCGACATCGTCAACAACTACCATGCGCGCATGCTCTCGGCATCCGTGATCGCGGCGTCGTCGCCCGAGCTCGAGCTCGTGCAGCTCGTGAGCTTCGGTTGCGGGCACGATGCCTATCTCTCAGACGAGATGGTGCGCATGATGGGCGAGATCAGCGGAAAGACGCCGCTCGTGCTCAAGGTCGACGAAAGCGATGCGACGGGTCCGCTGAGCATCCGCCTGCGCTCGTTTATCGAGACGGTGGAGCGCCGCCGTGCCGAGGAGGCGGCCGGGGACGCACCGGCGCACGAGGTCCACGAGCTGAGCGACCCCTACCGGGTCAAGTACACCAAACGCGACCGCAAGGAAAAGATCGCGCTTATCCCCAATACCTCGCATGCGTTCTGCCGCCTCATGACAGCGGCCGTCCGCAACCAGGGCGTGCGCGCCGAGGCGCTCGATATCGGCCGCGAGGAGGCCATCCGCCTGAGCAAGCGCTACGTTCACAACGACATCTGCTTTCCCGCGCAGATCGTGATCGGCGAGTGCCTCGAGGCGCTCGAGAGCGGAAAGTACGACCCGCACGACGTGGCCGTGGTCACCGGCAAGTACGTGGGCGACTGCCGCCTCACGCACTACATGCCGCTGCTGCGCCAAGCGCTCGACGATGCCGGCTACGACTACGTGCCGATCGTCACGAACGACGACGTCGACGCGCACAACGCGCATCCCGGGTTCAAGCTGAGCCTGGCGTCGAGCATCCAGATCGCGTTCGGTCTGCCGAGAATCGACGCGCTCGAGGCGATGCTTCGCCGCATCCGCCCCTACGAGCTCGAGCGCGGAGCCGCCGACGCCGCCTTTGAGCGCGCGATGGACGAGCTGATCGGCGGGCTCGAGCAAAGCGGTCTGCGCGGACTCGATCGCGGATTCAAGCGCGCGCTCAAGATCATGGACGAGGTGCCCCACGACCGCAGCAAGCCGCGTCCCACCGTGCTCATCGTGGGCGAGTACCTGCTCAACTTCCATCCGGGCGCCAACCACGAGATCGAGCGCTATTTGGAAGACAACGGCCTTGAGGTGATCGAGGCCAAGATGACCGATGTGATCCGCAAGACGTACTTCTACAAGCATGCGCAGTCGCGCGAGTACCACGTGGACCTGCCGCTGCAGGAGAAGATCTGGTACGCCACGGCCGACAAGCTCTTCGATATCGCGCACGACCGCTGCGACAAGCTCGGCGCGGCAAGTCCGCTCTACGAGGCGCCCACGCGCATGGACGAGCTGGTGCGTGCGAGCGACCCGGTGCTCCATCACACGTTCGATGCGGGCGAGGGTGTGCTGATCCCGGCCGAGATCCTGGAGCACGCGGCCCGTGGCTGCCGCTCGTTCGTGATCTTGCAACCGTTCGGCTGCCTGCCCAACCACGTGGTGGGCCGCGGCTTGGTGCGCGCGCTCAAGGAGCGCTACCCCGACGCGAACATCCTTCCGCTCGACTACGACCCCGATGTGAGCTTCGCCAATATCGAGAACCGCCTTCAGATGCTCATCATGAGCGCGCATGCGCGGGAATCGGCGGCGGATTCGACCGTATAGGGGGAGAGCTGAGCATGTTCACCGACGGCCACTTGACAGAATCGGCGGCATCTTCACAAACTTTTCGCTTACGAAACCGCGGCGCAACGTGGTAGGGTGAACTCACCACATAAGTAGTCGCAGACGTGTTCATGAGCGGGCGAGACGAACGATGTAGTTTGTCCCGCCCGCTTTTTGTGTGCGTCGCGGCACCGTCGTGAAACCCCAAAGAAAGGACGTAGACGTAATGCCTACCAATAAACGCGAGAGTCTGATCTTCACCTTCTCCATGTGCTTTATGATGGTGCTCTGGATGAGCATCTACAACGTGGCGCGCAACATGGGCGCCCTCAACATGGAGGTCCTCGCCGACGCCTGGCTCGGGTTCCCCTTGGCCTACGTGTTCGCCATGCTCTGCGACTGGTTCATCGCGAGCCCGCTCGCCAAGGGCGTGGCCTTCAAGCTCTTCGTCAAGCCCACCACCTCGCCGCGCTTCATCCCCGTCATCGTGAGCTCCTGCATGGTGGTGCCTATGGTGATCATCATGTCGCTCTTCGGCGTGTTCGAGAACGCGAGCCACGTGCCCGGCGGCATCGCGACCATCCTGCCGAACGTGCCCATGCTCTGGATCCAGAACATCGGTTGGAACTTCATCATGGCCTGGCCGTTCAACATCCTCATCGCCGGCCCGATCGTGCGCCACATGTTCCGTCGCGCGTTCCCGATCGGCACGGTGCTCGCCGAGGCTCACCCCGAGCACGTGCATATGCACGGTGCACCTGCGGCCAAGCCCGTCGAGGAGCCCGCTCTCTCGGCATAGGTGCCAAAGGCTATCTACGGCCGAACTGCATAGGCAATGGATAGCGACGCGTTATCCATCCATGACAAAACGAGGCCGCTGGGAAGATCTCGCTTCCCAGCGGCCCTGCTCTTTATCTGGGCAAAGGATCTCTGCATGCTCGACCTGAGGGAAGCTGCATCACGGAGGTGTCCGGTCCTTGCCGCACATCCCGTTCGCTTAAATTCCAGGGTTTCGGTTATCATGGGGGATTCGTGGGTAAACAAGGGCGCATGTGCCCGTGTATACCAAAAAGAAAGCACGTGAGAGGCTTAAATCCATGTTAGACCGATTTACCGACCGCGCTCGCAAGGTCATGTCGACAGCCAAGACCGAGGCGCTCGAGCTTGGTTCCAACAAAGTCGGGACCGAGCATCTCCTGCTTGCGCTTGCTAAAGAGGAGGAGGGCGTCGCCTCCGAGGCGCTGCGCTCGCTCGACATCGCGTATGACGAGATCCTGACGACCCTCAAGGAGCTCCGCACCACCGTGCCCGCCGCTCCCGAGGGCAGCGGGGAGGCCGATGGCGAAGAGACCGCGAACGGTGAGGCGGCGGCCAAGCTCGCCTTTACCCCGCTCGTCATCACGGTCATGGAGCAGGCGTTCCGCATCGCGCGCGATAACAACCAGACCTATGTGTCGACCGAGCACCTGCTGCTCGCCATCGTTTCGGAGGGCAGCGGCAAGGGTATGGACATCCTCATGCGACTCGGCGTGTCGGCAGCCTCCGTCAAAGAGGCCGTGGCCAAGCTCACCGCCAACGACCAGGGCAAAAAACGTCCGCTCGCGGGCGCCGGTGCGGGCCGTCCCGGTGCGGGGGTTCCGTTCTTCTCGGGCTCCGACGCCAAGGGTGCCTCGTCGGCCGAGGGCACCGATACCCTCAAGCAGTTCGCGCAAAATCTTACCGAGAAGGCGCGTGCCGGCGAGCTCGACCCGGTGATCGGTCGCGATGCCGAGGTGCAGCGCATGATGGAGATTCTCTCGCGCCGTACCAAGAACAACCCGCTCATCTTGGGCGATCCGGGCGTGGGCAAGACCGCGCTCGTCGAGGGCCTGGCCCAAAAGATCGCCTCGGGCGACGTGCCCGAGAACCTGCTCGACCAGAACATCTGGGCGCTCGACCTGCCCGGTCTCGTCGCCGGCGCCAAGTACCGCGGCGAGTTCGAGGAGCGCCTCAAGAACGTGATCGCCGAGGCAACGGCCGCAGACGACGTGATCCTCTTCATCGACGAGATGCACACGCTCATTGGCGCGGGTTCCGCCGAGGGCTCAATCGATGCGAGCTCCATGCTCAAGCCGGTGCTCGCGCGCGGCGCCTTCCAGATCATCGGTGCCACCACGGCCGAGGAGTTCCGCAAGTATCTCACCAAGGACCCGGCTTTTGAGCGCCGCTTCCAGACGATCGACGTGGAGGAGCCGAGCATCGCGGATACCGTGAGCATCCTGAACGCGCTCGCGCCGCGCTACGAGGAGCACCACCACGTGCGCTACACGCCGGCTGCCATCGAGGCCGCGGCGAATCTCTCGAACCGCTACATCCAGGATCGCTTTTTGCCCGACAAGGCGATCGACCTCATCGACGAGGCCGGTGCCCGCGCGCGCATCGCGGGGCTGCGCGCTCCCGAACCCGTGCGCGAGGCCGAGCGCAAGCTCGCCGAACTCAAGGGCGCGGTCGACGAGGCAACCGAGGCCGACGATATGAACCGCGCGGCTGAGCTCAAAGAGCAGCAGAAAGAGACCGAGATCGCCCTCGGCGAGGCGCGCGCCGCCTGGAACGCCGAGATGGACGCGAGCCCGATCGTGATCGACACCGCCCAGATCGCCGACATCGTTTCGGTGACCTCGGGCGTGCCCGTGAGCTCGCTCACCGAGAGCGAGAGTCGCCGCCTGCTCCAGTGCGAGGACGTGCTCAAGACGCGCATCATCGGTCAGGACGAGGCCGTGGAGGCCGTGGCCAAGGCGATCCGCCGCAGCCGCTCGCCGCTCAAGGACCCGCGTCGACCGGGCGGCTCGTTCATTTTCCTCGGCCCTACGGGCACGGGCAAGACCGAGCTCGCCAAGACGCTCGCCGAGTATCTCTTCGGCAGCAAAGACGCGCTCATCAGCTTCGATATGTCGGAATTCGGCAGCGAGTACGAGGTCTCCAAGCTTATCGGCAGCCCTCCGGGCTACGTGGGCCACGACGAGGGCGGTCAGCTCACCAAGGCTGTGCGCCGGCATCCCTATTCGGTGGTGCTCTTCGACGAGGTCGAGAAAGCGCATCCCGATATCTTCAACGTGCTTTTGCAGGTGCTCGAGGAGGGTCGCCTCACCGACGGCCAGGGCAAGACGGTCGACTTCCGCAACACGGTCGTTATCATGACGAGCAACGTGGGCGCGCGCGAGATCGCGCAGGACTCGACCGTGGGCTTCGGCACCACCGGCGAGCAGGGCCTGAGCACGGGCGAGATCAAGGGCCGCGCCATGGGTGAGCTCAAGCGCCTGTTCCGCCCCGAGTTCCTCAACCGCATCGACGATATCGTGGTCTTCCAGAAGCTCTCTGCCCAGAGCCTCACCGCGATCGCGCACCTGCTCATCGACGATTTGCGCCAGCGCCTGATCGCCAACGACATGAACATCGAGCTTACCGACGCAGCCTACGCCAAGATCGTGGCCGAGGGCACCGACCTCACCAACGGCGCGCGTCCGCTGCGTCGCGCCATCCAAAAGCTCATCGAAGACCCGCTCTCCGAGGAGCTGCTGGCAGGCGAGTGGGGCGCGGGCGATACCGTGCTCTGCGACGTTGCCGACGACAAGTTCGTGTTCAGCCACGGCACGGGCGAGATCCCGGCCCCGCGATCGGCAAGCGAGCTCGGCGGCGATGCGGCCGTCGCCGCCCCGCATTCGGGTTCGGGCGCTCCTGCGAGCGGCATCACATCCGGTTCGGACGGCATGCTCCAGGCCGGCGCCGGCGCGCGGTAGGCGCATTCGCGGCTTTCTTCCGAAATGTAGAGCATGAAACAAGAGGGCATCCATCGGATGCCCTCTTTCGCATTAAAGACGCGAACACCAATGCGAATAACGATAGATATCGATAAACGATAAAATAGAGAGAACAGTTTATGCAAAGGAGCTCCCATGTCTAAAGCCGCTCAAGAGGTTGAGCATTCCCTTAAGACGATGCGATCGCTTGGAAAAGCCCTGTTCTTTCTCTTCGGGTTTTTGTTTCTTGCTACCGCCATCGGGTTAGTTCCTGTGTCGGTTCTTGCGGCTGGATCGATAATGAATGGGGCCGTCAGCGACGGATCTGGGACCATCACCGTTGCCGCGGCCCCCCTGTTTTTGCTGGCATGCGGATTAAGCTTCTTTCTCTTGGCCTCTATGAGTAGAAATATCTCGCACGGGATTTCGCCGTTTACGGTTAAGCATGCAAAGATGATTGCCGTTTCGGGATGGGTGTTTTTGCTGACGGCTCTCTTTGAGTTCCTGACATCCCCAGGCTTCATTTCTATTGCGATCGGTCGTATCGCTTTTGTGGGGCTTTCGCAGACCACAATCGAGAACCTGTCCCTTCCCGTAGATGTCGTCGCTATTTTCATGGGAATCGTCTGTTTGGCTTTTTCTCTTATGTGGCGGTATGGGGCACTGCTGCAAGAGCAGACGAATGATCTAGTTTAGAGGTCGAGATGGATTACCTGATAATCGAGCTCGAGACCTTGCTTCTTCAAAAGGGAAAAACGAGTTCTGACCTTGTTCGGGCGACCGGACACACCCCAGCAAATATCTCAAAAATCAGAAATGCAAAGATCAAGGCCATACGACTGAAGACGTTATTTGATATCTGCGTTGAATTGGATTGCCAGCCGGGTGATCTTATCAAGCGCGTAAACGAGAAAGAGCTTGAGGAGCTTGCGGCGCAACGCGTAAAGGCTTGCTCGGGGGGGGCGGCAGCAGACAGCGAAAATCTGGTTTCCAACAGGGTCTACGTCGTGGATCTATCTGAGGAATAGCTGCTGTTTGCAAAGCTCGATACCGTGCCTGGGTGCGGTATTTTTTTGGCGATAATTATTATTGAAACAGTAAAGTTATCGAGATACGATAACAACAAGATGCAGAGAGGAGGAGATATGAACTGGATCACCTTGCCCAACGACGGGGCTTCCCCGGCTTGCGGGAATTGCTGGATCTACGCGCATGGAAGCTGCTCGAGCAAATGCAAGACGCAATCGTGCTCAATTCGTTTCTAGTGTGCGGTAGCAGATTTTGAGAGGAAGGCTTATGAACTGGGTTATCGCTCCAAACGACGGTGTTCAGCCCGCATGTAACAACTGCTGGATCTATGCACACGGCGGCTGCGCTCGCCGTTGCGGAAAGCAGGAGTGCTCGATCAGGTTCTGATCGATTTGATGGTCGGCGGCATGATGTTTGGTGTCGATCCGGTATTGCCGGGACGGCACCTGCGTCGTGGGGTGCGGAGTGAAAATGAACGACGTCCTTCGTCTTGCAAATATCGAGAAGCGCTATAAGCGCACCTGCGTTCTGAAGATCGATAACCTGCAAATCGGTCGGGGTGAAGTATGCGGCCTGGTCGGTGTCAACGGTGCTGGAAAATCAACACTGATTCGTGTTATCAATGGATTGAGCCTGCCTACGGCCGGAAGTATCGAATTGTTCGGCGTGTCAGATGTACGCTTGCAAAACAAGTTGAGGCGCAAGGTGGGCTATATGCCCGACGCGAGCGCATCGTATCCCTATCTGAGCGTTCGCGATAATCTGTTTGCCCGCGCACTCGAGTGGGGCATTGCCGATGACCAGATCGAGCAGCTCATTAAAGAAGTCGGTCTTGTGGATGCTTCCGATAGCAGGGCGTCCAAGCTATCTATGGGACAACGACGCCGTCTCGATTTGGCTACAGCCCTTTTAGGTGAGCCGGAGCTCTTGATAATGGATGAGCCGACAAATGGGCTCGATCCTTTAGGAGTCAGGCTGCTTCGGTGTGCAATTAAGAGTGCCGCCGCAAGGGGGGCTGCTGTTCTCGTTTCGAGTCACAACCTCGAAGAACTGCATAAGCTTGCAACAAGGTATCTCTTTCTTGGAGGCGGAAGAATAATCAGATCGATATCTTCCGCGGACCTTGAGGCAGCTTGTCACTGCTCGATTTTGCTGAATCTAACCGATTGGGATTCTTTTCGGAGCGTGCTGTCGCATAGGCGCCTTGGGATGGCTTGTGTTTTCGACGGCATCGACCGGGTGTTTATCGAGAACCCTTTACTTCCTGTAGCGGACATCCTTGCTCGTTTAAAGGATGCCAACTGTACTGTTACATCTTTAGAGGTCGTCGAACGCGATCTCGAGGGTTATTACGTTGACCTGCTTTCGATGGTGGAAAGTGGCGGTGGAGTGTTTGAGTGGTCTGATTAGGATCGGGCGGCGTGAGTATTTGCGCGGTCGGGCTCAAGCCGTTTTGCTTGCAGGTTCTGTCTTGGCTACGGTTGCGGCGGTGGTGCTTGCACTCGCGGGAAAAACCGAGCTTCTCATAATGGTTTCGGGAGACAACGTGGCGAACGTCGGCGACTGTATTGGGTACATCGGGAATGCCGTTGACGGATCGGATTTGACGGGATCGGCAATTCGCTCATCATTCGTGCTTGACTGGTTGTGGTTGCCAATCGTTATTGTTTACGCGGCCCTCGGCATCAGCGAGTCTGAGAGCGGTTTAATCGCCGACTTATCGCGGGCGCGTGGCGTATCGGGCTTTGTATCGATTGTTCGAGCGTTTATGTGCCATGCGGTTTTGATCACGGTTCTTTATTCTCTCTCGACTTGCGCCGTATCGCTGATTTTCGCCGTAAAAATCGGGGTTTCGATGGGTGCGTCTTTTTGGATGCGGCTTTCGGGCTGGATGTTGGCAAATGTTTTGCTCTTGCTAGTCCAATATGCCGAGGCTGCTTGCACAATTCGGTTTATCGGTAGTTCCTCTGCCGGCTCTGTTCTGGTGTTGATGACTGCGCTTCTCGGGACGGCGTTCTATCCCTCGCTGGCCTCGTCTGGCGATAGTCTCGCACGCTTGCTGCTGCTTTTCCCATCGAGCAGATTTTTAAGCACTTGCGCTCTGAGTGAACGGCATCTCACATGGGGAGACCAGATTCTCTTTTGCATCTTTTTGATTGCGATTCTCTGCGTGATTGATACGGGTGTTTGTTCGATCAGGAGGCGATTTCGTTGAGGCCTGTGCCAACTGCTATTCAGGAGCTAT
The DNA here is from genome assembly GCA_963603165.1 of Faecalibacterium prausnitzii. Taxonomy (GTDB): domain Bacteria; phylum Actinomycetota; class Coriobacteriia; order Coriobacteriales; family Coriobacteriaceae; genus Collinsella. Next base: position 13,447 of record CAVCLY010000036.1, read on the forward strand.
ATCTATGGCGTAAGGGGCACGGCATTTCGTTGTTGCTGCTCTTAATCGCTGTAGGGGGATCGATTTGTCTCACTACCGGCTCGGGCGCATGGGTTCTCGCTGGGGACCAACATGTGTTCGTGGGCTTTAGTGCCGATTCGGCATATCTTATCGAGCAGTTTCCATTGCTTTCCGAGGGCCGTGCGGCGCTAGCCTCGGCTTTCGCGCATCACTTTTTCTATCCAATCGTGGCAACGCTGATTGTCTGCCGCGTTCTGAGCTTGACGTGCTCTGAGCGCCAGTTGCTATTGCTCCGTGCTAAGGGCTGCGACGTTTCGTATCGATATGGCAGGTCTCTGCTGGCATCCGTCATGCTGTCCGAGATCTATTCTTTAGGCCTCAGTTTCTTTGCGTTTGCCGTCAACGCACCTATGAGCTTTACAGATTTCAGTCCCTTTGCCATGAAGTTGCTCTTTTTTGCCGTTCTTGACGCGAGTTTTACGATCGTTTGTTTTTCGGCTTGCCTGGTTTTGAATAGCCAGATAGGCGCGAGCATCCTCGTGCTTTGCGCAGTGTATGCCTCGCTCATCATTGCGATGGCGCATCCAACGGTTTTCTATCCGTCACATATGTCCATATGGATGCATGCCTGCGGTTTTGGCGGTCCGAATTATACGGTCGAGAGTCTTCTGTTTGCGTTGGCGAGCGCCTGCGCGAGTCTCGTTATCGCGCGGATTTCAGTTTCTTTTAGGTTCAAATATCTCAGCTAAGTAAGGTCGATGTATGAAGCTGTCTGAATTCAACTTCGAATGCCCCCATGGCACTGGTGCGCTCATCATGAACGTGCGTAGCGGGGGAATCCTTTCGCTAAATAGCGATTACTACCACAGCTATAGAACTCTCGAAGCCGAGGGCTCTTGCGAAGCTGCCGATCTCATCGAAGAGCTTCAACGGGGCGGCATGCTATTGGCGGATGATAGAAACGAACGAACCGAGCTGCTGTTGCAGAGCAGGGCCGCTCGTTTTGCCAACACGACGCTCAGCTTAACGATAGCCCCAACTATGGGATGCAACTTCTGCTGCCCCTACTGCTATGAGCGTGGGCAAGCCCATACGAATATGGAAGACTCGACGATAGACCAGCTGGGGAAATTCGTTGAAAGCTACTATCCAGATATCGCTCATCTGAATATCGGCTGGTATGGAGGTGAACCCCTGCTTGCTCTCGATAAGATACGGAAAATTACCAATCGCCTGAAGACAGCGACAAGTGAGGTATGCGAGACGTCTTCGTCCATTGTGACGAATGGTTATCTGCTCACTCCGTCGGTCGCGAAGGAACTCGTCGCATGTGGTGTCTCTTCTGCACAGGTGACCATAGACGGCTCAAAGTCGAATCACGATACACGACGTATCCTTCATGACGGAACGCCGACTTACGACAAGATTCTCAAGAATGTTGAGCAATGCGCGGAGATTTTGGATATATCGATCCGAGCGAACGTGGATAAATCAAATATCGCGGCGGCATCTGAGCTTTTGGATTACCTGGAGCGGCACGAGCTTAAGAACAAGGTGCATTTTTATCTGGCGCCGGTTGATGACATCAACGGTGTTTGCCTGAACGCGAACCAGTGCTTCACCATCGAGGAGTTTTCTCATGAAGAGACGCGCTTTTATCGAGAAGCAATCGAACGCGGCTTTAAGGTCCAGCCCTTTGGCGGGGCCAATTTCGCAATCTGCTGTGCCGTGTCGATGAATTCGTTTGTCGTTGACCCTTTGGGCGATCTTTATAAATGCTGGGATGACATCGGAATGGCGGAACGAAAAGTCGGAACCATATATGAGCCGCCGTCGCTTAATCCGAATATGATCCGCTGGATGTCCTACGAGCCGAACGATGTTGAATGTGCCGACTGCTTCGCGTTCCCGATGTGCATGGGCGGGTGTCCAAATCACGCCTTGCATGGACAGAAGAAGCAATGCGTCTCGTTCAAATACGACACTGACAGAAAGATGCTTCTCTCGTGTTTGCAGGCCGACAAGCAGTCTTAATCAAATGAGGTGAATCTTGTTTTCGTTCTGTTGGCGATACCTTGACAGCGGGAAGATGACGATATATCTCTTGCTTTGCTTGCTGTCCGGGCTGTTTTCTTTGGCGATTCCCCTGCTAGTTGGTGCTGCTATTAACGTCTCGGCCCAGCCTTCATGGGGACTCGGGGGTGCCTTCGGTATTTGTTTGATGGCTATGGCTGCGCAGGGCGTTCGCGTGCTCCTTGCGTATGTGACCGATCTTCTAAATCTCGATCTTCAGGCTCATGCTGGATACCTCATTAATGCCAAGACGGTTGAACATATAGAGAGACTTCCCGAATCTTTCTTTCGCGGGTTCGACAGCGCGCTTTGCAGTCAGAAGGTCAACCATGATTCAAATGATCTGGTGATATTCATCATGAATACGCTCGTGCAGATGGCCTCTAACGTGTTGACGGTCTTCACTGTATTAGTGGTTCTCTTTGTAATCAACTGGAAGATAAGCATGATTTGCCTGGCGCTGGGTATCGTCGCTGCCTGTTTTTACTGCGTTTCTAAGCAGGCTCTTTTCGAGACGGGCAAGGAAGTGCAGGAGCGTTCGTCTCTTTACTTCGCAAGGCTTCTCGAGCAGGTTGATTCGATTTCCTTTATCCGGCGCCATTCTGCCCATGCGTGGTTCTCCGCTCGGCTCGAGGAGGCTTTTAATGATCTCTATGCGGCCCTTCGATGCAATCAAAAGGCAAGTGCCGGATTCACTGCAAAGAACTCGACCATCGAGATGCTGGCGTATGGTTGCATATTGATGCTGTCGATTAATGAAATATCCCATGGGGGCATGGATGTCGGCTATCTAGCAACTGCCTTGGGCTATTACTCGTCATTATCTGGCGCCATTCTGTATTTCATGGGCTGGGGAAAGAGCTATCAGGATGCGAATGTCTGCTACGCACGACTCTGCGAGATTTGGGATCTCGAAGAGGAGAAACGCGGATCGATTGCGGTTTCGAGTGTTCGAGAAATTTCGCTTCAAAATCTCTCTATTGCCATTTCGCCCGAGAACAGGAGCATTGTCTACGGGTCACTTGGTTTTGCGCGCGGTTGTGGTCTGTATGCGATAACGGGGGCAAATGGCAGCGGAAAGACGACGCTTCTGAATGCGCTGTCCGGTATTTGCCCGGGGAAATATGAGGGGCGTATCGAATATGACGGTATTAGCCTTGACCAAATCGATAAACAAGCATTGCGCGAGCAACGTGTCGGCTATGTCGAACAAGACCCCTTGATTGTTTGCGGTTCGCTATGGGACAACCTCACCTTATTCATGGAGCGCCCGGATATTTCCGAGGTCGACTATTACCTAAATCGTTTTGGGCTGAAGTCGTCAGCGAGCGAACTACCGGGAGGGCTGAGCACGCTGCTGGATGGTCGAGGTCGTAGCATTTCGGGAGGGGAGCGCCAGAAAATAGCAATAATTCGCATCCTGCTCAAAAAGCCCGAAGTAATGCTCTTGGATGAGCCGACCTCTGCCCTGGACGAATCGAGCCGCAGCGCATTGATCGAAACAATAAAAGAGATGAGTAAGGATCACCTGGTAATCATAGTTTCACATGATCAGTTGCTCGTAGACGCTTGCGACGAGGTTATTGATCTGGGCTGACTTCCGAAGAGCGCATGCGGGCTTAACAAAGCGGGCGCCTACCGCTTGCACGCGTTGACGGAAGATGCTTGATGATCGGGCGCGGTAGGGTGCTATACTCAATTTAGTTTTTGGTATAGCAAAGGAGGACGTCATGGGTGCTGCCCTGTTCGACACTCGTCCCGTGCAGATGAACGTGCGCATGAACCGCCAGCTCAAAGAGGCTGGCGATGCGGTTTTGTCGCATATGGGCATGACGCCGTCACAAGCGGTTCGCTCTTTGTGGGAGTGCTTGGTCGTGCAGAACAAGATCCCCGACGGTATCAAAAGCGCCGATCTGAGCGATGGGGTTGCGGGCGCGAATCGCGCTAAGGTGGCTCAGGGGCCCGAAATCATCAGGAATTTTTATATCCGCACCAACATCTCAGTCCCTCAGAACGACGAGCTTCCCGACAGCGACGAGCTTTATGCCGCCGCCATGAATGAGAAGTATCGCGATTGGATTTGCGAATGACTACGGCGGAAGACAAGCCGTGCATCAAGCTGCTCATCGATACGAACGTTTGGCTCGATTACTTTTTGGGGCGTCCGCGAACGCTTGCTGACATTCTTGACCTGTTTGCTATCGCGGATGAGTCGGAGCGTGTCGTTCTGCTCGTTTCGTCGCTTTCGATAAAAGATGTTTACTTCGTACTTGGCCAGAATATGAAAGCCAGGGCGCGCGAGGCGGGGAAGTTGGCGCCCGAAACCGTTGCTGCGGCTGAAGAAGCGTCATGGGAGTGCGTGCGCAAGATCCGCGAGATGGCGCTTGTGGCTCCCGTTGGCGCGAACGAGGTTTTTGATTCGTTTGTATTCAAGCGCTATCACGGCGATTTTGAAGATGATCTTATTTTGGGCGTGGGCAATCGCGCTGACGTTGATTATGTGGTCACCGGCGATGGGGGACTTATCAAACACGCGAGCGGCGTATGCGTCGATGTGAAGACGGCGCTCCAAATCGTTTCTGAATGAGCAGAGAAAAATACCCTCGGCGGCCGTTGGGGTCGTCGAGGGCATTGATGTCGGGGTATGCCCTTTATTTGTTAGTGCTTTAGGGCGCGGCGAGCGGCTTTGACGGCTTCGTCGACGATGATCACGCTGAGGGCGCAGAGGATCATCTTGCCCCAGAGGGCCGCATCGAGCGGGACGGTCTCGAATACGGCAGCGCCGAACTCGGTGATGGCGAACTGCAGAGCGAACACCAGGCAGAACACGCCGAGCATGAGCTTGTTGTTGAGCAGGTTCTTGTAGATGGGCGTGGTGTCGAGCTCGCGGCAGTTAAACGCGTTCATGAGCTGGAACAGCACAAAGAGCGTAAAGAGCACCGTGGCCTTCTGCTCCTCGGCGCATCCCAAAAAGTTGAGATAGTGCTGCGCCATGAACACGGCCGAGATGAAGATGCCGTTGGCAAAGATGCGCGTGAGCATGCCACGGTCGAGAATGCTCTCGTCGCGGCGCGTGGGCGCACGGCGGAGCAGGTCGTCGCGGATCGGCTCGAGCCCGAGGGTGAGCGCCGGGGGGCCGTCCATGATGATGTTGATCCACAGCAGCTCGAGCGCGGTGAACGGCGCCTCGAAGCCCGAGAGAATCGAGAATACAACCACGACGACGGAGCTGACGTTGACGGTGAGCTGGAACTGGATGAACCGCTTGAAGTTCTCGTAGATGCCGCGACCCCACTGGACGGCCTTGACGATCGTCGAGAACGAGTCGTCAAGGAGCACCATGTCGGAAGCCTCTTTGGTGACTTCGGTGCCTGCGATGCCCATGGCAATGCCCACGTCGGCGTTCTTGATGGCCGGCGCGTCGTTGATGCCGTCGCCCGTCACGGCCACCACGTTGCCGCGGCCCTTGAGGACCTTGACCACGCGCATCTTGACGAGCGGCGTGGAGCGGGCGATCACCTGGATACGCTCGAGCTCGCGCGCGAGCTCCTCGTCCGACATGGCCTCGATATCGGCGGCCTCCACGGCGATATGGCCCTCGTCGAGCATATGCAGCTCACCTGCGATGGCGCGTGCCGTGCGGATGTTGTCGCCGGTGAGCATCTTGACCTCTATACCCGCCTCGCGGCAGCGCTTGATGGCGGCGTACACGTCGGGCGAGAGCGGGTCCGAGATCACCACAAAGCCGTCGAACACCATGTCGCGCTCGAGCTCTTCTTGCGGCTTGTCGTCAAAACTTGTGAGCGTGCGGTGGCAGAACGCCAACAGGCGCCCGGCTTGACTCTGGTAGTCCTCCATGAGGGAGTCGATGCGTGTGCGCTCCTCGGGGCTGACGCCGGGGCACATCGAGAGGATCTTCTCGGGGTTGCCCTTGGTGTAGAGCATGAGCTGCTCGGTGCCGTCGTCTGCAGCTTCGCGCACGATGGTCGACATGTCCTTGTTCTGCGACGAGAACGGGAACACGCGCACGATGTCGGCGCTATGGCGCAGCTCGTTGTAGTCCCAACCGGCCTTGTGCGCCGCTACGAGGAGCGAGCACTCGGTGGGGTTGCCGATGAACTTCCACGTGCCATCGGCCTCGGCCGTGACGTCGGCGTTGCCGTTGATGCAGAAGTTGCGGAGCAGCACGGGGTCGGCGAGCGCCTCGGGC
>CAVCLY010000037.1:0-18718 GCA_963603165.1 Faecalibacterium prausnitzii
GGGATCGAACCCCGTTCGGGGCGCGGAGCTGAGGCAACCGCGTGAGCGGTTGTCCAGCGGAGCTCGCAAGGCGCGCGAGCGCCGCAGCGGGTGGATTCCGCGGAGCGGAATCCGGATCCCCCTCGTCTCCACCCTTGCAAAGCAAAGAGGTCCAACTTCGGTTGGGCCTCTTTTTTGTTACCCGTACCAGGGATCGAACCCCGTTCGGGGCGCGGAGCTGAGGCAACCGCGTGAGCGGTTGTCCAGCGGAGCTCGCAAGGCGCGCGAGCGCCGCAGCGGGTGGATTCCGCGGAGCGGAATCCGGATCCCCCTCGTCTCCACCCTTGCAAAGCAAAGAGGTCCAACTTCGGTTGGGCCTCTTTTTTGTTACCCGTACCAGGGATCGAACCCCGTTCGGGGCGCGGAGCTGAGGCAACCGCGTGAGCGGTTGTCCAGCGGAGCTCGCAAGGGGCCGCAAGGTCCCGCAGCGGGAGGATTTCGCGGAGCGGAATCCGGATCCCCCTCGTCTCCACCCTTGCAAAGCAGAGAGGTCCAACTTCGGTTGGGCCTCTTTTTTGTTACCCGTGCCGGGGATCGAGCCCCGTTCGGGGCGCGGTGTTGAGGCAGCCGCTGACCCGCCTCGCGCAGTCAAGCCCAGGCAGGCACTCGAACACTCCCCCGCGCGACTCACAGACAGCCCCGCAAACGGATGGGTCATCCATGTTTATGGGACGCTCTGCGCGGCACGTGCCCGCCACTCCGGTATCATGTTTGCAATTCTGCAAATCGGGACCTGGTCCCCGAACATCACGGCGGTAGCTCCTGCATGGATCGCAACTTCACATATCTCTGCTTGGCAGGCGTTGCGTTCTGCACCACCTTCTTGCTGGTGCCGCTCGTTAAAAAACTCGCAATCCGCCTCGACGCCGTCGACTACCCCTCCAAACGCCGCATCAACACGCAGCCCACGCCTCGCATGGGCGGCGTGGCCGTGTTCTTCGGACTCGTCGTTGCCTGCATCGTGCAGGTGTTCGGCACGTGGTTCTTCCGTTGGCCGCCGGCGCTCGCCCCGCACCCGCTGCTCAAGGTCGACTACCCGCTCGTCGCGATCTCGTTCACCATCATCTTTCTCACCGGCGTTGTCGACGACGTGCGCCAGCTGAGCCCCAAGGCCAAGCTCGCGGGCCAGCTGCTCGCCGCAATCATCGCCTGTGCGGGCGGCCTCACCATCAACTCCATCGTGAACCCCTTTGTGCCCGGGTCGTTTATCGAACTCGGCTGGGCCTCCTGGCCCTTGACTATCATCTACCTCGTTGCGTTCGCGAACATCATCAACCTCATCGACGGGCTCGACGGCCTTGCCACCGGCATCTCGTGCATTGCGGCCTGCTCGATGTTCAGCTTTGCCGTGCTCGCCGGACGCGCCGATGCCGCCGCGCTCTCGGTGGCCCTCATCGGTTCGTGCCTCGCCTTTTTGCGCTACAACTTCAACCCGGCGAGCATCTTTCTGGGCGACTCCGGCTCGCTTCTGCTCGGTTTTGCCCTGGGAACCATCTCGCTGCTCAACGTGAGCCGTACCGCGGCCCTCACCTCGATCATCATCCCGCTGATCGTTGCCGGCGTGCCCATCCTCGACACGTTCTCGGCCATCATCCGCCGCAAACGCGCGCACGTGAGCATCGGACAGGCCGACAAGGGCCATATCCACCACCGGCTCATCCAAGAGGGCTACAACCAGCGCGAGGCCGTGCTCATGATCTACGCCTGGTGCATCTTCCTCTCGGGCGGCGCCGTGCTCATCAACCAGGTGGGCGTGCTCGCGCGCGTGGGCATCTTTGCCGTGCTCGCGATCTGCTCGGCGTTCTTTGCCGTCAAGCTCCGCCTGTTCGAACCCGTCCTCAGGCACCACTACAACCCCAAAACGCACGAGGACGAGATCGTGGACCCGAGCGACCCGGCATTTGCCGAGGAGGAGCGCGAGGCCGAGCAGGAACGCCAGGAGCGCATCGACAGGATCAAATCGCATCTATAGCGACCAGGCGCACACCGCGCCGCTACATTCGAGATATTCAGGAGAAACCATGCCTAACGAAAACAGCTACGAGGTCGCCCTCAAGAAGTCCGACGCCATCCGCGCCGATCTGGAGCTGCACCCCGAGAACTACACCATGCTCACCGGCGACCGCCCCACCGGGCGTTTGCACCTTGGCCACTACTTCGGCACGCTCAAGGGCCGCGTTGAGCTGCAGAACAAGGGCTGCCGCACGAGCGTGCTCATCGCCGACTACCAGGTGATCACCGACCGCGACACCACCGAGCATATCCAGGACAACGTCTACAACATGGTCATGGACTACCTTGCCTGCGGCATCGACCCCGACAAGACCATGATCTATGCGCACTCCGCCGTGCCCGCTGCCAACCAGCTCATGCTGCCGTTCCTCTCGCTCGTGAGCGAGGCCGAGCTGCTGCGCAACCCCACCGTCAAGGCCGAGCAGGAAGCAAGCGGACACGAGCTCACGGGCCTGCTCCTCACCTACCCCGTGCATCAGGCCTGCGACATCCTCTTCTGCAAGGGCAACGTGGTGCCGGTCGGGCGCGACCAGCTGCCCCACATCGAGCTCACGCGCACGATCGCGCGCCGCTTTAACAACCGCTACGGCAAGGTGTTCCCCGAGGTCGAGGCGCTGCTCTCCGAGACACCGCTCCTGCCGGGCCTCGACGGTCGCAAGATGTCCAAGAGCTACGGCAACGGCATCTTCATCTCCATGACCGCCGAGCAGACCGCCAAGTGCATCAAGAAGAGCCAGACCGACTCCGAGCGCAACATCACCTTTGACCCCGAGACGCGCCCCGGTGTGTCGGGTCTGCTCTCCACGGCCGCCATCTGCACGGGTCGCTCCGAGGTCGAGATCGCAGACGAGATCGGCATGGGCGGCGCGGGCATGCTCAAGAAGTACGTGACCGAGTCCGTGAACAACTACTTTGAGCCCATCCGCGAGCGCCGTCACCAGTTTGAGCAGGACCTTGACTACGTTAAGGACGTGCTCGCCGAGGGCAACCGTCGCGCCAACGAGATCGCCGAGGCAACCCTTGCCGAGGTGCGCGAGGCCATGGGGATGGTCTACTAGGCAAGCGACGGCTCAGGGGCCTCGAGACCAGGCAGATACCCGCCCTCTCCCCTGTCGATATAAACCCAAATCAACCGCTCTGCCGGCTCCTCCTTGGGGCCGGCATTTTAGTATGAGGGTATCGCCAGCAATTCAACCAGAAAGAAGGAACCATGGCCGGCGTTGCCTTTTGCACCTGCGATGATGAGGAATGCCCGTTCAACCCCAAGAACCACGATAAGGGATGCACGCCTTGCATTGCCAAGAACCTGCGTGAGCATGAGATCCCGACGTGCCTCTTCTACGCAATCTCGCCCAAGCGGATCGAGGCCGATGCGGATGAATGGTCGTGGCAAGCGTTCGCGCGGCACGTGGAGCGCTATCTCGGCAGCGACAGCCCGCGCATCCCCGCTGGCGAGAACGCGCCCGAGGGGCTCAACAAATGCTGCGGCTGCAAGAAGGCGAGCGAGTAGGCAAACGGCCAAAGGCACAGCGATCCAGCGCGCCATCCGGCATTATCGACCACGGTTTGGTGGATTGCGAGGCTCATACTCCCGCCGTCCTTGAACCCGCTCACCGTTATACGTTTTGCGACTCGATTAATGCAGCGGTCTCGAACGCCAAACGGAAGAAACCCCGCCGGTCCTTGCAGACGGGCGGGGTTTCTTCCGAAGTACACCGTTGAAACGCACAGAGGGGAGGGATGCGATTCAAACTCGACGGTGCGGGCTTTTTCATCGCCTGTTGCCTGCTCCGTCGCTGAATTCAATATAGTCAACCATGGTTAACTACTCAATATAAAGTTAGCCGCTTCACACTCTCTTCATAAGTTAGCCATGGTTTACGATTTAACGTACCAACGTCTCCCCTCTCGACGCGCGGTAAAGACACAGGCAGTCGAACGTATGCCTAGATCGTACCGAGCAAAGCATGAGCCCCGCGCAGCTGCTCGCCCAGCAGGCTCACATCGAATAGGCATGCCGAGGCCCACGAACGAGCGCCGAGACCCTAGATGAGCTCTTTATCCCACCCGTTCTTGCAGCGACGCGCGAACAGCACAACGCAGAGAATGATCAGCGGAGCGCACATGATGAGTTCCTCGATCAGCGACGACACGCCGGACATCGAGCTGGCGTTGACGAAGATCGTGGCACTCTTGATGGCGCTGTTGGGCGAAGAGACCAGAACCATGGCCGTGACGTTGTTGATCCAGTGGATCACGCAGCCGGGCAGGCAGCTGTCGAAGACCATGTCGAGCATGTACCAGAGAAACGCCGAGATAAAGTACGTGGACGCCATGGCAACGACCATGAGTGGGCTGTTCTGCGAAGTGACCTCGGGGTTAGCCAGGTGCATGGACATAAAGAAGAGGCTCAGGAGCACGCCGCCGATGATGCTCGCGACCGTCGGACGGAGCTTGTCGCCACAGGTGCCGCGCAGCACCACGCCACGGAAGATGACCTCTTCCCAGGTGGTCTGCATCCACACCAGAGCAAGCGCAAGGATGATGTTCACCGTGATGGGCAAAATTCCGATGTCGTTGAGCTTGGACTCGGCGCCCTCGCCACCAGGAACGGCGTACATGCCGATGCCCGCGCCGATGAGCCAAAGAATGAGGATCAGACCGGCTACGCGGATGTCGAACTTGCCCGTGCTGCCAAAGACCAGGTCGTGTATGGACGTTTTACAGATGCGCTTGAGAAGCCAGCACATGGCCAAAAACGCGATCGCAAAGCCGCCGAACGAGTCGAGCACGTCGGGCAGCCATGCCCACGACCCCGAGAGATGTAGCATGCCCGTAAGCGCGCCGAACGCCATCCTGATCAGCTCAGAGGCAAAATAGGCCGCCACAAAGAAAGCGATCCAGCGCTTGGTCGGCGCCTCGTTTGGCGCCCATGTCGGTTGTTCCTTCTCTTTATCTTTTGCCATGAAGATTCCCCTTTCCGGCACATGGTTCGAGCGGGATCGCACCCGCCGCTGCAGAAGATTCTACTCCTATAGGAACCGACGTGAACACAGGGGGGGGGTGATTAAGTTGCTGAAAACGGATTTTACAGCCATATGCGCTATCGGCTTTTTGCTGCTCAGGTGCATCGTAAGAAATGCCGCAATGTGCGAAAGACGATCACGCGGGATAAATATTTAATGCTCCCGACATGATCGCCTTTTTAAACAGGGATCCAGTTCCTGGTTCAAAGGGCGGCACGAGCCCGGCCAGCGACGCCCCCATCTTGACGCTTATGCGCGCACGAACGCATGCTCGACCTCTGCGATATAGAGCGTGTGGTAGTCGTGCTTGGGATAGATCTCGGGATCGACGGACACATCGATAAAGTTTTCGGGACGGATCTCGTCCGCATAGAGTTTGCGGCAGACGAGCACGAGCTCAGCCTCCTCGAATGCCGGTTCGCCCGCGACATGCACCGGCGTGAAGCCGACCTCGGCAACCTTGTCGCCATCGCGCCCGCTCTTGGTGCCAAGGATGCCGAGGGCGCGCTTGTGCTCGGGCGCGTAGAACGAGACGGTGAAGCGGTCGTTCTCGTCCACGAACTGCTTGGTGTAGCGCTGCGGACGAATGTAGACGGTGGCCACCGGGCGCGACCAGAGCGTGCCAAGACCGCCCCAGCTCACCGTCATGGTGTTGGCGTTGCCCTCGGCACCCGCGGTCACGAGCGCCCACTCTTTGTCGAACTTGGTAAACGGACTCACCTCTAGCTCGGCAAGACCGATCTCTTTAAATGCCATGGGGTCTCCCTCCCGTTGCGTACAGATGAGGGGCGTATACCCCGGGCATTCAGGGTCAAAACACTCATATGCAACGTTTTAGCTGCAGAAATTTGCTTATTTTTAAGCACTTTGGTTGCGGCCTAGAACGTTGAGGGCAGCTGCGCGGACAAGCCAGACCGAGCCGCGCCCGCAACGCTCGCCGCCGGCTCGTACCCGAGCACGGCACCGAGCCACGCCTGGTCGAAACGGAGACCCCCCGACCGCGCGCAATCGAAACGGCGCGCGAGATGCAAGCTCTCCCGTCCCCGCGCCGAACCATGTGGAGGCTCGCCGTCTCCACAGAGTCGCAATCTAAGCGTGAGGCATCGCGTTCGAAAAGCTACTCGTTTGCAAAGAACGCAAAGGCGATGGCGCCCGGTCCCACGTGCGTACCGATGGTAGCGCCGATGAGATGCACGGGCAGCTCCGAGCGGCCCGAGTTCTCCCAGAGGCTGCGGCTGTCGGCGATGTACTTGCGGAGAAGCCTGTCGGAGAGGCCGGTGTATCCGAGCGCGATCGGCAACGAAAAATCAATGCCACCCGCGCTCTCGACCTGCTGGTTGAGCAGGTTGCGACCGTTCTTTGAACCGCGCGCACGACCGAGCATGACGATCTCGCCATCGACGGCGGCGACCACCGGCTTGACCGAGAGTAGCTCCCCCACCGCGCCGGCCGCAGCAGAGATCCGGCCGCCGCGGCGCAGATATTCGAGCGTATCGAGCAGGCCCAGCACGCGCACACGATCGCGCACGCGCTCAACATCGCGGGCGACCTGGAATGCCGTGGCGCCCTCGGCGGCGCGCCCGAGCGCATACTCCACGAGCACGCGCTCGCCGAGCGTGACGTTGTTGGAATCGACGATGAAGATGTCGCCGCCAGGCGCCTCCGCGAGTGCGGCCTGGGCACTCTGATGCGTGCCCGAAAGCTTGGAACCGACCGTGATGATCACGGCGTCGTCGCCCTTCTCGCGCACCTCCTGTATGGCCTCGGCAAATTGAAACGGGTTCACCTGCCCCGTCTTGGGCAGCGTATCGCCCTCGATAAGCAGCTCGTAAAAACGCTCACGCGTGAGATCCACGCCATCTTGGTAGACGGTCTCGCCAAAGGTGATGGAGAGCGGCAAGACGGTTAGGTTCCCGTACTCCCCCGCTTGGATATCGCTCGCGGAGTCGGTGATGATCTGAACGGCCATGGTTTTACTCTTTTCCGGTCGGTGTCTTACATTATTTGTTGACTGATTAACAAGCTCTCGGCATAAAAATTCCGGGTTCGCTCGCTTTTACATCAGCGCAAAAAGCGCAGAGGCGAGCCCCGTCAGCCGCGCGATATTCCCTTGAGGCATGTGAGCACTTGGGCGAGAGCGCGGTACATCTGCGAACGCTCGTCGGGCGTGAGAGCCGAGGAGACGGCATGCATCACATAATCGATGCGTTCACGCGCTTGGACGGCAGCCGCCCGCCCGCGCTCGGTGAGGCGAACGGGGACGCGATAGCGATTCTCGTCCTCCCCTACCGAGAGCTCAACAAAGCCCTCCTGCTCCATACGCGCCAGCGTGCGCGAGACCGCGGCACGCGAAACCCCCACGGCACGCGCCAGCTCGGCGCCCGTCATGCCCCCTGCGGAATCCGCAAGGTAGTAGAGCACCATGATGTCCGCCCCGGCGAGCCCGAGCTCGGCGCTTTCGGTAGCCTTGATCCGCTGGACCTCTTTAGAGAGCGCGGCGATCGTTCCCACGAACTCCTCAAACCGCTGCCCATCGCTTCTAGAATCCGACTCGCGTGCCACCAAAAGAACCCCCTCGATGCTCATCTAACTTGTTAATTGCTTAACATCATACCGAAGCAAGGCCGCATCTCTACGAAAAAGCCCCGTCCCCAACATTTCCCAACAACAAGACGCCTACACCCGGCACTCAGCAGGACCCATCCATCCGGAAACCCAATCGCACCCAACCGCGCGAGGCGAAGCCACTCGCGCACAAGCGGGGCAAAGCCGAAACCAAAAGTCACCCTCGCTACCCAGCCCCACATGCCGCCCCGCGACCAGCGGGGCTTCCCGTGCCGACGCAAACAAATAGGCGGCGGGGCTTTCTTTCTAAGCAAAAACTTTGCGAAGCGTGTTTTTGCGTGAAAGGAAACCCCGCCGCCGGACAGCAACGTCAACCCAAGAAGACCCGAACGCTACCTCTTATGCTTGATCAAGTGCCCGCCAAGGCGCCTGTGCCCACCCGCGCCGAGGCGCAGCGGCATCTGCGAATGCGGCCCCGCATCGCGCACCTCCTTGGGCAGATGCGAGTACTTCTTCTCAAAGTTCTCCTCGAACATCGACGCCAGGTGATGCGCGGCCTCGTCGTAGCGCGCGGCGCTCTGCCAATGCTGGCGCGGCACGAGAATACCGTCGGGCACGCCGTGGCAGCTCGTGGGAATGTCCACGTTAAAGATGTCGTCGTGCACGAACTCCGACTCCTCGAGCGTGCCGTCGAGCGCGCGGGCCACGAGAGCGCGCGTATAGGCGAGCTCGATGCGGTGCCCCACGCCGTAGCCACCGCCGATCCAGCCGGTGTTCACCAGGTACACGCGCGTGTTGCCATCCGCAATGCGGTCGCCGAGCATCTTGGCATAGACCATGGGGTCGAGCGGCATAAACGGCTCGCCAAAGAGCGATGAGAACGTGGGCGTGGGTTCGGTGATGCCCTGCTCGGTGCCGGCGACTTTGGCGGTAAAGCCCGTCACAAAGTGGTACATGGCCGCCTCGGGCGTAAGGCGCGAGATGGGCGGCAGCACGCCGAACGCATCGCAGGTGAGGAAGAGCACCACGCTCGGCACCCCGCCCATGCCCTTGGTCCACGCGTTGGGGATGTGCTCAACCGGATAGGCCACGCGGGTGTTGCGCGTGAGCGAGGTGTCATCGTAGTCGGGCGTGCGGTCGTCATGCAGAACGACGTTCTCGCAGATCGCGCCAAAGCGCACGGCGTTGTAGATCTCGGGTTCATGGAAGAAATCGAGGCCCTCGCACTTGGCATAGCAGCCGCCCTCGATGTTGAAGATGCCCATGTCGGACCATCCGTGCTCGTCGTCGCCGATAAGCAGACGCGTGGGATTGGCCGAGAGCGTGGTCTTGCCCGTGCCCGAGAGGCCGAAGAACACAGCGGTCTCGTGCGTGATGGGATCCATGCTCGCCGAGCAGTGCATGGGGAGCACGTCGTCTTCGATGGGCAGCAGATAGTTCATGACGCTGAAGATCGACTTTTTGATCTCGCCAGAGTAGCCGGTGCCCGCCACGATGATGATGCGCTCGGCAAAGTTGATGACCACGCCAGCGGCCGAGTTGGTTTTGTGGACCGCCGGGTCGCACGTGAACCCGGGGGCGGCGAGCACGGTGAAGTCGGGCTCGCCGAAGCGCGCCATCTCGCGCGCACGCGGGCGCACGAGCATCTGCTTGATGAAGAGCGCCTGGCTCGCGCGCTCACAGGCCACCATGAACTTGCGCGAGTGGTTGCGGTCGGCGCCGGCCATGCCGCGCACCACGAAGACGTCGCGCTCGTTGAGGTAGGCGATAACATCCGCATGGAGCTTATCGAACGCGTCCGATCCGATCGGGCAGTTCACGGCACCCCAAGCGATCTTGTCGTGCACGTCGGGGGTATCGACCACAAAACGGTCGTTGGGAGAGCGCCCGGTGAACTCACCGGTCTCGACCATAAAGGCGCCGTTCGAGGCGAACTCGCCTTCCTTGCGCGCCAGGGCGTGCTCAGCGAGCTCGGCGATCGGAAGGTCGACGAAAAAGCCGCGACCGGGGACGGGATCGCCCTCCGCACGCGCGGCATCGAGACCGAGACCCTCGAGAATCTTGGCAGCAGTTGCACCCGCCATATGTTCCTCCTTATTGCGCGCGCACGCGGCTCCGGGGCACGCGGCGCTTTACTCACGTAAAGCCCTTTATGCCCCGGAGCCAGCGGGCAAAAAGAGACGACCGTTCACCAATCGGCAAACGGTCGCCCGAAAGAAGCATGATTTCAAAGCCCGCTCGCCGCAAATAGAAGCTGCGGGAGAGACGCTCAAAGCACGGGCACTAGAGCGGAAGGCCCATGCCGGCGAGCGCGAGCACGCTCATGCACACGAGGAAGACGAGGCCATAGGGCAGGATCGCACCGAGAAGCTCGGCGTCCTTGCCGCGCACGTGCACGGCGGCGAGGCCGATGGCGAGCGTCTGCGGCGAGAGCATCTTGCCGGCCGCCACGCCGAGCGAGTTGAGCGCGACCATCCAGTACGGGTTCACGTCGAGAGCCTCGGCGGCCTGGCTCTGGATGGCGCCGAAGAGCATGCCCGAGCTCGTGCCCGAACCGGTGACGAACGTGCCCACGGCACCGATCCAGGGGGCGATGAGCGGGTAGGCGCCGCCCGTGACGCCGATGCAGAAGGCGCTGATCGACGAGATCATGCCCGCGTAGCCCATGACCTTGGCGCAGGCGAGCACCGAGAGCATGGTGATGACCGTCGGCATCATCTGCTTGACGGTTGCCACAAGAACCTCGCGCATCACCGAGAAGCTCGCGCCCTGGATGCGCCCGCCCACGAAGGCGGCGATGAAGATCCAGACTCCCGGGGTGTTGATCCACGAGAACGTGAGGGTGCCCGGGTGCTTGCCGTCAAAGACCTGCACGTGCGAGGCGATGGGCGCCAGACCGTCGTGGATCCACGGAACCAGGCTCGAGGTGCCGAGGAGCAGAACGAAGATGAGGATGAAGCAGCTCCAGGCGGTGAGGGCACCCTTGGGGGTCACGGCCTCGCCGGCCTCGATGCGCATGTGGAAGCGCTCGGAGAGATGCCCGCTCTTCTCGGCGCGCATGGAGAGAGCTGCGGTTACGCCGAGCGAGACGATAGAGCCCACGACGACGGCGAGCTCGGCACCGACGAAGTAGGCGACCACGAGTGAGGCGGCGATGAACGAGATGCCCGAAGCGAGAGCGATGCCGAGGACGCCGTGCAGGCGCTCGGCGAGCGTGGGAAGGTTGCCGTCAGCATCTTTGAGACGGCCGGCAACGAGCACGATCAGCACGGGCACCACCACGAAGAACGGGGTGAGCTGCACGAGCTGCACGAATGCAAGGCGCGTGGCGTCGAGGCCGACGAGCTGAGCGAGCGAGACGGTGGGGATGCCGATCGAGCCGTACGGAGTGGGAACGCCGTTGGCGAGCAGGCAGATGAGCACCGCCGGAATGGCCTCGAAGCCGAGGCCGGCGAGCATACCGGCCGGGATGGCGACCGCGGTGCCAAAGCCCGCCATGCCCTCCATGAAGCCGCCGAAGCACCAGGCAACGAGGAGCGCCAGCAGGCGGCGATCGCTCGAGATCGAGGTGATCATGTGACCGATCACGCCCATGGCGCCCGTGCGCACGCAGAGGTTATAGGTGAAGACCGCCGCGATGATGACGAGCACGATGGGCCAGAGCGCCATGAGAAAGCCCTCGAGCGAGGCCGTGGCCACCTGGTCTACCGGCAGATGCCACCAGAAGAAGGCAAGCAGCGCCGAGAGGACGAAGGAGCCGATCGCCGCCTTCCATGCCGGCCATTTGAAGACGAGCAGCACGACGACCAACCAGAGGATCGGTACGAGGGCGAGTAGGAACGAGGCGAAATCCATATTTGGGCTCCTGTTGTGCGGCGGCCGCCGCATCGGGGGTTAAACAGCCGCATAAGGATAGCGCAGGGTGCTTACATATATAGTGAGCTTTGTAAAGTATTTTGCTGCAGGCGGCAATTTTTGTCGGCAGGTGGGTACCGCGCTTAGGCGTGACCGTTGCGCGGCTTTTACGCCCGGACGCATGGCGAGCGCACGCACCCAACGGCACCTCATATGCGCACGAACCCAAAAGCCGCAGGTTCGGAGCCCGAATGAGGTCCCTTGCAACTCGATCGCGCGGCCAGGTTGTGAGAAATCGAGTACCCACCGGCTGCCAGCGCGCGCCTGCATCCCCTTATGGCGGCAACGATATAATGCGAGCAGACACGAAAGGAGCTCCCGTGGCCCGCACCCCCATCGACCATATCCGCGAGCTGATCGCCCGCCGACGCGGCATCACCGACACCACGGTCGGCGCCGGCGCGCACCGGGGCGGTCGCATCGAGAACGGGCTCTTTCCCGCCTCGCATACGCTCGAGGAGCTCGAGCGCGGACCCGTGCGCCCCGCAAGCTCTCGCGCTCGCGCCGCCAAGCGCCGCCGCTCGAGCGAGGCCGGCTTTATCCGCCGCACCGTCAACGCTTGGTGGGGACGCCTGCTCAGCTCCATCTATTCCGGCGATCTCTCGGGCCAAGAAGCCGAATACGAGGAACACGCGACCCGCCGTGACTATCTCTGGAATACCGCCGGCACGGCCATCTGGGGCTTTGTGTTCCCGCTCCTCACCATCGTCTCCACGCAGTTTGCCAACGCCGAGCAGGCGGGCATGTTCTCCATGGCCTTCGTGACGGGCACGCTCCTCATGATCGCCTGCAACTACGGCGTGCGCAACTACCAGGTCTCGGACATCGACGAGGCGCAGAGCTTTGCCTCCTACCAGCTCAACCGCTGGATTCTCGGCGCCGCGGCGCTCCTTATCGGCATCCTCTACGTGCGCGTGCGCGGCTACGGCGCCTCCATGTGCACCATCAGCATGGGCGTCTACGTTTACAAGATCGTCGACGGCATCGCGGACGTGTACGAGGGGCGCCTGCAGCAAGCCGACAAGCTCTATCTCGCGGGCATCAGCCAGGCGCTCCGCTCGGCCGGTGTCGTCATCGCCTACACGCTTCTTCTGCTCCTCACGCGCAGCATGGCCGTGGCGAGCATCGGCATGGGCGTTGCCGCCGTGGCCTCGCTCGTACTCCTCACGCTCCCGCTCGCCCTGCTCGAGACCGAGAAATCGCGCCGTCCGCGCGTCTCGGAGGTCCGCGATCTCTTTGTGCGGTGCGCGCCGCTCTTCTTTGCGCTCATGCTCTTCAATCTCATCGAATCGATGCCCAAGTTCGTGATGGAGGGCGCGCTCCCCTACAAGAACCAGCTCTACTTCAACGCGCTCTACTTTCCCGCGCAGGCGATCCTGCTCGCCATCGGCTTTGTGTACAAACCGCAGCTCCTCACCCTTTCGAATATCTGGGCGAGCCCGAGCAAGCGCAAGAAGTTCGATCTCATCATCTTTGCCGTGCTCGGCGTGATCGTGATCATCACCGGTGCCGTATGGGCGTTCATGGGGGCATGGGGCGTGAGGCTCCTGGGCGCGCTCTACGGGCTTAACTTTGAGAAGTACCGCATGCTCGCCTATCTCATGGTGCTTGCCGGAGGCGTCACCGCCGCGATCGATTTTCTCTATGCGGTCGTCACCGTGCTCAGGCGCGCGGGCGACGTCATGCGCGCCTACCTGGTGTGCTTTGTCGCCTCGATCCTTGTGCCGCTCGCGCTCGTCAACCTGCTCGGGCTCATGGGCGCCGCAGTGAGCTATCTTGCCGTCATGATCTTGTTGCTCGTGTTGCTTATCGGCGAATACGTGCAGATCCGCCGGAGCATAGACCACGCACGGAACCCGTTCAAGAACCTGCGCTAACGGAGCCGCTCAGGCCCCGAGCCAACGTAAGGGCGCCTAGTCTTCGACCGGTGCGTAGAAGGTCGCGCCGTCGTTGAGGCGCAGCACGCCCACGGCGCCGAACTCGGAACCTGTTGCCGCTGAGCAATCGATGTCGATGCGGTCGGGAACGCCTGCGGTGGACTCGCCCGCGCCCACAAAGACGAAGCAGCCGCGTCCGGTCTTTTTGTCGAGCCCCGAGCAATTAGGGGCGTCGGCATAGCGCCCGAGCGAGACGGACGGCGTATGGCCCGCGATGACCACGGGGCCCGAGCCCTCCGCATCGACAAAGCCGGTCGGCTCGCCCCAGAAGGGGCCGCGCGTCCAGAGCAGGTCCTCTTCGTCTTGCTGGGCGAGCATCGAGCGCAAGAGGCCCGGGGTCGCCGCGGTGGCGCCGCGCCCCTCGGAGCAGTCCACGCCGTGTTCCGCCAAGAAGTTCCGGGCACGCAGCGAATCGATGCCCGCGTGCACCAAGATGTAGGAACGACCGGCCACCTCGACCACATCGAAGAGCCCGAGTCCGCTGAACCAGCTCCCGAGCTCCGCAAAATCGTCATCGCTCATGGCCTGGAGCTGGTTGAGGGTCGTCCAGCCGCCGTTGATCTCCCAGGTATCGCGATCGACCTGGTCGGCCGTGGCCGAGAGCGCGCGGAGCATGATCTGCTCGTGGTTGCCCTTGAGCACGTGCACGTTGGGAAGCGAGCGCACCAGGCGCACGCAGCCGAGCGGGTCGGGGCCGCGATCTATCATGTCGCCGAGCACGTAGACGGTATCGTTTGCACCGGGCTGCGCCAGCTCGAGCGCGGCATCGAGGGCGCGCAGGTGCCCGTGGGCATCGGACGTGACGTAGATGGCCATGGAAACCTCGCTCCCCTCCTGCTCATCGGCCTCGGCGGCGAGCGTTCGCCCTGCGCAACCTAAAACCTCAACTTAAACTTCAACGTTCATATTGTAACGGTCTCGTGCACGGGCGCAACAGGGCGCACCTGCTGGGTAGGATTAACGGAACGCTCGCAGCGGCCAGCCCGGACGCACTCGCCCCCGACCACAAGGAGCGCAATCCCCCATGAACCAGCTTTTGCTTTTTTGCGGCATCGTGATCGTCACGTGCCTTCTCATCAAACCGGTGGCCAAGCGCCTGCCCTTCCCCACGCTCGTCATATTCGTGGCGCTCGGCATGATCTTCGGCGTGAACGGACCTTTGCATATCGACTTTGAGAACTACGCGCTCACCGAGAGCGTCTGCTGCACGGCCCTCATGTTCATCATGTTCTACGGCGGCTTTAACACCAATCTCGAGCTCGCCCGCCCGGTTGCCGTGCGCTCCGTTCTCCTCTCGACCGTCGGTGTGCTCATCACGGCGGGCCTCACCGGCGCCTTCGCGCATCTCGTGTTCGGCATGGACTGGGTGGGTTCGCTCCTGCTCGGCTCGTGCGTGGCCTCCACCGACGCCGCCAGCGTCTTCAGCGTGCTCCGCGAGCACAAGCTCTCGCTTAAGGGCGGCACCGACTCCATGCTCGAGCTCGAATCGGGCTCGAACGACCCGCTCTCCTACATGCTCACCGTGGTCTTTGCCACCCTCGCCGCCGGCCACTCCGTGAACGTCCCCGTGCTGCTCGCGCAGCAGATTGGCATCGGCATCGCCTGCGGCCTCGGCATCGGCTGGATCGCCTGCCGCATCTTCGACCGCTTTGGGAACGATATGACGGGCTCCGAGATCATCGCCCTCGTGGGTGTGGCAATCGTGGCCTACTCGCTCCCCAACTGTCTCGGTGGCTCGGGGTTTCTCGCGGTCTACCTGGCCGGCATGGTGCTCGGGCGCGCCGACGTGCCCGCCAAGCGCGAGGCCGCACGGTTCTTCGACGTGCTCTGCGAGATGGCCGAGATGACGATCTTCTTCCTCATCGGCCTGCTCGTGACCCCGGCGCGCCTGCCCGAGATGGCCCTGCCCGCACTGGGACTCCTCGCCTTTATGCTGCTCATCGGGCGTCCCGTGGCCGTCGGCGCCGTGCTCGCCCCCTTCCGTGCGAGCCTGCGGCAGATGGCACTCGTGAGCTGGGCGGGCCTGCGCGGCGCGGCCTCGGTGGTCTTTGTGCTCTATGCGGTGGTCGAGGGCGTGCCCGGCGCCTACGACCTCTTTGACCTCGTGTTCCTGGTGGCCGTGCTCTCCATCGTGGTGCAAGGGTCGCTGCTGCCCGACGTGGCGCGCAAGCTCGATATGGTCGATGCCTCCGCCAACGTCATGCGCACGTTCAACGACTACCAAGACGAGAGCAGCCTGAGCTTTGTCAAGATCAAGGTTGAGGCCGAACACCCCTTTGTGGGCAAGACGCTCGCCGAGGCGGGCTCGATCGAGAACATGCTCGTGGTGCTGATCTTGCGCAACGGCTCGGAGCCGCTGATACCCGGCGGCGACACGCGGATCGAGATCGGCGACCTGCTGGTGCTCGCCGCCCCCACCTTTGAGAAGAGCGAGCAGATCGAGCTCCGCGAGTTCAGAATCGGCGCCCGCCACCGCTGGGCCAACCGGGCCCTCCGCGACCTGCCCGCCGAACGCCGCCGCTTTGTGGTGGTCATGCTCCGGCGCGAGGGGCACGACATCATCCCCAACGGCGACACGGTGATCCTCCCGGGCGACGACGCCGTGGTGGCGAGCCTGGCATAAAGCGCGGCGCGAGGCCGCACGCCGCGGCGCGCATCCACCCGGGCGACGACTCGCTGAAAACGACGCGGGCGGCATGCGACCGGGGGCGGCGGCATGGGGCCCCGGCGAGCGGCTCCGTTGCCAGACATCACATGGACCGCACGGCTTTTTGCAAGCCGCATACATGGAATACAGAGGAGCAACTCGTTCATACCTCTGCATCTACGTGCGCAAACAGCGATTAAAACCGGACTGAGACGCTCCCCAGACGCTAAACCCGAGCCAATCACTCGGATTTAAATGTGGCGGTCGCGTCGCGTCTGCTCCACTGTGCTAAAGTTAGCCGAACGCGATTGCCTCGAGAAAGGGTTCATCTGATGGCTCGTGTCCACAACTTCTCGGCCGGCCCCGCCGCGCTGCCCGAGAGCGTTCTTACCGAGATCGCCGACGAGATGCTCGACTACCGCGGGTGCGGCATGTCCGTTCTCGAGATGAGCCACCGATCGCCCATGTACCAAGAGATCATCGACGACGCTGAGGCCACGCTCCGCCGCGTGCTGAATATCCCCGCCAACTACCGCGTGCTCTTTTTGCAGGGCGGCGCCACGCTTCAGTTCGCGGGCATCCCCATGAACCTCATGCGCCGTGGGCGCGCGGGCTACATCGTGACCGGCAACTTTGCGAGCAAGGCCTTTAAGGAGGCCGGCAAGTACGGCGAGGCCGTCTGCCTCGCGAGCTCGGAAGAGACGGGCTTCGACCGGATTCCCGACCTCGCCCCCGTAAACGACAAGATCGCCGCCGCGGATCTTGACTACGTCTATATCTGCGAGAACAACACGATCTTCGGCACCATGTACAACGAACTGCCCGAATGCGGCGATACGCCGCTCGTCTCGGACGTCTCGAGCTGCTTTTTGTCGCGCCCGCTCGACGTCGAGCGCTACGGGCTCATCTACGCCGGCGCGCAGAAGAACGCAGGCGCCGCGGGCGTGACCGTCGTCATCGTGCGCGACGACCTGCTCGAGGGAGGCCCCGCCTGCGCGCAGACGCCGCAGTACATGGACCTCGCGCTCGAGGCGAGCAAGGGTTCCATGCTCAACACCCCCAACACCTTCGGCATCTACGTGTGCGGCAAGATCTTCCGCTGGGTCGAGGAGACAGGCGGCCTCGCCGCCATGGCCGAGCGCAACTGGGCCAAGGCCAACCTGCTCTATGACCTGCTCGATTCGAGCGAGGTCTTCCACGGGACCGCGCAGCCGCACAGCCGCTCCATCGCCAACGTGACCTTCCGCACCGACTCCCCCGAGCTCGATGCCGCTTTTATCGCCGGCACCCGCGAGCGCCAGATGGAGAACGTCAAGGGCCACCGCCTGGTGGGCGGCATGCGCGCAAGCGTGTACAACGCCGTGCCGCAGGCCTCGGTTGAGGCGCTCGCCGCGTATATGCGCGAGTTCGAAGCCGAGCAGGGCTCGAGTCCGCGATCTCTCTAGCCCGCAAGCGTGCGGGCCCACACCGAGCGATACCACCCCTGCATCCATAAGGAGCCATTCATGCGCAAGATCAAGATCATCGACGACATCACCAAAGACGGCACCGTCGTATTCGGCGAGGGCTACGAGTTCGTGCCCGAGGCCGCCGAGGCCGACGCCATCCTCATGCGTTCCACCGACCTGCACGGCTACGAGCTGCCCGAGGGCATCCGCGCCATCGCCCGCTGCGGCGCCGGCGTGAACAACATCCCCATCGACGAGTACGCCAAGCGCGGCGTCGTCGTGTTCAACTCGCCCGGCGCCAACTCCAACGCCGTCAAGGAGCTCGTGCTCTGCGCGCTCGTGCTCTCGAGCCGCGGCGTGATCCAGTCGATGAAGTGGGTGCGCGCCAACGCCGAGGACCCCAATATCCAGGTCGAGGCCGAAAAAGCCAAGAAGGCCTTTGTGGGCCACGAGCTCAAGGGCAAACGCATCGGCGTGATCGGCCTGGGCAACGTGGGCTCCAAGGTCGCCAACGCCTGCGTGGACCTCGGCATGGACGTCTATGGCTACGACCCCTTTATCTCCGTCGAGCACGCCTGGGTGCTCAGCCGCGAGGTGCAGCGCGTGGGCACGCTCGAGGACCTCTGCCGCGGCTGCGACTACCTCACCGTGCACGTTCCGAGCAAGGCCGACACCATCGGCATGATCTCGACCGAGCAGATCGAGCTCCTCAAAGACGGCGCCGTCCTCATCAACTACGCGCGCGAGACGATTGTTGACGAGGACGCCGTGGATGCAGCGCTCCGCGACGGCAAGCTCAGCTGGTTCACCTGCGACTTTGCAACGCCCAAGACGGTCAAGATGCCCAACACGTTCATCACCACGCACTCGGGCGCCGGCACGGGCGAGGCCGAGGCGAACTGCGCCGACATGGCGATCAGCGAGCTCAAGGACTATCTTGAGAACGGCAACATCGCCCACTCGGTGAACTACCCCGCCTGCAGCATGGGCAAGGCGCGCGCCGCGAGCCGCATCGCCTGCCTGCACGCCAACGTGCCGAACATGATCGGCCAGATCACGGCCATCCTCGCGCACGACAACGCCAACGTGCAGCGCATGGTCAACGAGAGCGCCGGCGAGAACGCCTAC
>CAVCLY010000038.1:0-18614 GCA_963603165.1 Faecalibacterium prausnitzii
CGGCCTCGGCGCACTCCTTGTTCACGTGGTCGACGGCCTGGCTCACGCCCTTGCCGAGGTAGCGGCCCTTGTCGCCGTCACGCAGCTCGCAAGCCTCGAACGCACCGGTGGAAGCGCCGGAGGGCACCATGGCACGGCCGAAGGAGCCGTCATCCAGGGTGACCTCGACCTCAACCGTGGGGTTACCACGGGAGTCCAGGACCTCGCGACCGTAAACGTCGATGATTTCGCTCATGTTGTCTCCCATTCGTATTCGGAAACTCTCCCTTTGCACTCAGCCTCTCGGCGCGCCTCTCGCGCCAAAAAGTTAACCTGAGCGCACTTAGATGCATTATGCCCGAGAGTTAGCCATCTGTAACTGAGAACCGGGAGAAAACTTGATCCGTGCCGTGCCTTCATACATGAGGGCGGCCGCCGCGCTTCTCGCGTGACGGCCGTCCGTGCTGTAGATGGGATTGTCAGGCCTGGTCGGGGCTGTTGGGAGCCCGTCCAATTCGCAGGGGCACTCGGAGCCAGACAGTCGCGGAACGCCGCACGCCCATACGGATTTGCGTGGAAACAGAGCCGGGCGCTTACGCGGATTCCGCTCGCTCGACCGCTTTGGCAGCATCCCAGCGCTCGTTGAGCTCGTCTGTGTCGAGGCTCTCGAGCTCGGTGCCCTCGGCGCGCGCCGCGTCTTCCATGGCAGCCCAACGGCGGCGGAACTTGGCCGTGCTCGCGCGCAGGGCGCTCTCGGCGTCGATCCCCTCCTTGCGGGCCACGTTCACCAGGGCAAAGAGCATGTCGCCGAACTCCATCTCGGCCGCTGAGCTCCCGCGCTCCTCGCGCTCGAACTCGGCGCGCTCCTCGGCGACCTTGTCCCACACATCTTGGGTGCTCTCCCATTCGAACCCGACGGCCGCGGCCTTGCGCGAGACCTTCTGCGCCTGCATGAGCGCCGGCAGATGCGCGGGCACGCTATCGAGCAGGCCCTCGGCGGGCTTGGCCGCCCTCTCCTCGAGCTTAACCTGCTCCCAGATTTTGAGCACCTCGTCGGCGTCACTCGCCGAAGATTCGCCGAAGATATGCGGATGGCGGCGGATGAGCTTGGCGTCGATGTCGCGCGCCACGTCGGCCATGGTGAACTCGCCGGCGTCGGCCGCGATCTGCGCATGGAGCACCACCTGCATGAGCACGTCGCCGAGCTCCTCGCGCAGATGTTCCGCGTCGTCCGCCTCGATGCAGTCGACGGCCTCGTAGGCCTCCTCGATCATGTTCTTGGCAATACTCGCGTGCGTCTGCTTGCGGTCCCACGGGCAGCCGTCGGGCTGGCGCAGGCGCCAGATGGTCTCGACCAGGTGCTGGAACTCCTCGCGCGCATCGACAAGCGTCTCGGGGCTGCGCTCGGCAGTCGCAGCCTCGCTCTGCCCTGCGGACTCGTTCTGCTCAACAGCCATCGGCTACTCCTCCTCCAAGATCACGTGGCGGAACGCGCCGTTCTCGTAGATGCCGTAGCTGTGCGAGCCGTCTTTGGGAATCGACACGCTGCCAGGGTTGAAGAGCCAAAGGCCTGGGTGCGCGGCGGACTCTTCGTTGACCTTGATGTGCGTGTGGCCGTAGACGAGCGCCGAACCCGCGGGGAGCTCGGGCGCGCGGTCGACGCTGTTGTGCATGCCCGCCCCGAACACGTGCCCATGCGTGCAGAAGAGCTCGCGGCCGGCCTCGTCGAGCACCGCCGCGTAGTCGCTCATGATGGGAAACTCGAGCACCATCTGGTCGACCTCGGCATCGCAGTTGCCGCGCACGGCGACGATTCTTTCGGCGATGCCGTTGAGCAGCGGGATCACGCGCTTGGGGGCGTAGTCGCGGGGAAGGTCGTTCCGCGGGCCGTGGTAGAGGATGTCGCCGAGCAGGACCACGTGGTCGGGCGCCTCGGCGTCGATCGCGCGCACGAGGCGTTCGGCCCAGTACGCGGAGCCGTGGATATCGGAGGCGATGAGGAATTTCATGCAGGTGCCCTTCAGTCGTTGAGCATTCCCGCAATTGTAGCGCGCATGATGTCTTGCAGCGGCAGGCCCGAGCGGCGGGCGAACTCGGCGCAGTCGTCGTACTCAGGCACGCAGCGCGTGCTGCCATCGGGCAGCGCAATCTGCTTGCAGCGGACCGTGCCCCACGGGGTCTCGACCGTCGTGAACGAGCGCTCGAGCACGGTGCGTTCCATAACCTGGCGCCGGATGCCGATCGTGGTGGTCTCGGCAAAGATAATCTGTTGGAGCAGGTCGACGTCTTCGGGCGCGCAGACAACCTGCAGCTGATAGGCGGGCCTCCCCTTTTTGCAAAAGATCGGCAGCCAATGGACCTCGCGCGCACCGGCGTCGCGTAGGCGCTCCGCGGCATAGGCGAGCACCTCTGACGAACAGTCGTCGATATCGCATTCGAGCTTGACGATGGTTTCGGGCGCCGCGGTCTCGTCGGAGAGCCGGCGCGTGGGGTGCGCGATGGCGGCTCGCGAGGCGGCGGTCGCATCGCTCGATTCAGCCGAGGGCAGGGCCGCAAAGTCCGATGCAGCGACACCGGGACTGGGCTTGGCGTCTTCTTCCGTGCAGGCAGCCGTATCAGACGAGGACGGAGCTGCAGAAGTCAGGGCGACACCGAGACCCGTCTCGCTGCCCTCGCCTGCACAGGAGGACTTAGATACAGATGCGGGCACGCGTGCGCAGCCCCAGTCCTCGATAAACATCGCGCGCAAGATGGACGGGCGCTCGTAAGTGCGCTTGCCTGCGCCCAGACCCACGCACCGCACCGCATAGCGCTCGGGCAAGTTGAACTCAGGCTCGAGCGCCGCCACGATCGCCGCGCCCGTGGGCGTAACCAGCTCGCCGCGCGTGTCGCACGAAGAGAGCGGCAGGCCGTGGGCTGTGCAGATGTTGAGCGTGGCCGGAACGGGCACCGGGATGACACCGTGCTGGCAGCGGATGGTGCCGTGGCCATCGGTGAGAGCGCACACGATCGTACGACCGACCTGCAGATAGTCGACGAGCACCGCCGCCGCGATGATGTCGACGATGGAGTCGACGGCTCCGACCTCGTGAAAGTGAACCTGCTCGAGGGGCACCGCATGGGCACGCGCCTCGGCCTCGGCCAAGATGCGGAACGTCTTTTTGGCAAACGTGCACGCGGCAGGCGCCATCGCGGCAGCGTCGATGATGGCTTCGACATCGGCCAGGCCGCGGTGCGCATGATGATGCCCGGCATGGGCATGGGCATGGGCATGTGGATGGTCGTGGTCGTGGTCGTGGTTGTGGTTGTGGAGAGCATGGCCCGCGCCGTGCAGATAATCCATATCGTGGTCGTGGCCGTCGTGCGCCTCGTCCAGCACCACGTTGAAGTCGCAGCAATCGATGCCCGACTTCTTCACGCGCGCGATCTCGATGCTAAAGCCACCAACCGGCAGGCTCGCCAGCACCTCGCGCACCGCATGTTCGGCCGCCTCGCCGCCCAGATCGAGCAGGGCGCCAACGAACATGTCGCCCGCGATCCCCGACGCGCAATCCAGATAGAGCGCCCGCGCGCCGGCAGCCCGCCCCGAGCCTGCGCCGCAAACCTCGCCCATATTCAAAACCTCGCCCGCTTTGCGTGCCGCGCTATCCCCTGCCACCGTTAGGCCTCCTTGCCCGGAAGATGGTTGATGAGCGAAGCCTGGTAGGCCGCGCCGAAGCCGTTGTCGATATTGACCACCGAGACGCCGCTCGCGCAGCTGTTGACCATGGCCAAGAGCGTGGTGAGTCCGCCGAGGTTGGCGCCGTAGCCCACGCTCGTGGGCACCGCGATCACCGGCACCGACGCAAGCCCGCCGATCACGCTCGGGAGCGCCCCCTCCATTCCGGCGACGGCGATGATCACCTGCGCCTCCGCGATATCGCCTCCATGCCGGAGCAGCCGATGGATCCCCGCCACCCCGGCATCGGCCACGAGCTTTACGCGGTTGCCCAAAAAGCGTGCGGTGAGCACGGCCTCCTCGGCAACGGGCAGGTCACTCGTGCCGGCCGTGGCCACCAAGATCGTGCCGTTTCCGTCGGGTTCGGGCAGCTCGCCCAGAATACCGGCGCGCGGCGCCTCGTGATAATCGATCGCAAGACCGAGCTCCTGAACCCGCGCGGCCTTTTTGGCATCGAGCCGCGTGATGAGCACGCGCTCCTGCCCGGCATCGCGCATGGCACGCGCGATGCCAAAGATCTGCTCAGGCGTTTTGCCGGCGCCGTAGATGACCTCCGAGACGCCGGTGCGGGCGCCGCGCGCGTTATCGACCTGGGCATATCCCAGGTCGCTCACCGCATCCGCGTGCACGCGCCGCACGAGCTCGTCCGGCGAGATCCCGCCCGCCGCAACCGCCTCTGCGAGCGCCCTCAGATCCGATGCATCCATATGCTGCCCTCCCTGCAAACATTCGCTCAAACGCTAGCACATGAAGCGCGGTTGAGGTCGAGCGAAAACTTGCCCGGCCGTGCGCACCGAATCGCCCGCCAAAACGCTTATGCCGTTTGCGACGCGGCCGGCCGCAGATGCTACCCTCATGTTCGATGCAGTTAACACTCTGCGGTCAGAACCGGCCGCATACGACCCTCCGGAGGCCCCGTGTTCGAGAAACGCCTGTTCGCGCTCGTCCCCCAAGCGACCCCGTATATTGTTGCGAGCGTTGTATTCAAGTGCGTCGCGCTCCTCTGCAACATCGGCGTGATGTTCCTTCTCGCCAATCTCATCGAGAGCACCTTTGCCGTGGGCGCCGGCGCCATCGGCGCGGGAATGGCGCTCACCGCACTCGAAGATGCCCTGCCGGTATTCACCGCACTCATCGCCCTGCGCGCCGCGAGCATCTACCTCGGCCAGCGCGCGGGCGACAAGGCCGCTTTTGCCGCCGTGCGCCGCATTCGCTCGCTCGTCTACGACAAGCTCTGCGCGCTCGGTCCCGCCTATGCCGAGACCGTCTCGACCGCAGAGGCCGTGCAGACGAGCGTGGAGGGCGCCTCGCAGCTGCAGGTCTACTTTGGCGGCTACCTGCCGCAGCTCTTTTTTGCCGGCCTCGCGCCGATCATGCTGTTCACCCTGATCGTAGGCCAGGCGGGTCTTGCCGCCGCGCTGCTGCTCGTCTGCGTCCCCGTGATCCCCATCTCGATCATGATGGTTATGCGCAACGCCAAAAAGATCGGTGCCGCATATTGGGGCAGCTACGTTGATCTGGGCGGCATGTTCCTCGAGGCCGTGCAGGGCCTCACCACGCTCAAGATCTATCGCGCCGACGAGCGCTGGCACGAGCGCATCAACGCCGAATCCGAGCGGTTCCGCGGCGCCACCATGCGCCTGCTCGTTATGCAGCTGCGCTCCATCTGCGTTATGGATCTGGTGGTCTACTTGGGTGCCGCGCTCGGCATCATCGTGGCCGTGTGGCAGTTTGCCCACGGCGCCATCGGCTTTGGCGGGGCGTTCCTCACCGTCTTTCTCTCGCAGGAGTTCTTTTTGCCCATGCGCCGACTGGGTTCGCTCTTCCACACGGCCATGAACGGCATGGCGGCCTCGCGCCGGATGTTCGATATCCTCGACGCCCCCGAGCCCGCACGCGGCAGCTCCGAGCTCAACGGCAATGGCGCGATCGAAATCGAGGGCGCGGGCTACGCTTACGGCGAGAACACCGTGCTGAGCGGTGTCGACGCGCGCATCGAGCACGGTCAACTCGTGGCCCTTGTGGGCGAGAGCGGTAGCGGCAAATCAACGCTCGCCGGCATCCTGAGCGGTCGCAAGGCCAGCTACCGAGGAAGCGTTCGCATCGGCGGCGTTGAGCTGCGCGACGCCTCGGCTGGCTCGCTCATGTGCGCCGTCACGCTCGTCCCCACCAACGGGCACCTGTTTGCCGGGACCCTGCGCGAGAACCTGCTGCTCGCCCGGCCCGATGCCACAGATGAGGAGCTCATGGCCGCGCTCGAGCGCGTACGGATCGCGCCGTTCGTGCTGAACTCCGGCGGGCTCGACATGCGCATCACCGAGGGCGGCGGCAATCTTTCGGGCGGCCAGCGCCAGCGCATCTGCATGGCGCGAGCGCTCCTGCACGACTCACCCATCTATGTGTTCGACGAGGCCACGAGCAACGTCGACGCCGAGAGTGAGGCCGCGATCGGCGAGGTCATCGCCTCGCTTTCGGGCGAACGCACCGTGCTGGTCGTGGCGCACCGGCTCGCCACCATCAAAGAGGCCGATACCATCTTGGTTTTGGAGGGCGGACGCGTGGTCGAGCGTGGCTCGCACGACGAGTTGCTCGCGCACGACGGCACCTATGCACGCATGTGGAGGAGCCAAGAGGAGCTTGCGGCGTTTGCGCTCGGAGCGGATTCGGCAACATCCGATAGCGCTGAGGCGCCGCGCGATGCGGCGGAGCCCTGCTTTGCACGCCCAAGCCAGCACGGCCCGCGCGAGCCCCTCAACAATACGGCCGAGAGCCTGTCCAAAGACGCCGCCGAAGCGGAGAACACGCAGGCGCCCGCAAACAATCCTGCGGCCGCCCCGGGCGCCCGCAGCGAGGAAACGCACGGGGACCCGATCGACAGGCGGCGCTCCGGCCTCTTCGTCATGCTCCGCATGGTCAAGCTCGTCTCCCCGCTCGCCGGATGGCTCCTGCTCGCCGTGATCCTCGGCAGCGCCGGCATGCTCGCCGCGGCGTTCGTGCCGGCCTTTGGCGCGTTTGCCCTCATGAACGGAACGGGGGCCGCCGCGCTCGGCCTCGCGCTCATTCCCGCCTGCATGCTCTGCGGCACCTGCGGCATCTTGCGTGGGCCGCTCCACTACGGTGAACAGCTCTGCAACCACTACATCGCGTTCAGACTCCTCGCCCACGTGCGCGATCTCGTCTTTGGGGCGCTGCGCCGCCTCGCCCCCGCAAAGCTCGAGGGTCGCGGCAAGGGCGACTTGGTAAACCTCGTCACAAGCGACATCGAGCTGCTCGAAGTCTTCTATGCCCACACGATCTCGCCCATCGCCATCGCCATCGTGTGCACCATCGTCATGGAGCTTTTCTTGGCGAGCATCTCGGCTGCACTCGCCCTCGTGGCGCTCGGCGCCTATGCCCTGCTCGGCATCTGCCTGCCGCTCGTCTCGTCCAAGGCATGCGGCGGCGCCGGCCGCACAAGCCGCGACGCCGCCGGACGCCTGAGCTCGTTCGTGCTCGACGGGCTGCGCGGCGTGTCCGAGACGATCCAATACACAGGCACCGCGGCGCGCGCCGAGGAGCTGCGCGCCATGACCGATGAGCTTGGCGCCGTGGACGCGCGACTCCAGCGTCGCCAGGCCGCCAGCGAGGCCGCAGCCGACGCCCTCGTGCTCATCGCATGCCTGACCATGCTGGGCCGCGCGCTCGGCCAGGTCGCGAGCGGCAGTATCGATATGCCGTGCGCCTTTGTGGCGACGTTCACGTTCTTCTCGTCCTTTGGCCCCGTCATTGCCGTGAGCAGGCTCGGCGCCTCACTGCAGGCGACCCTGGCCGCCGGCGAGCGCGTGCTCGACCTGCTCGACGAAGAGCCGGAATGCGCCGACGTGGACGGCGGCGCACGCATGGACTTTGCCGGTGCCGAGGTCGACCGTGCCTCGTTTGCCTACCGAACGGCTACCGAGGGGCCGGCACGAGGAGCCGACGCCAACGCTCCCGCGACAACCGACCTCATCCTCGACAACGTGAGCTGTACCTTCCCGGCCGGGTCCATGACCTGCATCGCCGGGCGCTCGGGCTCGGGCAAGTCGACCCTGCTCAAGCTGCTCATGCGCTTTTGGGATACCACCTCGGGCAGCATCCGCATATCGGACACCGACGTACGCAGGATCGATACCGCGAATCTTCGCGCCATGCAGGCCTATATGACACAGGATACGCACCTGTTCGTGGGAACGCTCCGCGAGAACCTGCTCGTGGCCCGTGCCGATGCCACCGACGGGCAGATCGCTCGAGCGTGCGACTCCGCCGCTTTAACGCCCCTCATCGATCGCCTGCCGCAGGGCCTCGATACGCCCGTCGCCGAGCTGGGCGATTCGCTCTCGGGCGGCGAACGCCAGCGCATCGGCCTTGCGCGCGTCTTTTTGAGCGACGCCCCGTTCGTGCTACTCGACGAACCCACGAGCGCGCTCGACGCCCTCAACGAGGCCGCCGTCATGCAGGCCGTGGCCAAGATGCGCGAGGACGGCAAGACCGTCGTGCTGGTGAGTCACCGTGCGAGCACCTGCTCGTTTGCCGACGCGAGCATCTCCGTCGAGCACGGGAGGCTGAGCTAGATGCCGCGCCGCGCCGACACGCCCGAACTTGCCGCCAAGCGTGCCGACGAGGTGCGCATGGTCTCGCAGATGGTCGCACTCTGGTGCCGTGGGCATCACGCCGAGGCCCCTGCGACAAGTGGCGACGACAGCACCGACGCCCCGCGCGTGCGCCTGAGGTTCAGGACCGTCACGCTCTGCCCCGCCTGTGCCGAGCTGCAGGCCTACGCCATCGCCCGTATTTCCGCATGCCCGCATATGGACACCAAAACGTTTTGCTCGGCATGTCCCACCCACTGTTACCGCCCCGCCATGCGCGAACAAATCCGCGAGGTCATGCGCTGGTCGGGGCCGCGCATGATCCTCTATCGCCCTGCCGCCGCCATCAAACACGCTATCGTCACGGTGCAGAGCAAGCGGGCGCGTTAACGAGCGCGTTTGCTCTCGGCGAATCTTCTTGAGTGCAAGCGCTAAGAGCGAGGCAGCGGCCGGAGCTTGACCGCAGGCACGGGCGCGTGCGGCGGCATGCGACGGCAAGCGCCGAGTCGGCATAGGATAAAAGGTCCGCAGCAAACAAGCATCGGGCGACGCGCCCATCGGCTGAACCAAAGGGTGCAAAGCCAACGCCCCCAACCTCGCCCGGTAAAAACCAAAACGCGCGGCGGCCTTCCCGGCGTTCGCGCGCGCTTTGCGAGTACCATGGTCAAAAACCCGCGCCGCACCGCCGCAGAGGAGACGCCATGTCCGCTTGCCCCATCGCCGACTGCCACACGCACACCGCCTACTCCGACGGCGAGGCCTCGTTTGAGGAGAACGTCCGCGCCGCCGCGGCAGCCGGGTGCCGCGTGATGGTCTCGACCGATCATCTCACCATGCCCGCAAGCATGGATGCAGCGGGTGAGGTGCAGGTCATCGAGAGCGATCTCGCCCAACACCGAGCCGAGTTCGAGGCTGCCCGCACGCGCGCGCATACGCTCGCGCCCGAGCTCGAGTATCTCTACGGTTTTGAGTGCGACTGGTACGAGGGCTGCGAACCCCTCGTCGAGCGCTGGACCGAGGGCGCCCAGGTGCGCCTGGGCTCGGTGCACTGGATCGGCGATCCGGGCAATATCGGCGCCGGCGCGGCCCTGGCGCCCGGCACCGAGAACGTTGCCCCGGCAGACCCCGACGGCTCCGGCACTGGCTGGATCGATGATGGCTCCAACCTGCACGTTTGGCGCGAGCTCGGTGTGCACGAGGTCTGGCGCCGCTACGTCGACACCTGGTGCCGTGCCTGCGCGAGCACGCTCGAGTTCGACATCATGGCGCACCCCGATCTGGCCATGCGCTTTGCAAACGAGGGCTTTGCGCCCGACTTCGACCTTGCGCCCTTCTGGGATCAGATGGCCGAATGCGCGCACGACACCGGCCGGCGCGTCGAGGTCTCCACGGCGGGCCTGCGCAAAACCGTCAACGACTACTACCCCACCCGCAGCCTGCTCGAGCGCTTTGCCCATGCCGAGGTGCCCATCGCGTTCGGCTCCGACGCCCACCGCGCCTGCGACATCTGTTGGGGCATCCCCGAGGCGCAGGCCTACGCCTACGACTGCGGCTACCGCTCATTCGACATGCCCCACGCCGACGGCACCTGGGAGCACGTGGCACTCTGAGTCGACCCCTACACCGCCCAGATGGGGAATGCCCAGGAGCGGTTGCTTAAGGGATAGGTGTCCTGCGCCATGCAAAGGATGCTCCCCATACCGACTTCTCGCTTAAAGCAGGCGAGCTCATCTGGCACGTCGCCCTCAAGGGGGTCGAGCGCGCCAAGGTTCCGCTCGTCCTTGTTCGAGGGCGAGGCAGTCTTTTTGACCTCGATGGGATAGATGACTCCATCACGCTCGATAAGCAGGTCGATCTCTTTTCTGTCGTTGTTCCTAAAAAAGAAAAGCGGCGCCTGCTTGCCCGAGTTGATAAAGCTCTTGTAGATCTCACCAAAGGCGTATGTCTCAAAGAACTGACCGTCGAGCGCACTCGACTCCAACGCTTTGGCATTGCCCCATCCCGCAAGATGGGCGGCAAGGCCCGTGTCCAAAAAGTGCATGATGGGCTGCTTGGACAGCCGTTTGAGCAGGTTGTTCGAATACGGCTGCACGATCTTAACCAAGTAGGAGCTCTCGAGGAGCGAGAGCCAGGTCTTTGCGGTCTTTTCCGAGATGTCGGCAATGCGTGCGAGTTCGGCATACACCACGGGCTTTGAGGTCAGAATCGCGCATGCGGCCATAAAGCGGCGAAACTTGAGCTCGTCACCGACCTGCGCAAGCTCGCGAACGTCGCGCATGATGTAGGTATCGATATAGGAGTCATAGCCGCCCGGGCGCAAATCCTCGGGCAGGGCGCGTATTCCCGGGAGCGAGCCCGCAACGATGCGCTCATAGGCCTCGTCAACCAGATACGCCGGCATAGCGGACGCGCGACGCGTGAAGTACTCCGGCGATGGATCGTACGGCTCGGTAGCTGCGCCCGCGATCTCTGCACCGGAAAGGCCGAGCATCTCGATGATGCCAACGCGGCCGGCCAGAGACTCCGAGACCGACTGCATAAGATGGAACGGCTGGGAACCCGTGAGCCACACGCGGCCCGTCTCGTCAGACGCGTCGACGATCTCTTTGATATAGGGCAGGAGCTCGGGCGCCTTCTGAATCTCGTCGATGAGCACCGGCGGATGATAGCGCTGCAAAAAAAGCGCCGGATCCTGTTTGGCGAGCAGGCGAATTCCGGTGTTGTCGAGCGAGACGTACGTGCGCTCCGCGCCCGCCTTCGCATCCTCTTCCATAAGATGCTTGAGCATGGTGGTCTTACCGACCTGACGCGGGCCGGTGACGACGACCACCTTAAAGTGCTCGGAATAACGGCGAACCAGCGGTTCAAGGGCACGGGGAATATACATCGAGAGCTCCAAATCGTCTCAAATCCGGAATAGCGTTCCGGTTTTGAGACGATTCTAGCAAAGAAAACCGTCTCAAATCCGGAATGGTGTTCCGGTTTTGAGACGGTTTCCGTCTTGATGCTGCAAATGCGTGAGTCGCTCGCTCGCCCTTACAGCAGGGCCTCTTCCCAGGCGGCCTCTTTAAAGCCGATGAGCACCGTGCTCTCGGTGATCACGAGGGGGCGCTTGACCAGCATGCCGTCGCTTGCCAGCAGAGCGCGTGCCTCGGCATCGGTCATGCCGGCGTCGAACTTGGCCTTGACACCCAGCTCGCGGTACTTCATGCCGCTCGTGTTAAAGAACCGGCGCACCGGCAGGCCCGAGAGCTCCTGCCATGCGGCAAGCTCCTCGGCTGTTGGGTTCTCTTCCACAATGTGGCGGTCCGCGTACTCAACACCGTGCTCATCGAGCCACTTCTTGGCCTTTTTGCAGGTGGAGCACTTGGGATACTCCAAGAACAGCGCCGCCATGCCTACTTCATCCTCGCGTTGAGCTCGCCGGCCAGCTCCTCGAGCGAGACGCCGTAGCGCTCGAGCGTCACCAGCAGGTGGTAGACCAGATCGCCCGCCTCGTAGCGGATGTGGTCGTGGTCGTTGTCCTTGCAGGCCATAATGACCTCGCTCGCCTCCTCGGCGATCTTCTTGAGCAGCTCGTCCTCGACGTCGGTCAAAAGACGCGCGGTGTAGCTCTGCTCGGGCGAGGCCTCGCGGCGCCCGTGGATCGTGGCGGCAAGCCCCGTGAGCGTCTCGCCGATGTTGCCGTCCTGCACGTTAGCGGTACGCACTCCCATGTTGCACTCCCTATCTAGCGCCCGCGCCTAGGCGAGCTTTTTAAAGAAACAGCTGCGCGCGCCCGTATGGCACGCGGGGCCCGGGCTATCGACCTTGGCAAGCAGCGTATCGCTGTCGCAGTCGGCCCAAAGCTCCTTGACCTGCTGCATGTTACCGCTGGTAGCGCCCTTGTTCCAGAGCTCCTGGCGGCTCCTGCTCCAAAACCAGGTGGTGCCCGTCTTGAGCGTGAGCCCCACGGACTCCTCGTTCATCCAGGCCACCATGAGCACCTCGCCGGTATCGACCTGTTGCACCACGCACGGGATCAGCCCGTTGGCGTCGTATTTGAGTTCGCCCGGCGTCACATTCGTATCAAGTTCTGCCATGTTTTCCTGCCTATAAAACCGTTACAACCAAATCCGAGCCGAGCGCGCTCCAAGCGCCTAGCCAAATCACCGCAGGCTCAGGTCGCTCGCAAGCCAAATCTCCCCAGCAGAACCCCAGTCAACCCGTTAGGTCGGCGAGGCTTCCCCAGGCGCCGCAGCCTATCTAGAATCCCGTTCCCTCAGATAACCCAGTTGGGCTTCTGAGGTACCCGAGATTCGGAGCGACAAGCCCGACGAAGCGTACTTAAAGTACGCGAGGAGGGTTGGAGCCCGAAGGTCGGGTGGCTCAGAAGTCCAGCCTCACAGGGATGCCTTGCGACGCCATGTACTCCTTCACCTGGCGCACGCTGTAGGTGCCAAAGTGGAACACGCTCGCCGCGAGCACGGCGTCGGCCTCGCCCTCGATGATGCCCTCGGCAAAATGCTCGAGCGTGCCCACGCCGCCGCTGGCGATGACGGGGATCGGCACGGCGCGCGCCACCGCGCGGGTGAGCGCCAGGTCGAACCCGGCCTTGGTGCCGTCGCGGTCCATGCTCGTGAGCAGGATCTCGCCCGCACCGCGGCGAGCGGCCTCCTCGGCCCACTCGACGGCATCGATACCCGTGGCGTTGCGCCCGCCGGCCGTGTAGACCTCCCACTTGTCGGCACCCGGCTCGCCGGGCTTGCCCACGCGCTTGGCGTCGATGGCGCAGATCACGGCCTGGCTACCGAACGCCGCCGCGGCCTGCGTGATGAGCGAGGGGTCCTTGACCGCCGCCGAGTTGAGCGACACCTTGTCGGCGCCCGCGGCGACCATCTGGCGCATGCCGGCCAGATCACGGAAACCGCCGCCCACGGTATAGGGGATCGAGACCTCCTCGGCCGCGCGCGAGGCCATGTCGATCGTGGTCGCGCGCTTATCGCTCGTGGCCGTGATGTCGAGGAAGATCACCTCGTCGGCGCCCTCGCGGTCGTAGGCCGCAGCAAGCTCCACCGGGTCGCCCGCGTCGCGCAGGCTCACAAAGTTGACGCCCTTTACCACGCGGCCGTCTTTTACATCCATGCAGGGGATGACGCGCTTGGTCAGCATGCGCTCTCCTCTCCGGTCGCGGCCGCCAGGGCCTCCTCCAGCGTAAAGTTGCCCTCGTAGAGCGCGCGCCCGGTGATGGCGCCCTCGATCACGTCGGTACCCGCCGCGGCGAGCGCGCGGATGTCGTCGAGCGTTGAGATGCCGCCCGAGGCAACCACCGGGAACCCGGCGACCTCGGCCACATGGCGGTAGGCCGCAACGTCGATGCCCGTCTGCATGCCGTCGCGCGCGATGTCGGTGTAGACCAGGTGCTTAAAGCCCTGCTCGGCAAGCTGGCTCACCACGTCATCGAGCAAAAGGCCCGCGCCGTCGCGCCAGCCGTTGACCTTGACTTGGCCGTCGCGCGCGGCCACGTCGGCCGTGAGCAGGTTGCCAAAGCCCTGGGCCGCCACCTCGGCAAACCCGGGTTCCGTCACGAGCACGGTACCGAGCGCAATGCGCTTGGCGCCCGCGGCAGCCAGCTCATCGATGCGCGCGAGCGAACGGACGCCGCCGCCCACGTCGACCGAGAGACCGTCGACCTTGCAGATGGCCCTGATCGCGGCTGAGTTAGCGGCGCGGGCATCCTCGTCCTCGCCGAACGCGGCCGAAAGATCGACCACGTGCAGCCAGGTCGCGCCCTGCGCGGCAAAGCTCTCGGCCACGGCCACGGGGTCATCGGAATAGACCTTCATGCGGCTGCGGTCGCCGCGCTCGAGGCGCACGACCTTGCCGGCAATGAGGTCGATAGCAGGAAAGAGGATCATGAGCGCGCCCCCTCTACGATGCAGACGAAGTTCTTGAGGATCTTGAGCCCCAGACCCGAGGACTTCTCGGGGTGGAACTGGCAGCCGTAGACGTTGCCCACGTGCGCCACGCACGGAAAGCTCCGCACGTAGTGCGTGCGTGCGAGCGCATCGGCCTCGCGCGAATCGTCGTCGACGGCATAGGAATGGGTGAAGTACATGTTGGCGCCCTCGGCAAAGCCCGCGAGCAGCAGGTTGCCGCGGCCCTCCTCGGTGAGATGCACCTGGTCCCAGCCCACGTGCGGCACCTTGAGTCGGCAGGAATCGAGCCGGGTGACCGAGCCGTGCAGGATGCCCAAACCGCGCACCCAGCGGTGGCCGGCGTCCTCGAACACGTCGCCGGGAAAGAGCCCGTCGCCGTAGGGGTTTGCCACCGAGGCCTCGGGCACATCGGCGGGCACGCCCTCGTCGCCGCGGTCATAGAGCAGCTGAAGCCCCAGGCAAATACCCAAAAGCGGGGTGCCGGCCCCAACAGCATCGCCGATGGCGATATCCTGCCCGCTCTCGCGCATGAACGTGATGGCGTCGTAGAGCGCGCCGACACCCGGAATCACCAGGCCGTCGGCCGCGCGGATAACCTCGGGGTCGTCGGAAGCCACGGCCTCGGCGCCGGCGCGCGCGAGACCGCGCACCACGCTCGAGAGATTGCCCTTGTGGTAGTCGACGACCACGATCTTGGGAGCGGCCATGCGGCCTCCTTTCAACATACATGCGGCGGGCAGCCGGCAGGCACCACACAGATGCCCGTCGCAGCCCCGCCCCGCCGCGGCGCGAAAACGCGCCTAGAGCGAGCCCTTAGTCGACGGAATGCCTTTAACGCGCGGATCGAGCTCGCACGCATGGCGCATCGAGCGGCCCACGGCCTTGAACGCGGCCTCGATGATGTGGTGCGAGTTCTCGCCCGCGAGCTCGCGCACGTGCAGGGTGAGCTTGGCGTCGCGCGCAAAGGCGTAGAAGAACTCGACGGCGAGCTCGGTATCGAACGCGCCCACGCGCTCGGTGGGAACGGGCAGGTCGCAGTAGGCCTGGCCGCGCCCCGAGATGTCGACGCTCGCCATGACGAGCGTCTCGTCCATGGGAACGTGCTCGGTGCCAAAGCGCGCGATGCCCGCCTTGTTGCCGAGCGCCTGCGCGAACGCCTCGCCGAGCACGATGCCCGTGTCCTCCACGGTATGGTGCGCGTCGACCTCTACATCGCCCACCGCATGCACGGTCAGGTCGAACAGGCCGTGGCGCCCAAAAGCGTTGAGCATGTGGTCGAAGAACGGCACGCCGGTGCTGATGTCGCAGGCACCGGTGCCGTCGAGGTCGAGCTTGACGGTGATGTCGGTCTCTCCCGTCTTGCGGGAAACCTCGGCGCAGCGTGCCATCTACATCTCCTCCTTGACCAGGGCGGCAAGCGCCGCCAGCAGGGCGTCGTTCTCTTCGGGCGTGCCCACCGTGATGCGCAGGCAGTCGGCAAGACCGGGCGCATACGAAAAATCGCGCACGAGGATAGAGTACTCGTCGCGCAGGCGCTCGCGCACGCGACTCGCATTCGTAACACGCACGAGCACAAAGTTGCCCGAGCTCGGCCACACCGTGACGGGCAACCCCTCGGCGGCAAGGTCCTGCAGGGCCGCGAACACGCGCGTACGCTCCGAGACGATCTGCTCGACCGTGGGCGCGTAGGAATCGCGCGCGCGCACGACCGCGAGCGCCGCCGCCTGGGTGAGCACGTTCACGGAATAGATCTGGCGAATGGCCGCGAACACGTCGATGACCTCGGGGGCGGCGATCACGTAGCCGCAGCGCGTGCCGGCGGCACCGAACGCCTTTGAGAGCGTGTGCAGGATCACGAGGTTGGGGTGCTCGGCAATGAGCGCCTGCACCGTGCTCTTAGCACCGAACGCGTCGTCGGCGAACTCGATATAGGCCTCGTCGATCATGACCATGCCGGGGCAGGCGTCGCAGAGCGCGGCGGCAAAGCCGGCGCTCACGAGGTCGCCCGTGGGATTGTTGGGCGAGGTCACGATGGCGAGCTGACACGCGGCCGCGGCCTCGAGCGTGGCCGGCTCGTTAAGCAGATAGGTCTTGGGATCGCGCCACACGTCGCGCACCTCGGTCTTGGCGAGCGAGGCAAAGAAGGCGTACTCGCTAAAGCACGGCGGACAGTTGAGGAGCGTGCGCCCCTCGCCGCCGAACGCGAGCAAAAAGTTGTAGAGCAGCTCGTCGCCGCCGTTGCCCACGCAGATCATGTTGCGGTCAACGCCGTGGCGCGCGGCAAGCTCGTCGCGCAGGTCGTTCGACATGGGGTCGGGGTAACGGTTGAGCGGCGTAGCGGAAAGCGCCGCGTCGACGGCCTCGCGCACGCCCGCGGGCAGCGGGTAGGTGTTCTCGTTTGCCGAGAGATTGATGCGCGTGGGCGTGAAGTTGGGGTCATAGGGCTCGATGCCGGCCAAGTACGGCTGCACGAGCTCCTTCATGCGTGCGGAAAGCTCGGCCATCTCTACTCCCCCTCAGCAGCGGCGGCATCGATATCGGCCAGGCTCAGGCCCGCGGCAACCGTGGCGGGCGCATCGCCCGGCCAGGCAACCTTGGTGAGGTCGGCCGCAGCGAGAGCCGTGCGCGTGACGGCGTCCTCGCCCTGCTCGAGCACGCGGCGGCGCAGGGCTGCCGAAAGCGCATGCGACCAGAGGCCCTCGGCCTCGGCCAGGCGCTGCGTTGCGGGGGCGTCGGCCAGAAGCCCGGCCGGCGTGTAGCAGATCACGCTCGAGCGCTTGACGAACTCCTCAACCGAGAGCGGGTTCGAAAAGAGCGCGGTGCCGCCCGTGGGCAGCGTGTGGTTGGGGCCGGCCACGTAGTCGCCGAGCGGCTCGGAGCTCCAGGCGCCCACGAAGATGGCGCCGGCGTTGCGGATGGAACCGAGCAGGCCCATGGCGTCGGCGCAGTGCAGCTCCAGGTGCTCGGGCGCCACGGTGTTCACGGCCTCCACGGCCGAGGCCATGTCGGCGGCGACGACGA
Source organism: Faecalibacterium prausnitzii (assembly GCA_963603165.1). Classification (GTDB taxonomy): domain Bacteria; phylum Actinomycetota; class Coriobacteriia; order Coriobacteriales; family Coriobacteriaceae; genus Collinsella. The sequence continues at coordinate 17,244 of CAVCLY010000038.1, forward strand.
TCGTGCCCTCGTTGGCGAGCGACGTGCGCGTGATCTCCTCGCGCGGCGACTGGCTCACGAGCACCTCGATACCGGCCTCGACCTCGGCCGCAAACGCGGCGTCACAGGTAACCAGGTAGCAGGCGGCGAGCGGGTCGTGCTCGGCCTGGGCCATGAGGTCGGCGGCCACCACCATGGGGTTCGCCGTGGCATCGGCCAGCACGCAGACCTCGGAGGGGCCGGCGATCATGTCGATGCCGATATCGCCCGAGACGACCTGCTTGGCGGCCGCCACAAAGGCGTTGCCCGGGCCGGTGATCTTATCGACCTTGGGGATGGTCTCGGTGCCGTAGGCGAGCGCGGCCACGGCCTGCGCGCCGCCCACCATGTAGATCTCGTCCACGCCGCCGAGCTTGGCCGCGGCGAGCGTGTAGGGGCTGATGAGCCCGTCTTTTTGCGGCGGGGTCACCATGACCACGCGCTCCACGCCCGCGACCTTGGCGGGAATGGCGTTCATGAGCACGGTGGAGGGGTACTGAGCGCGGCCGCCCGGCACGTAGATGCCCGCGGCGGCGAGCGGCGTCACCTTCACGCCGAGCATGGTGCCGTCGGCGCGCGTGGTGAACCAGCTCTGCTCCACCTCGCGGCGGTGGAAGTCGCGGATCTGCTCGGCGGCCTTTTCGAGCGCGGCCACAAAGGCCGGATCGAGGTTCTCGAGCGCAGCGTCGATCTGCTCCTGCGGCAGACGGAAGCTCTCGAGTTCCACGCCGTCAAAGCGCTTGCAGTATTCACGCACCGCGGCATCGCCGTTGGCGCGCACGTCGGCCACGATCGCCTTGGCGCTCTCAACGATGTTCTCGGGCAGCACGCCCTTGCGGTTGAGCTGGTCGACTTTAAGAAGCTCGCCGGGAGCCAGCTGGATGGTCTTCATATGCGTATCCCCTAACGGTCGGGCGGGTTAAAAACGAACGGATGGGCGAACGGGCTCTTGAGCGGTCGGCGCGGGCGCCGAGCACTGGCGATAACGGCGGCAACGCTCCGGCACCGGCGGAGCGGCGCCCCGCGCTACTGCGAGGAGCCGGCGACGGGCTCAAAATGCAGGTCGGCGGCGGCTGCTGCCAGACGGTCGGCGAGCGCACGCACGCGGCCGTTCAGGCGCGCGGCGCCCGGGTTCACAAAGAACCGTGCCGTGCACTCCATGATCTCGCCGGTCACCACGAGGTCGTTGTCGCGCAGGGTCGCGCCCGTGGCGGTGATGTCGACGATGCGGTCGGTCATCCCGACGATCGGGCCCAGCTCGATGTTGCCGTGGAGCGAGACGATGTCGGCGTTCACCCCGCGGCTCGCGTACCAGGCGCTCGCGATGCGCGGGTACTTGGTGGCCACGCGCAG
>CAVCLY010000039.1:0-18306 GCA_963603165.1 Faecalibacterium prausnitzii
GCGTTCATTTGCTCCACCTCCTTCCCTCTTGCTGATTACAAGTATACACGTGTATTACCAAATATGCAAGTGTACACCTGTATTAATTTTAACAAAAAAGCCCCTCCGAAGAGGGGCGATGTCTGTGCTTACTCGACCCAGCGCTCGACTTCGACAACATCGTACTTGGCGGCGAACCCGCTCGCCTTGGCCGCCGCCGTGAGAGCGTCGTGCACGGCGAATGCCTTATCCTCGTTGTCGAACACGTACAGGGGCGCTCCACCAACCACCAGCAGCGCGTAGAGCTTGGGCTGCCCGCCCTCGTTTTTTGTGACTGCCATCGTCATTCCTCCCTGATCAGACTTTGTGCCGGTCTCGCTTTCTCTCTTCGCGGCCGTGGCGGTAGCTCTTTTTGCCTCGTCTGCAGCCTTCTGAACAGCCTCCGCCCACTGGCTATCGAGGTTCAGCTTGTAGATAGACGGCCTCCACCGCTTGCCGGCAGATATGAGTTCGAGCAGGTTCACGGAACCACCGCCGGGGTCCTGGATGCGCCTGTCTCTTAGCGAGCGTAAAGCTCTCTCTATCTGTTTCCGCGTCAAACCAGTCTCCTCGGCGATGGCACCGTACGTCGTAATGACTCTGGAATCGTCTCCGACATGACGCATAAGTGTCGCGAGCACTATCGCGGTATTTCCCTTCGGAACAGAGAAAGGCATGCATGGAGCAGCCGGGCGCTCGGCTTCGGCCTCAATCCGGTCGGCTTTGCAGCCGCACGCCCGTGCACGCTTGTCCATGTCGCGCTCGCGCACGCCATCGCACCAGTCTTTGTACTCGTTCAGGGCCGTTCGCGGGTCTGCGGTCCCGAACCTGCGCCTGTCCATCTGTCCGGTCGACTCAACGCGACACGTGCCGACAAACTGGCTACGACCGGTACGGATAAGCTGCCCGTTGCGCCTGTCCCCGTAGACGACCTTGCCGCCGTTCTTTCCACTCATCCCTTGACCTCCTTAAATCCCGCCGCAGCTGCGCAGGCGTATCTGCCTCCACATCTCGGCGTCCTCTTCCCATTGCTCGTGGGAGCGCGGAATGTAGCGCTCCACCTTCTTGGGGGTCGGCTTGAACTCCTCCCCCTCGGGCCCCCGGCTTTTCCGGGCCAGCCGTCGCTTGCCCTCGGCGCGGCACTTGGGCGAGCAGTAGCGCGCCGTTGCCACCTTGTTCACGAACAGCTCGCCGCAGACGGCGCAGACCTTCTCGTCGTCTGCATCCCTGGGGTCGCGCACGACGCGCTGCACCGGCTTGATCGCCCTGCGGGCAGGCTTCGACGCGGCGTCCTCCGGCTTTGCGCACGGCCGCTCGGGTCCAGGCTCGCGCCGCTCCGCCGCACCCAGGCGCTCGCCGCAGAAGGGGCAGCGCGGCACCGGCCGGAGCATCATCGTCGCGTCGAACGCGAGCTGCTTGTCGAACGACCCGGCCGACACGAGCACCATGCCCGCGCCACCCTCCTCCACCACGGCCAGCGCCCACTCAGGACGCTCGATGCCGCCCTCGCACTCATGCCTCGTCGCCGCCATGGCCCACCTCCACGAGCTCGACCGTCACGTGCCCCGGTGCTACCTCGAACGCGAGGCCCAGGATGCCGAGGACGGCGTCCATGCCGTCCATCTTCGCCCGAGCCACGCGCTCGTCCTCGGGCCAGTCCCAGTCGACTGCAGTCCACACCTCGTCGAGCAGGCGGCGGTAGATCGCCGTGAGCGCCACGCGCTCGTCGACCCCGATCTCGACCGTCATGCGACCACCTCCGCACCGCAGTTCGGGCAGAAGCGCGTCACGCTCTCGGCGTCCGCCCAGCTGTCGCACCCGCACACGCTGCACTCGTAGAACGCTCCGGGGCACGGCTGCACCGCACGGCACGTGGGCCTGTCTATCGCGTCGGCCAGGGCGCCGTAGAGGTCGCCCGCGCTGAGGAGGCTGCGCAGGCCGATGACGAGCAGCAGGTCGGCGCACCCGCCGTTCTTGCTCACGACCTCGCGGAGGAACCCCATCGTGCCGTCAGCGCCGCCCATCTCGCGCAGGGCCACGGCCATGCCGCGCCGCTCCTCGTCGGTGAACCTGCCGGCTCCCGCCTTCGCTACCTTCTCGTCCATACTGCATCCCTCTCCTCGTTGACCTTCTGTCTCGCCGTGAGCAGCACGCGCCGCGCGTCGTCGATGCCGTCGATCGCGTCGCGCGACCTGCCCGACCGGTACGCTCTCATGGCGAACTCGAGCGCCGAGAGGGCGTCGGCGATGTGCTCGCCAGCGCTCACGCTCCCCGCCCTCGGGGCCGCCTGCGCACCCGTTCTCAAAGACCTAGATGTTCTCTGCAAAGCCGCCCCTCCCGTCGGCTCGGATTCCCGTCATGTCCTGCGGCGGGACGTTCGCCCGCGCCGCCAGCTGCGAGGCCTGCGTCGGCACACCGTCGGCACACCGGCCAAAGCGCTCGCGCTGCTCCTTGGCGAGTTGCGCACGGTCACGCAGCTCCTTGGCGAACTGCCTGCGCTCGCGCCGCTCATCCTCGCTCGGGGCGTCCTGCCGCCTCGGCTCCTCGCCGCGAACCATGGCCGCGATGTCCATGCGCAGCTCCTCTCGGGCGCGTTTGCGGGCCCGGTAGTCCTCCCGCTGCTGCTCGAGCCGGACGCGCTCCCACTCACCCTTCGAGATCAGGTTCGCGGCGTAGAGGTTGACGAGCGGCACCGGACGCCCGGCCTTGGGGTTGTAGCCCTTGAGCACCTCGCTGAGCGTGATCATGCCGCCCCCTCCAGCGCCGCCAGCTCCGCCTCGATGCGCTCGAGCGCCTCGTCGTCGGTCTCGGCGGGCTTCCACACGGCCGCCTCGGCGACGTCGGTCGAGGTCTGCCGTCCCTGGGCGCGGGCGTCGGCGTCGAAGCCCACCTGGCGGCGGTGCCACTGGCGGGCGAGCGGCTTCCAGTCGTAGACGTCGCGGCCGTTCTGCTTCCAGCCGAGGGCGGCGTAGTGGTCCACGAACGCGTCGGGGTCGCCGCGCAGGCAGTTCGCGCCGAAGTAACCGCGCACCTCGTCGAGCGCCGGCGGCGTGAAGCCCTGCGGAGCGTCAGCCGAGAAAGCGGGGGCGTTTTCTTTAAAACCCGTTAGGGTTTTACTTCTTTCTTCCTCTTCCTCTTCCGTTACCCGTTCGCTTGCCGTTTCGCTTACCGTTTCGCTTGCGGTTCGCTTACCCGTTCGCTTATCGGTTCGCTTATCGCCCTTGCGCGATTTGCGTCCGCCGCGAGCGCCCTGGACGCTCTTGGTGCGGGTCTTCTCGAGCACCGGCAGCACCTGCACCAGGCACATCTTCTGCGCGTCCGTGCGGCCCTCGGGCATCTCGCCCGTGGCCAGGTAGCGCATCATCATGCCGATCAGCTCGTTGGCCTCGCGCTAGTCGGAGAGCATGAGCGCACCTTCGACGAGAGAATCAAGAATCTGCATCCATCTCCCCTTCCTCCATCGATTCGGCAAAGGCCCGCGCGGCCTCCGCGTCGCGGCCCGGCATCACCGAGCCGTAGATCCTGAGCGTGGTGGCCACGTCGGCGTGCCCCAGGCGCTCCTGCACCGTGCGGGCGTCGAACCCGTGCATGAAGAGCCACGTGGCGTGCGTGTGGCGGAGCGTGTGGAACGTCGTGCCCTCGGGCAGCCCCAGCTCGCGCACGAGTGCCGTGAAGCGCGCCGTGAGCACCGTCGGTCGCACGATCGTCGCCGTTGGCGCGAGCGTCACGAGCGGCGTCAGGGGGCCGGTCCGATTCCCGTTGACCCATCCGTCCTGCCACCCGATGTGCCGCTCGATCTCGCGCTCCACGCGCGACGGCATCGAGACGTTCCGCGCGACCTTGCCCTTGGTGTGGGGCTGCCGCTCGAGCCTCGGGCGCTCCACCACGGTCGCGCCAACGTGCACGTCGTGGCCCTCGCGCCTCCAGTCGCAGCGCTGGAGGGCGCACACCTCGCCGATGCGGAAGCCGCCGTTGAGGGCGAGGTAGGCGGCGAACGCCACCGTGCGCCTCGACACGTCGCCGAGCGCGTGGCCGCGCACGTCGAGGCCTGCGCGAATCGAACGGTTCAGGCGGTCGAGGTCGCCCTCGTAGAGGGCGAACGGCTCGGCGGCGATGACCTTGGGCGCGGGGACGGCGAGCATCGGGTTGCGCCCGCCCATGGCACGGCACCACTGCGAGTAGGCGCCCTTGAGCAGCACGTGCATCTTGTGGAGCGTGGCCGGGGCGATCGCCGCCCGCCCGCGCCAGCCGCGCAGCAGGGCGCCGTAGGCCGTGCGCACCTCGTGGGCCTTGAGCTCGTCGTAGGGAACGTCCCCGATCGTCGGCTCCACGCAGGTCTTGAGGATGGAGCGGTAGGTCGCCACGGTGTTGCCGGCAAAGCCGTTGAGCGGGTCGTCGATGTAGTCGGCGAGCATGCTCCCCAGGCGGCGCGAGACGATGCCCGTCTCGGCGGGCGCGATCTCGGCGAGCCAGGCGTCGCAGGCCGCCTGCGCGCGTTCGCGGTCCCAATCGGCCGGCCACGTCCGCGAGGGGCGCACGCGCTTGCCCGTCACGCGGTCGGTGCCGAGGTAGGGCCTGCACTCCCAGCGCCCCTGCGCGTCGCGGTGCACCCGCGTGCTCTCGGGCGTCACTCGGCGGCCTCCTGCGAGTCGACCACCCGGCGGCGCACCCAGGCGTCCTCCGGCTCGAACGGGAACCCCAAGCGCTTGAACAGGTCCCAGGCCTTGAGCCAGCTCTCGGGCGTCACGTCGTACATGGCGCCGGCGCGCAGGTTGGCGAGATGCGAGGCGAGCTTGATGGCCGCGATCGTGAGCTCCCAGCACGCGGGCGCCTGGTCGCCCACCCACTCCACGAGCCCGGTGTAGTCGTCCTCGTCGAGGCCCTGGCGGCACTCCCAGGGGACGTTCCGGGCGTCGCGCACGCGGCCCCAGAGCATGTCGGCCTCGGGGCGCGTCCACGTGCGCTTGCCCTGGAAGAACCGCACGGCGCGCACCTTGAGGTCGGCCAGGACCTGTCGCTCGCGCTCGAGGTCGCGCTGCTCGGCAAGCTCATCCTCGCTCGGCGCGTCCTCCGCGGCGGGCGCGTGCACGCCCCACCAGTCGCCAACATCGACGATGGCGAACTCATCACCCCAAGCGGGGTCGATGCCCTTCTGGGCGATGCCGCCCTTGTCGACCCACGCGATGCGCCGCCAGCCCTCGGGCGCGCTCTCGGCGATCTCGATGCCCTCGCCCTCGAGGATGGCGCGGTCGGCGGCCTCCTTCTGCTCGGCGGCGATGCGGCGCTCGATCATCCAGGCGGCGTTGGCCCAGTTGGAGCCGGCCGAGAGCACCTTCTCGCGGTCGGCCTCGTCCTCGAACTGCGCGGCGCGCTCGTACTGCTCGAGCGTGGGCTGCACGTCCGCGCTGACCTTGCCGATGCGGCGGACGGCACGGACCTGTGCCGTGGTGGCGCGTGCCGCCTGCGCGGCCTTGACCTCGTCCACGCCGAGCACGAGCATCTGCTGTACGCCGTGGGCGCGCTCGGCTTCAGAGAGCTGCCGCTTGTCGTCGGTGGCGAGCATGGCCACGAGCTCGTTGGCCTCCTCCATGCCATCGGTCACGAGCGCCGAGACCTCGCGGCCCGAGTCCGCGCCGTAGATCGAGCAGAGCGCGCGGTAGCGGCGCTCGCCGTCCACGATGCGGTAGACGTTGCCGTCGGCCACGAGCACGGGCGGGTTCAGCGGCTCGCCGCCGGTGGCCCTGATCGTCTCGGCGAGCGCGTCGATGTCACCGAAGTCCTCGCGCGGGTTCTGCCCGCTCGGGCGCACCGCCGAGAGCGGCACCTTGATCTTCACGAACGGCTGCATGAGCCTTCCTTTCTCTTGGTTTCCAGATTTCAAAAAAGCGTCCGTGCGCCGTGGTGGCGGCACCAGATCGCCGGGCTACGCCAGGAGTCGTCTCTTCCTGCCCGGGCGCACCCGCACGGCCGAGTGCCGCCGCCACGGCGCACGGAGCGCTAGGCGATAAGGCAGAGGATGAGCCAGCACTCGGCCGCCCACACCAGCCCGCCAACGCCCGCCTCGACGCAGCGCACCCACGGCGCGAGCGTGTCGTGCCACTCGCGGATGCGGTCTATCGCCTCACGCAGCGCATCCATCGGTGCCCTCCTCTATCCATCGGTCGACCCACGCGGCCTTAAGGCGTCTCGCGCCGCAGGGGCCGCCCGCCTGCATGTTCCTGAGCCGTCCGCCCTTGCACTCCTTGAGTAGGGTGTCGTAGGGCACGCCCGTCACCTCGGCCACGGTCTTGAGGCTGTAGAGCAGGCGGGGCCTGAGCCCGAGCTGCTCGCGCATCTCCTCGAACGTGGGAGAGAGTCTGCTAGAATCCATGTCGACCTCCTTTTAGGTCACTCGTTGGCGACCCCGCAGCTGTTCCAGCAGCCGTGACCGGGGTCGCTTTTCTTTTTCGGGAATCCGCCGCCTGCGGACGGCACGGCAGGAACGCCCCCGGCCGTGGTTCGGAGACAGGCCGGCGCCGGGGGCCCGTGCCGCCCGCGGGCGGCGGCAGGTGCCTAAAGCTCAGAGAAGAAGATGTGCTCGAGCCAGAGCGGGCTGATCTCGTCGGTGAGCATGCCGTTCACGTAGAGCATGCGGCCGCGCCAGCAGTGGACGATCTTGCTCATCTTCTCGCGCAGGCGCTCGCGGCCGCACTCCGAGTCACCGTGCCTGACGATGCTCTTGGCGCAGCGCACGAAGATCTCGAGCTGGGCGTTGAGCGTGCCGTCCTCGGCGGCGGTGGCGTCATCGTCGATGACGAAGTAGGTTCCCTTGAGCATGGTGGTGTCCTTTTCCAGTTAAATCTAATTTGACTCGCTACCCAAAAAAATATTGCCGTCGACCCCGAAGTGCTCGCCGAGCTTCATGGCCATGGTCGTGGTCAGCTTGTCGGCCTGCCGCTCCTCGATCGCGGATAGAGTCGGCTCGGTGATACCGAGAGCTGCCGCTATCTCCTTCTTCTGGTAGCGTCTGGCTCCCTCCTCGCGGAACTCTTTTAAGCTCTGCATCCCTCCTCCTTTCGATGCCTTAATAGTAAAACTGGCTTTTACTCTAGTCAACATAAATTTATCTGTAAATCAAATTATTTTTAATTACGATAAAAGAAGCTTTTACTTAGGAGGAAAAATGCCCATTTCAGACCGCCTAAAGACGCTTCGCAAAACAAAAGGAATGACTCAGGAGGAAGTGGGCTTAAAGCTAGACCCTCAAGTCACTAAAGCCGCTGTAGCGTCCTGGGAAAGCGGGAAAGCGAAACCACGCGCCGACAAACTCCAACAGCTTGCCGATCTCTTCGGCGTGACGGTTTCCGACCTGATGGGCGAGGACGCGCCCGCGATCGTGGGCAGCTCCGCCACCCTTCAAAAAGTCGCTGGGGGGGGGTCCTCCATGAATACACCTGTGGAGGTGCCGTCCTGGGTGGCCGAGCGCTGGCCGCGCGGGTTCTTCGTTGTGGCCGACGCCGCCCTCTCCCGCCGCTACCCTGCGGGCGACCTGCTGCTCGTCGACCCCGGCACCGAGCCCGAGAACGGCCAGTGCGGCCTCTTCGAGGTCGAGGGCGAGCGTGTGGCGCGCGTGGCGCTCCGAGGTGCCTCCACCACGGTGCTCGCCGCCGACGCCCTCGAGGGCGCGTGGCCCGACATCGTCTCCGCCGACGGCCACCCGCCCGTCACCACCCTCGGCGCCATAGTCTGGCACATGGCCGACCGTTGATATATTGAGTGGTGGATCGCGAAAACGGCGGGGTGGCTCTAGCCCCGCCCCCTTGGGGGTCGAAAGATATGAAGAGCTACGTATACCAGGCCATCATCACAAAGGACGAGGGGGGGGCGGCTTCGACGTGGAGTTCCCCGATCTCCCGGGGTGCTTCACCTGCGGCGACACCCTGCAGGAGGCGGGCGAGATGGCCATGGACGCCGCCGCGACCTACGTCGGCGCGCTCGTCAAGGACGGTCTCGCCGTCCCCGAGGCCACCTACCGCGAGCCCGATGCGGGCGAGATGCCCATGCTCGTGGCGTTCAGCACCGACGAGTCCTACATCGTGGAGGGCGAGACGGTGAGCGCCGCAGAGGCCGCGCGTCGCCTGGGCGTCACGCCCGGGCGCGTCACTCACATGCTCGATGCGGGCATCCTCACCGGCTACCGCAAGGGCCGCCGCACCTACGTGACGGTCGAGAGCATCGAGGCGCGCAACGCCACGGAGCACGCCGCTGGACGACCCAAGAAGGTGGTCGCCGCGTAGAAAAAACGACTGCAGGCCGGCATAAAAAGCGGCCGCTCCCCCGACTGGAACCGGGAACGCGGCCAGAGTCCGATCACCCTTAACTTTGAAAGGACGGCACCATTATGCCACGAACTCGCAGGCGCCAGTGGGGCTCAATCACCGAGGTCAAGCGAGGCCGCAAATACATCCTCCGCTGGACGCAAAACACCCCGACGGGCCGCAAGCGCCTCACCAAGACCTTCTACGGGACCCGCTCCCAGGCCAACCTCGAACTCGAACGCATCCACGTGGAGCGCGCCGACGACCGCCCCGTGCCCACCGTGCGCCGTGCATGGGAGACATGGACGTATCCCACCCTGCAGAGACGCATCGAGGAGGGCACGCTGGCCGAAGGTTCCATGAAGATGTACGTGAGCGCGTGGAACGCACACGTCTGCCCGCGATGGAGCGATACGCCCGTCGACAAGCTCCTGGCCTCAGATCTTCAGGAATGGCTGCTGACGCTCACGGAGGCGCAGGCCAAGTCCGCTATCAAGGTCCTGCGAAAGGTCTACTCGACGGTATCGGCGTTCGTGGTGCTGCCGCTCAACCCGTTCTCCCCGACCATCAGCTACGCCATGCCGCGCAGGCGCGAGCGCGAACGGTCGAAAGAGGTGTACACGATGGACGAGGCCCGCGAGGTGGCACGCGCCCTGCATGGCCACCCGCTCGAGGGTGCGTTCTACATGGCCTGCTTCGCATCGTGCCGCACCGGCGAGTCCCTGGGCGTAAAGCTCAGCGACATCGAGGTGTTCGCCGACGGCGCAGCGCCGCTCGTCACGATCGACATCCGCCGTCAGATGCCGCATGGCGGAGAGGAGCCGATGCCCGACGGGCAGCTCAAGACCGCAAAGTCGAACCGCACGATCATCGTGTTCCCCGAATACACGAGTCGCTTGCTCGAGATCATCGACGAGCGCCGTGCGTTCGGAACCCAATGGCTCACCGATCGCGGTGACGGCTCGCCCATGAACACGAACACCTGCAGGCGCGCCTGGGGCTCGTTCTGCGAATCGAACGGTGTGCGCTACATCCCGTGGCAGAACCTGCGCAACTCGTGGCGCACGATAGCCGAACTCGAGTACCGCCTGCCGTGGGACCTGACCGAGATGTTGATGGGCCACAAGCTTCCGGGCATGTCCGGCGCCCACTATATACGCCCGTCCAAAGACCAACTCGTCTGCAGCTACCGCGAGGCACTTGGGATTATTTAGGATATTTTCCGGCAAAAGCGCAGGTAAACGTAACGCGCCGGATACCCCTCAAGTCTAGCCCAATCTAGGCGAGCGGAACCTCGATACGCTCGAGTTCGGCCTGCCAGAGAGCGCAGACGGCATCGCTCGGCATGCGAAGGTCGCCGCGCGGACTCACGGCCACGCTGCCCACCTTGGGGCCGTCGGGCAGACAGCTGCGCTTGAACTGCTGCGAGAAAAAGCGCCAGTAGAACTTCTTGAGCCACTTCATGATGGTGGCGGCATCGTAGGTGCCGACGGCCGTATCATCCGCATCGGCGCCGGCGGCGTAGCGCCCGCCGAACGCCTCGAGCGCCAGGCGATAGACCTTCGCCGGACCAAAGCCGCAGCGCAAGACCTGGTAGATAAAGAAATCGTGCAGCTCATAGGGACCGACGAGATCCTCGGTCTTCTGGGCGATCTTGCCGTCACCCGTGGCGGGCAGGAGTTCCGGCGAAACGGGCGTGTCGAGCACGTCGTAGAGCACGTCAGCCAGCGCGGCGCTGCCACCTGCCCGCGCGTCGTCGGCCACGTAGCGCACGAGATGGCGCACGAGCGTTTTGGGAACACCCGCGTTCACGCCGTACATACTCATATGGTCGGCGTTATAGGTGGCCCAGCCGAGCGCGAGCTCGGAGAGATCACCCGTACCCACCACCAGGCCACCCTCGCGGTTGGCCACGTCCATGAGGATCTGCGTGCGCTCGCGCGCCTGCGCGTTCTCATAGGTCACGGAATGGTCGGCCTCGTCGTGCCCGATGTCGGCAAAATGCTGGCGTACGGCAGAGGCGATACTCACCTCCCGAAGCTCGCACCCGAGCGCCTCGCTCATGGTGGTGGCGTTACCGTGCGTGCGCTCGGTGGTGCCGAACCCGGGCATGGTGATGGCGAGGATCCCCGAGCGGTCGAGCCCGAGCAAATCAAAAGCGCGCGCGCAAACGAGGAGAGCGAGGGTGGAGTCGAGCCCGCCCGAGACGCCCACCACTGCGCGCGCGGAATGCGTATGCGAAAGGCGCTTGGCAAGTCCATGCGCCTGGATCGAGAAGATGGATTCGCAGCGCTCGGCACGGCGGGTGGGATCGGCCGGCACAAAGGGGTGCGGGTCGATCGCGCGCTCGGCGAGGTCGACTTCGTGGCTATCGAGTGTAAACGACGTGCGCACGTAGCCGGCGCCCGCCTCGATCTCAAAGGTCGACATGCGACGGCGATCGGCGGCGATGAGGCCGAGGTCGACCGCAGCGCACGCTCCCGCAACGCTCCCGCACTCCCCCATGGCAAGCGGGCCGTACTCGGCGGCGATACGACCGTTCTCGGCCACAAGACAGTGCCCGCCGTAAACCGTGTCCTGCGTGGACTCACCCCGACCGGCGCTCGCATAGGCGTAGGCGCACACAAGTCGCGCGCTCGCGGAGCCGACGAGCATGCGGCGGTAGTCGGCCTTGCCCACGAGCTCGTTGGAGGCCGAGAGATTCACCACAAGGGTCGCCCCGGCCTGGACCGCGGCCGTGGAGGGCGGGTTGGGAACCCAGAGGTCCTCGCAAATCTCGGCCGCCACGACGAGCTCGGGCATGTCGGCGCAGGCAAAGAGCTGGCGCGTGCCGAAGGGCGCGCGCTGCCCCGCAAACGAAACCTCAACGCACTCCTCCAGACCGCGCACGAAGTGGCGCCCCTCGTAGAACTCGTTATAAGTGGGGATGAAGCGCTTGGGCACGAGGCCGAGCAGCTTGCCGTGGGCGAGCGCGGCGGCGCAGTTGTAGAGCTTGGCGTTCACACGAACCGGCACGCCGACGAAGACGAGGGCGTCAAGATCGGCGGTCGCGGCGGCAAAGCGCGCGAAACCCTCCTCGGCGGCGCGGAGCAGAGCATCCTGCCAAAAAAGATCCTCACAGGTATAGGCGGTAAGGCAGAGTTCCGGCAACACGATCACCTGCGCATCGCCGCACGAGCGAACCGCCTCTGTACAGGAGCCCACGTTCGTATCGACGTCGGCAACGGTGACGGCGGGCGTGAGTGCCGCGACCTTTATGAATCCGTCTTTCATGCGAATGCCTTCCTTCGGCCTACGTTCAGATTTCTAGATAAAGCGCTCGATGCATTGCTTGAGCCCGCGTGTGGCCACAAAAAAGCGCACGAGCTCGGCACGGCTCATACCGAGACCCGCACCGTCGCAGGCAGCGACCTTGCTCGCGGCCGTGCGCACGACGCCCTTGGCGGGAAGCCCCGTCCATGCGGAACCGAACGAGCCCTCGAGCACGGCGGCGAGCCGTTCGCAAAAGGCAGATGCGGCAGGAGCGCTCACACGTGCGATATCGAACAGGGTGAGATCGAGGCACCAGGTCACGGTCTCGGGTCCGTAGAAGCCGGCCAGTCCCCGCTCGCTCCACTCGGCAAGCAACGCCTCGATCGCCTCCAGGTGCTGGGCGACCTTGCGCTCGCGCGCCGCCTCGGCGTTGAACTCATGCGTGGCCGATGCGCTCTCCATGCGGTAGCGGTAGAGCACATCGGGGATAAGCGCCGTCTCGTGCGCAAGCGAGTACGCGAGGATCTGGAACACGGCATCTTCGGCCAGAGCGAGACCCGGCGCAAAGCGGATATGCTCACGCTCGAGCAGGCCCCGACGATAGGCCGAACGCCACACATAGGGCTGCGCGCGAGCGGCGAAAAAGAGCGCGGGATCGACCCGTCCGAGGTCGTCGCGCACAAAGGTCGCCGGCTTGGGGCTCAAAAGATCGCGCACGTGCTTGGGGGCACCGTCCGCAGGTTCGCAAGCGGCACCGAACACGAGCGCCTCGAGCCCGGGGTTGGCCCCGAACGCCGCAGCGACGGCAGAGCAGGCGCCAGGCTCAAACGCGTCGTCGGCATCGGCGAACATCACGATCTTTCCCCGGGCAGCATCGAGAGCGACGTTGCGCGCCACCGAAACGCCGGCATTCTCCTGCGAAATCACGCGCACGCGCGCATCGCGCCCCGCAAAGTCGGCAAGGATCTGCGGACACGCATCGGGCGAGCCGTCATCGACGCAAATGACCTCGAAATCCGCAAGGTCCTGCGCCAGGAGCGAAACGAGGCAGGCGGCAAGCGTGCGCTCGGCCTTAAAGACCGGGACGATGATGGAGACGGCGGGCACCGCGGCGGCGCTACTCATGGCAGATCCTGCTCTTGGCATAGGCGATGAGCAGGCCCGGGCCACCGAGCTTGAGATAATGCAGAGCGCGTCCGGCCGGGCCCGCGGCAGCATAGCTCTCGTTCCGCTCGGCCCAGACCGCTGGGTCGCGCATGATGGACGCCATGTTCGCGCGTTTCCACGCTTTGAGGTCGGAAAGCTCGAACTCCCCCGCCGCCTCGGCCGCGCGGTACTCCTCCGCCATGCGCTCGAGGAACTCCAGACGGAACCGGGGCGCCAGGCGCACGTAGCTCCACATGTAGGAGTCGTACTTGACCGTGTGGCAGATGCGCAGCAGGCGCACGGCATCTGCTTGCCCGTGCGCGGAGGTGTAATCCTCGCGCAGCCAGCGCTCGATCTCGGCGTACTCGGTGTTCACGCAAAAGACCTTGTTCGACGAGTTCACCGAAGACGATTCGTTGTCTTGCCGATACGAGAGCACCGAGTCGTGAATCCAGACAGCGCGCTCGGCGAGGGCGAAGACCTTGAAGGTAAACGACGTGTCCTGAAAGGCGGCACCCGGCGTGGGCAGAAAGCCGATCCCCTCGCGCTCGAGGAAGTCGCGCCGATAGAGGGCCGACCAGATCGAGGGCTTCTGATGGAAGATGAACGGGGTCGCCGCAGGGTCGACGGCCTTGCCGCAGGCATCAGCGCGGAACATCTCGTGGAGCTCGCGGCGCTCCTCGGGCTCCGACCAGTAAAAGTCGAAATTGCCCTTGGCAACATCGGCGCCAGCCGCACGAGCCGCGGCCACAAGCTTCTCGAGCGCATCGGGTGCCATAAAGTCATCGGACTCGAGCACGCCGACGTACTCGCCGCGCGCCGCCGCAAGGCCACGGTTCATGGAGTCGCCGTAACCGGAGTTGGCCTTGTCGATCATGCGAAAGCGGGCGTCGCGCTCCATGAACTCGCGAATGATCTGGGGGCTACCGTCGGTGGAGCCGTCATTGATGCAGATGACCTCGATGTCCTCGAGCGTCTGCGCGGCAGCGGAATCGAGGCACTGCCTGAGATAGCGCTCCACGTTGTAGATGGGAACGAGGAGCGAGACGGTCGGGGTTTCGCGCTTCTCCACGTACGGCCTTTCTCGCGGGAACAGATTGCTCCATGATACCGCGCGAGCGCGATACAGCGGCGCGGGGACGACTGCGCGTGGGAACCCGGTGAATGCGCGGTTTTTCTCAAGACGGAACAGCGCCCCTATAATGAATCCATCTAACAAACCGACGGAAGGTCACGCGCTCGTGGGAACCCCGGCCAACAACACACCCGGCACCTCGCCGATCGAAAAACTCGCCATCGTCGTGGTGACCTACAAGCGCCAGGAGATGCTCCAGGACCTCTTTGACTCCATCGCCGAGCTCAAGAGCGCGCCCTGGCGCATCGTGATCGTCGACAACGAGGACTCGCGCCAGACCGCGCACATGACGTTCGACTTCGACGACCGCCTCCGTGAGCTCTGGGGCACCGACACCGAGAACCCCGATGCAGAGGGCAAGACCGCGCGCGTCATCTACGCACCGCAACGCGAGAACGGCGGCGGCGCCGGCGGATTCTCGGCCGGCGTGGACCGCGCCTATGAACTCGGTGCCGAGTGGTTCTGGCTCATGGACGACGACGTGGTCGTGATGCCCGAGGCGCTCGAGAAGCTCTCCAAGTGGACCGCCGAGCACCAGGTGATCCAGGCAGCGCGTCTCGACTTCGATGACGGCCCCTTCTTCTGGCAATACCAGCTCATCGTGCCGCTCGGGATCCCCAACCCCGTGGCCAAGTGGGATCTTGGCGAGGAGGGGTTCCGTGCCATGAACCAGCTCTGCTTTGAGGGAGGCCTCTTCAGCCGTGCCGTGGTAGACGAGGTGGGTCTCCCCGATCCGCGCTTCTTCATCTACGGCGACGACGCCTGCTACGGCTACGTGGCGAGCAAGCACTTCGATGCCGTGGTGGTCGAGGACGTGGTGCTCAAGCGCGCACGCGTTGTCTCGAATTGGGACATCGCCGGCAAGCGCCAGCTCAACTCCACGAGCGACACCAATCGCTACTACATCATGCGCAACCGCGGTTATCTCGCCCGCTACCTCAAGGTCTACGGCGACTACAACCCGGTGCTCTTCCGCGTGGGAACCTTTGCCACTTTCTGCAAGGAGCTCATCCGCCTGGCCGCCGTCGACAAGACGTTCAAGACCGGCGTGCCCGCACTCAGGCGCGGCATGCACGACGGCGCCAAGATCCTTCGCGACAAAACATGGAAGCCCATGCCGCCCAAAAAGGAAGCGCGCTAACCGACCGAACCTTAAGCCCTCTCCGCAGCCAGAAGACAGGGCACGACCGCCCGCCACCGACTGAGGAGACCGCCTATGGAGCCGAACCGCACCCGCCCCACCCTTACCGAGAACAACCGCATCTATCTCTATCGCCTGCTCAAGGATGCGATCGGGTGCGGCAAGCAGACGTTCATCACCGCCGTGGACGAAGCGCTCGCCGCCGACGACCTTATCCCGCAAGAGATCGGATACGCAGATACGCGCGAGCTCCTGGAGGCGCTCGGCGACTTTGTAAAGCTCACAGTCTTCAAAGGTGGACGCATCTACGCCACCCTGAGCGCCGTTGCCGCCTGGGACGAGGCGCTGGCGCAGCCCGAGAAAACGTCCACTAAGGCTGCCGGCACCAAGGGCAAATCGTGGAAGAAAAAGAAGGGCGCCAAGGCGCTCAAACCGCAGCGTCCCAAGCGCGTCAAGCACGATGAGCCCAAGCCCAAACCGGCGTCTGCAAACGCAGACGGAGCGCAGGCAGATTCCAAAACCGATAACTCGGCTGCAAGCGACCGGACAACGAGTACTGCGCAACCGGCCGCAGAAGATGCCGAAAAGAGCACCGATAACGAAGCCGTCGGAGCGCCTTGTGCAGAGACGGCGCAAGAGGCTGCAGCCGACCCGGAACACGCAACTGCAACCACGATGGAAGCCGTCAAGGCAGAGGAGCACGACGCCGACAGCGCAGACGAAAGCGGCTCTGAAGCAGCCACACCCGCATCAAAGCCCGCTGTGGGTGAGGGCGGAGCCGAGAGCGCGCCGCAGAAACCCGCTGGCGCGCCCAAGACGCTGAGCGAGCTTTTGGCCGCCATCGAGAATGCCGAAACGCCTGCAGATAACGATGCGGAGCCAGAGGAAGCCGCAGCGCAACCGACTGAGACCGCGCAGCCCCGCGAGAGCGTAGCGGCTAGGTCCTCCGCGCCCTCCACGCAGTCCGTGCAGACCACTACGGCGACAGCGAACGCCCAAGCAGCGCCCGCATCGCCGTCGGCCGAACAGCCCGCTCGAACAGAACCGAAAAAACCATCGGCCGCAGTCTCCGAGTCGGTAAAGCACGCCGGCACCGCACCTGCTACTGAATCAGAGCGCATCGCCGCATCAGCGCCCGCAACTCCCGCTCCGGCAGCCGCAAATGCCGAGCCCGCGGCACCGGCTTTCGACTTCAAGGACTATCCGGTGGATTTCTCCCGCGAAGTCTTCTGCCCCGGCGACCTACTCGCTGAGCTTTCCGCGCTCCTGCCCTGGGGCGCAGACGCGCTCGGCATCGTCGGCGAATACTACTGGATCGCCCGCGAGCGCAACTCAATCGAGGCAACGCGCAGTCGTGCGAGCTTTGCTCTCCGCTACACGCGCGATGGCGAGCGCCACGAAGCAACCGTAACGATCAAGCGCAGGAACAACCGCGACGGCGCCGCTTGGGCGATCGAGTCCGTCTCGGGCGAGGACGAGTGCAAGCACGCCCAATAGGCTCACGCACCAAACTCTGCTGAAAACGATCAAGGCCCGGCATCGACACTCGAGGCGATCTCGACCGTCGATGCCGGGCCCCATAACAGACGGCTGCACCACCCCGGGCGTTCGCCCTTAGACCAGCTCCGTCCTCGCGCTCAAGCGAGCTTCAACGCGCCGCTCAAGGTGCGGCATCATCGTGCAGAGCCCTCGTGCGGCAAGCGGCAGCAGGCAGAAGAAGAACGGCATGCAGTACATGCCCTTGGCCTCCCAGAGAACATAGACGAAGAAGCCCATAAAGAAGGCGCAGGGAAGCAGATAATCGAGGGCATCGTTCTCCCCGGAACGAGCTCTCTTAAAGAGCACCACGGCGCCGACGCAGGCCGCAAGCAGCATCACGCTCTCGTAGCCATCCATGTAAACAAAAACCGCATGCGACACGTAGCCGTGCGCAAACGATATGTCCCACGGATCGAAATCGCGCTCCTGGGAATGCGATCGAGCGGCCGCCGCCTCGGGCGTCATCGTCGAGATATCGGCAATGTAGAACGACTGAAAGCTCGGGTCGAGCCACTCGCTCCCCAGCTTTTTGGCAAAAAACCAGAGGGCATATGCGGGGTTCTCGGCAAAATCCTTGAGCGAGCGCTCGATCCGCTCACGCGCGTCCCGCTCCTGCCCCTCTACATCGCCCTCGTTCGCGATCTGGCTCGCGAGTGCACTCGAGCCCCACCAGCCGGGCATCATCCCATCGAACACGTTGTCGTTCGAAAGCCCCATGGCGATCCATGCGATCTTGGGCTGGTTCTCGCCGAGCGAATAGCCCAAGCGAGCTTCCATCACCTTGGCAGGCAGCGCCCCCGCGATCGAGTTGGCCGCAAGGAGCGACACCACCATGAGCACCGCCGCAAGCGGCGTCCTTTTGCGCACGCAATCGATAAGGAGCACGATCAACGCACCGATAGCGACGATGAGATAGGTCGACTTGACCATAAGACCGATCGCGAGCAGCACAAATGCGCCCATGAGCAGCGCGAGCTCCCGTCCCGAACGCTCGCCTCGCGAGCGCACCCAGAGCTCCACAGCGGCAAGCGCAAACGCAAAGCCGATAGCGTTGCCGTAAGGAAAGATCACAAAGATGAGCGCGGGCATAAAGGTGAACGCGAGCAGGGCGCAGACCAGGCGCTCAGCCTTAGGCCGGCCGAGGAGCCGCGTCATGCGCACGAGAGTGCATGCGCTCGAAACAGCCGCAACAGCATTCGCGACCTGGAACGCTTGCACCGCAAAGCCGCCGAACACGCGCACGAAGCCTTCCATACAAAGCAAGATGCCCGACTGAAAGGGATAGTTCGAGAGATACATATCACCCGCGAGCTTGCCCGTGAACGCCACGGAATGCGGCAAGAATGAGCTGTAGTCGCCCGCTGCAAGCTGTTTTGCGAACAGCAGGATCTGCTGAGAATCGGAAAAGAGATTGGTCTCGGTTCCGTTGATGTAGATCCACCCGAGGCAGAAGGCGAACGCGATCGCCGCGAGAACGCTCACGAAAAGCCGCTCATGCACCCGCTCGGCCTTGCGAGCGAGCGCGAACGAAGCGCCAACGAGCGCTACGCCGCAGACGATGCCGGCGAGCATGCGCTTGAAGAGCGGGCTTGAGGGCAGCAGAAGATAAAAGCTCTCGATCTCGGTGTGGACACCGAGCGCGGTCGCAAAAACCGACGCTATGCCAAAGACGAGGCAAATCAGCGCCACAAGGGCGGCACCAAGGGCCAAAAACCAGCTCAAGGCCGGACGCTTTGCCTTGTTCGCATACAGCTCATCGTCGGCAGGCACCTCGCCAG
>CAVCLY010000040.1:0-18239 GCA_963603165.1 Faecalibacterium prausnitzii
GCCTCACCGAGCTCGGCCGGCAGATGCTGCCCGTCATGGACTCCCTCGCCGCCTTCGGCGACCATTACAAGACGGCCATCTCGTAGGTGGCGGCGCCCACTACGTTCCCATGACGCTCGATCGCGCCGTCGTGCCCGACGAGACAAGTCGCTCGCCTTTGACGCAGGGGTCGACAAGGCGCTCCACAGGCCGCCGAAATCAAGCGCGGCCAGGCCTTTGTCACCCGGGGTGACGCATTCAAAGCCGAGAAGGAAATAGGTTGCTCCGACGCCATCGATGATGGGTGGTAGCGCGTCGGCCTCCCGTTGTTCCTCTCCCTATTTCTGAACTCAACACAAACCGCCATCCGTGTTGTTCAGTCTGCCTCCAATCGCCGGACGAAGGTCGGAGGAGCATTTCGTGATGATTGCCTGTCTGCCGGGAACGAGTAATCAGCATTGTCGATTTCGTTCCTTTGCACTTTTGGTTCTTCGCACCAAACGATTTCGAGGCTTTCATCGAACGTTCTGACCAAAGGTGGCGCGGACAAGCGTTTTTGCGTTTCCCGAACCCTACCTTTAAACCGGTGCAAATCGATTGAAGGGAGATGCCGATGAACATTGGCGTTGTGGGCACGGGAATGATCGCGCAGCTCGTCGTGGAACATCTGAATGATTGGGGTTGCCCCGTAGGCGCCGTCTGCGGCACCCCCCAGACGGCCGACCAGGTGCATGACCTTGCCCTTAGGTCTGGCGCAGCGGACGAGTACGTCGAGTATGGCCA
Organism: Faecalibacterium prausnitzii; assembly: GCA_963603165.1. Lineage (GTDB taxonomy): Bacteria > Actinomycetota > Coriobacteriia > Coriobacteriales > Coriobacteriaceae > Collinsella. The sequence goes on from CAVCLY010000040.1 coordinate 763, forward strand.
GATGCTGCAGGCCACCGATATCGACACGGTCTACATCGCCGTCCCGAACTTCCTGCACTATTCCTTTGCCAAACAGGCGCTTGAGAGCGGCAAACACGTCATCGTCGAGAAGCCGTTCACGAGCAACTATGAAGAGGCGAGGGAGCTGGCCGACATGGCCCGCTCACTGCACCTCATGGTTTTTGAAGCTATCTCCACGCTCCATTTGCCCAACTACAGGCTTATCGGTGGCCTGCTCGACTCAATCGGGACCGTGAAGCTTGTCTCGCTCAACTATAGCCAGTACTCCAGTCGCTACGATGCGTTCCGCTCGGGTGAGACCCTTCCCGCTTTCGATCCGGCCAAGTCGGGCGGCGCGCTTATGGACCTGGGCCTCTATTGCGTCCACTACGTCTTGGGCCTCTTTGGAAAGCCCGAGTCCTGTACCTATCTCCCCAATATCGAGCGCGGCATCGACACCTCCGGCGTGACGACCATGACGTTCGACGGGTTCAAGGCGGTGTGCGTTGCCGCCAAGGATTGCGCCGCGCCCGTCTCGGTTTGCATCCAGGGGACGGACGGCTACATCCTTCAGACGACACCGCCCAACAACTGCGGCGCGGTGACGCTTCACCTCAATGACGGAACCGAAGAAGTCTATAACGACAACCCAGAGCTTCAGTGGGAGAGCGAGTTCCGTGCCTTTGGCGAGATACTGGCGACCGGCGATTTCGACTGCTGCTATGAGCTTCTCGACCACAGCCTTGCTGTCTCGGAGCTCATGACCAAGGCCCGCCGCGACGCCGGGATCGTGTTTGCGGCCGATAACCGCTAGCTAGCCAAGGCGCGGTCTCGACCTGTGCCGTTGCGAGCGTTGAGCCCAAAGGCCGATTGGCTCCTTACGCTCCCGGATTCTCGGCTACATCGGTGTCGTTCTTCCTAGAAAATGGATGTCTGAAGTAGTCGGTGTCATTTTGAGCGGGGTGGGGACCGATGCCCGTTATCGCAGGGCTGCAGAATGCCGAGGGGTTCACGGAGTCCGAGAGGTCGCTCGCGGGCTACATACTTGACCACGCTGACGAGGTTGCGCACATGAGTATCACCTGCTTGGCAGAACGTGCGTACACCAGCAATGCCTCGATCATCAGGCTCTGCAGAAAGCTTGGCGTGGAAGGATATCGCGATTTTCGAATCGAGCTCGCGACGGAACTGGAGCGGTCTCGGTCGTCTCGCGTCGGGGTCGATGTGAACCATCCTTTTACCAGCAAGGAGAATGCGGCGGCCATCATGGGTGGGCTGGCGGCGGTGCTCGAGGAGGCCATCGACGCCAGCCATTCCTCGGTCGACCCCCACGCGATTGACGCGGCGGCTCGTTTGATCCGACACTCGCGCCGGGTCTATATCTTTGCGATTGGCGATTCGCGAATCAGCGCGATGGCGTTCGCCAATATGCTGCTAAAGCTCGGCGTGCACTGCATCTTCGCCGACGAATACGGCGAGACATGGGCCAATGTGAGCTCTGTGGAGCCGGGCGATGTCGGCCTTTGGGTGAGCTACAGCGGAAAGGTCGTCAACTCGGCCGTTATGCAGCGTGTGGTCCAGCTGTTCAAGGAGCGCAAGTGCTCCATGGTCTGGCTGTCGTCTGCCCCAAAGCCGTTGGGGATGGATGTCGAGTTGAGGTTTCCCGCCCGCGAGCTGGAACACGGCAAGGTGGCGACGTTCTATTCCCAGATGTGCATCCGTTACCTTCTCAACTGCCTTTTCGGGGCCATCTACGCCTTGGACTACGAGGGGAGCATTTCGCGGGTGGACCAGGTCGATGAGCTCAACATCATGTTGGGGGCGCTTAACTCGTTCTGAGCCTTGCGGCCGCCCGAACGATAGGTTCCGGCACCTGCGGTTTGACTAGCTCGTTTCGGTACCTAATTTTCAAATGCGGCGCATAGCGCCCGTCCTGCAATAAAAATGCATATCATCCAAGCAATACCGGCCTGCGGCATGCACCATCTCGGGGCCGTTTTGCTATGGGGAGGACAATATGACTGCGCTTTTCGATGAGATGACGATTGGTTCCATGACAGCGCGCAACAGGCTGTTCCGTGCGGCGACCTACGAGCATGCGGCCGCAAGGGACGGTAGCGTGACGCCCAAGCTTGTCGAGGAGTACCGCTCCCTCGCGGAGGGTGGCGTGGGTACGATCATCACGAGCTTCGCCTATGTGCGCGATGACGAGTACCGCTACGGCAGCATGCTGTCGCTCTGTCGGGACGAGCTCATCGATGGATATCGAGAGCTGGTCGATGTCGCCCATGCGTCTGGGGCCAAGATTGTGATGCAGCTCGTGTATTGCGGCGTCGGCGCTGCGGGCGAGGGCAAACGTGAGCCGGCGCTCGCCCCGTCCGACATCTATGGGGAAGACGGTCACATGATCGGTCGCGAGATGAGCGAGGAAGACCGTGCGTCCCTTGCGCGGGACTTTGCCGACTGCGCCCGCCGCGCCAAGGAGGCGGGCTTTGACGGCGTGGAGGTTCACGCGGCCCACGGATATCTCTTGGCGCAGTATCTGAGCCCGCTCTTCAACCACAGGGAAGACGAGTACGGCGTAACGATTGAGAATCGTTGCCGCTACGTGATTGAGGTCGTCGAGGCCGTTCGTTCCGCCGTCGGTGATGCGTATCCGGTGATGATTAAGATTAACAGCCACGATGGTAAGGAGGGTGGCCTTGAGGAAAGGGAAAGCCTTGAGGCCGCCGGGGCCATTGCGCCCTATGTCGATGCCATTGAAGTGAGCGGCGGGGATTTCGATCGGATCCGCACGATTGGCAAGAACGCATGCCATGGCTTCTACGCCGAGTATGCCGCGCGGCTCGCCGAGCTGGTTGACATACCTGTGGTGCTCACGGGCGGAAACCGTATCGTTCGCGAGATGCAGGGTCTTTTGGACACAACCGCAATCGCCGGCTTTGGCGTCGCGCGTCCGTTGGTGAGCGAGCCTGACCTTCCTGCCCGATGGAAGGCGGATGCGGACGTAGCTTCGCGTTGCGTCGGATGCGGGAAATGCTTCAAGAGCGCTGACGCTCCCTGCTTCCTCGATCGCTCGCGCGCCTGATAGGCGTTCGACCGTTCATCCCGTACTTGTGAACAAAAAGTACGGCGCGGCCAACGGAGCCCGGATAATTCGCGCACCTCGCGTCCTACCTGCCGTTATTCGTGGTGGCGGGGTCTCCGGGGAGTCTATCTTGTGGGCTACGGAGCAAAGTTCCAACATGGAGAGGAGCTGCCAGATGGCATCCAACCAACAGATCGCAGCAGATGTGCTTGCGGCCGTGGGCGGCAAGGGGAACGTCGAGTTCGCCACCCACTGTATGACCCGCCTTCGCTTTAACCTCAAGGACGAATCGGTCCCCAAGGACGATGAGGTCAAGTCAATCGACGGCGTTCTGGGCATCCAGCGTGCAGGCGGCCAGTATCAGGTAATCATCGGCCAGAACGTGGGGGACGTCTATGCCGAGGTCTGCAAGCTCGCCGACATCAAGGAGGCCGAGGCAATCGATGAGAACCTCGACGAGAAGAAGCCGCTGACGCTCAAGGGCATCGGCAAGGCCATCCTCGACTACCTGTCTGGCTCGATCGTGCCGGTCGTTCCTGTCATCATGGTCGCCGGTCTTTTCAAGACCATCCAGGTCATCCTTTCCCCGACGCTTCTCGGCGTCATCTCTGAGACCGATAGCCTCTATCAGCTTCTTAACATCGCCTACAACGCGGGCTTTTACGCGCTCCCAATCTACCTGGGCTACATTGCGTCCCAGAAGCTCGGCGTTCGCCCGGTCCTGGGCATGATGCTCGGTGGCGTCCTGATCGAGCCGTCCTTCGTGGCGGCCGTCGGCGCCGGCACGCAGCTCGACCTCTTCGGCCTGCCCATCCACATGGTCGACTATTCCTCGAGCGTCCTGCCGATCCTGCTGTCCGTCTGGATCATGAGCTACGTTGAGCGCTTCTTCAAGCGCATTGTCCCCGATCTCTTCAAGACGGTTCTCGTGCCCTTCGGAACCATGCTCGTCATGATTCCGCTCACCCTTGTCGTCATCGCGCCTATCGGCTCTGTCCTCGGTGACTTCATCGGCAACCTCTTCTATGCGGCCGGTGGCGCCGGCGGCATCGTCTCGATCCTTGCGCTCACGGTCCTCACCGCCCTGCAGCCGTTCCTCGTCATCACCGGCATGCACATGGTTCTCGTGACGCTTGCCCTCGCGGCCTTCGCCAACCAGGGTGTCGAGAACTTCGCCCTTGTCGCCAACGTCATGTCCAACTTTGCCGTGTGGGCCATGGCTTTCGGCGCCTTCCTGCGTCTCAAGAACAAGGACGAGAAGTCCGCGGCGCTCGGCTGCTTCATCTCCGGCCTCTTGGGCGGCGTTAGCGAGCCTTCGCTCTACGGCATCGGCATGAAGTACCCCCGAGCCTACATCGGCATGGTTGCCGGCGGCATCACCACGGGCCTCATCTGCGCCATCGGCCATGCAACGTGCTACCAGCTCGGAACCTCCTCGATTCTCTGCCTGCTGATGTTCGTCAATCCCGCGGGCGGCCCCAACTTCGTCATCGCCCTCGTGGCCGGCGTGGCAGGCTTCATCGTGAGCACGATCGTCACCTTCCTCTTTGGCTTTACCAAGGAGCAGATCGAGGGAACCCAGGCTTAAGGGACATTTCCCGACATATTCGTCGACCACGCCCGCGCGCTTGTTGCCTTCGAATGCGCGGGCGTGGTTATTAGAAAGGTCTGCATCATGTCAAAGCGTGTTGTGAACATCGCCTACGTGGGCAATGGCAAGAGCGCCAACCGTTATCACATGCCCTACGTACTGAATCGTCCCGAGACGTTTCGAATCAAAAAGGTCTACGACCGTCGCGTGAGCCATGAGATCTGGGACGCCGTGCCGGGCGCCGAGTACGTGGAGGACATCGAGTCCGTCCTTAATGACCCTGAGATTGATGTTGTCGAGATTTGCTCGCCCTCTCAGTTCCACTTCGAGCTTGCGAGCCAGGTCTTGCGTGCCGGTAAGCACGCTACGGTCGACAAGCCGTTCGCTGCCAGCAAGGATGAGGCCGAGAAGCTCTTTGCGCTTGCCCGCAAGCATGGCGTCACGGTCCAGTGCTATCAGAACCGCAGGTTTGACAGCGATTTCGTCACCGCCAAGGAGGTGGTTGCCTCGGGCAAGCTCGGCCGCGTCTTTGAGATCGTGACGAGCTATGACTACTTCCGCCCGCACATGATGGACGGCATGGGCTTCGACCGCGTGAACAACGCGGCTTACGGCCATGCGTCGCACTGCCTCGACCAACTCATCTCTTGGCTTGGCGTGCCCGACAGCTTCCATGCCGAGACGCGGCAGCTGAAGGGGGAGGGCCAGGCCGTGGACTACTTCGACTACGACCTCTACTACACCGACCGCAACCTCAAGGCCACGGCCCACGCCAACTACCAGAGCGCCTTCCCGCGTCCGAGCTTCGAGATCTACGGCGACCGCGGTGCCTACATAAAGGGGGAGAAGGACCAGCAGGAGCGCGACCTCAAGCATTTCTACCTGCCGGCCGGCCACGATGACTTCGGCGTCGATTCTCCCGACCAGTACGGTACGCTGCGCTATCTGGACGACGGCGGCGTTCTTCGCGAGGAGCGCGTCCCGACGTGCCGCACCACGTATTCCAGCTTCTACGACGCCTTGTACGAGACTGTCGTCAACGGTGCGTCCCAGCTCGTGGATCCCGCAGAGACGCTCGCCCAGATGCAGATTCTCGATGCGAGCATCGAGGGGAAGCACTAGATGGAACGCGCTGAGCTTGAGCGTGAGGAGAGCGAGCTCGTCTGGAGCGGCTCGTTTGGTGCGCAGGAGGCCCTGAAGCTCGGCAACACCTTGGCGGAGCTTGCGGCGGGCTATGAGCGCGGGGTCACGTGTGCCATCACGCGCGAGGCCGACGGGCTCATGCTCTTCTGCTGGGCCATGGATGACAAGGCCCCTCGCAACATGGGCTTTATTGAGTGGAAGTGCGAGCTTGTGCGAAAGACGGGCCATGCGAGCCTTTGGTCGGACCCCGATGACGCGGGCTACGCCGGCGCGGTCCCCATCAAGGACCCCGGCGGCAGGGTCATGGCAATCCTGGGCGTGAGCGGCCTTCATCACGGCCAAGACCACGAACTTGCAGTTCAGGCGATCTTGAAGGCAAAAGAATCGCTGCAGCGCTAAGAGTGGGGCTCCGATGAGTTCGGGGCCCCATTACGTCTCTTTGGTCTGCGGGCGCCTGCGGCCGGCGAGCGCCACCGAACACGCGCCGCGCGGGCAATAGAACCTGGCCCTATTGTCCGCGTCGGTTGGCCGCTATCGCCCCGCCGCAAAGATCTCGTCAACGACCTTGGCGATGGCCTCGATGCTGATGGGCTTGATGATGTGCCCGTTCATTCCTGCCTTATAGGCCCTTTGCTTGTCTTCATCAAAGGCGTTGGCCGTCATGGCCACGATCGGGATATTTGCCTTGCGGTTGTCCGGCAGTGTCCTGATCTCTCGGGTGGCCGTGTATCCGTCCATCCTCGGCATCTGGATGTCCATGAAGACCAGGTCGTATCGGTCCGACGGGGACTCGTCGATGGCCGTGACCGCGATATCGCCGTCTTCTGCGCTATCGACCGCCATGCCCGTTTCTTCCAGGATTGCGGTGGCGATCTCGCGGTTCAGCTCGTTGTCCTCGACCAGAAGAACCCTCTTGCCGCTGTAGTCGGGGGCCTCCTTTTTCTCCGCTTCTGCCTGCGGGCCTTCTGCGTCGGCCCCGGCCGTCGGTGTCGTCAGCACGGCCCGCAGCTCAGACATAAAGATCGGCTTGGATACGAATGCTGTGACCCCCGCCTGCCGGGCCTCGTCTTCAAAATCAGCCCAGTCATATGCCGTCAGCACGATGATCGGGACCTCCGCGCGTATGACCTTCCTGATTCTGCGGACGGTCTCGATGCCGTTCATGTCCGGCATCAGGTAGTCGATGATGTAGGCCTTGTACTCGTCCATCATCTCCGACGCGTCCTGCGCGTGGACAACGGCCTCCTTGCCGGAGGTGGTCCAGTCCGGGCGCATCTGTATGTCTCTGAGCATCTTGCTGATGCTCCTGCAGGTGTCCATGTCGTCATCAACGACCAGCGCCCTTGCACCCAGCAGCTCGGGGATGGGCTCCGTCTCCGCGAATCCGTTTGCGACCCGCAGGTCCAGGGTCACCGTGAACAGAGAGCCCTTCCCCTGTTCGCTCTCGACTTGGATATCGCCGTTCATCATGTCCACGATGTTCTTGGTGATCGCCATGCCGAGCCCGGTGCCCTGAATGCCGCTGACGGTTGCGCTGTGTTCCCGGCTAAAGGTCTCGAATATGTGCTCGAGATACTCCTGCGACATCCCGATGCCGTTGTCCTTTACGGAGAACTCGTACGTCGTATAGCCCTTTATGCTGCAAGGCTTCTCGATGAGCCGAACGATGATGTCGCCGCCGGGCTGCGTGAACTTGATCGCGTTCCCGACGATGTTGAGCAGGATCTGGTTGAGACGGAGCTTGTCTGCGACCACGTCCTCGTGCACCACGTCCTGCGTATCGATAAAGAGGTTCTGGTTCTTGGACTTGATAAGGCTTTGGATCATCGTACGAAGGTCGTGCAGCAGGTCGGGGATGTGGACGTCCGCTTCCTGGAGCTTTACCGTGCCGCTCTCGATGCGGCTCATGTCGAGGATGTCGTTTATCAGGCTCAGGAGATGCATGCTTGAGGTGCTGATCTTGCCGAGGTAATCCTGCACCTGCGCCCGGTCGTCGCTGTGCGTTTGCGCCAGCGCCGTGAAGCCGACGATGGCGTTCATCGGGGTGCGGATGTCGTGGGACATGCTGTTGAGGAATGTCGTCTTGGCCTTGCTTGCCTGTTGCGCCGCGGCCAAGGCATTGCTCAGCGCCTCCTGCTGTTCAAGGTCTCGCAGCTTTTCTTCTGTGATGTCGTTGGCAACATAGAGGACTTCCTTCGCTGCACCGTTTTCGCTTCTCTTCTTCACGACGAAGCGCGACTGCATCCACTGGCCGGTGGGCGCCTTGTATTCCGTCGCTATGGAATTGGCGTTCTCCAAGCGTTGCGCAAGGGTGTCGAGGTCCAAGAACGCGCGCATGGAATCCTGGTACTCAGGCACGATGAAGAGCTCTATGATTCGATTCTTCACGTCGTCGAAATTGCCTTCAGCCGGCACCGCGTCTTCCATAAGGGGGATGCTGGTCAATATGTTGTACCGGTGCGTGTCGACGTCGGCGACGAAGATGGTCGAGTATATCGTCGATAGGGAGTTCACGACCTCCGCGTGCTCCCGTTCCTCGCGCAGTCGCGCCCGCTCCAGCTCCCGCTCTCGCTTTGCCTGGCGCTCGTGTTCCTCGACGATCGCGTCGATGACCTGGAAGCCGGCTACGACATTTCCGCCGTCGCCCGCCTTCCTAAAATCGAACTGGTAATGATGCAGCTCTCCGCCTTCGGTGCTGCGATAGGTGCCGCTGTATTCGTCTTGCTCGGAAAGCACTTTGCGAAGGTTGTCGAAGGCGAACGCTTCCGCCATCCGTTCCTTGTCATCCGGATGCACGTTCTCCTGTATCCATTGCTTGATGACGGGGTCATAGGGAAATTCGTCTTGCATGACGTTGGCGACGGCCTGGACGTCGTAGCCTTCCTCGAGGCGCACCACCTTCGCTGTCCCGCTGTTCAAATTGGCGACAAACACGTTCTTGAAGTTCCTGGCCAGCGTATCGATGATTGCGATTTGGTCTGCCAGCGCCTTGTCCTTGCTCCTTTGCTCGCGCAGCATCTCGTCCACGTCGTAGTGGTATCCGCGAAGCGCAAAGCCGCCCTCTATCGGCTTTGCGGTGCCTCCGCAGCGCACGTATCGCTCGCCTAGAACGGGGTGATTCCAGAGGTAGGTGTTCTCGTCGTACCCGCCTTCTTTCATGCTCTCGACGCTGGCCAAAACCGACTGCAGCGAGTCGGGGGCGATGTTCGTAAACCAGGCGTCATAGGTTTCTTCGGGCGTCAGGTTTTTGCCCGCAACCCCCAGAAGCTCCCGCATCAGTTCGTTGGCTTCCATTCTCGAGGGCTGCCCGTCAACCAGGCAGATGGTCCATATCCCCATCTTCGACGCCGCGATGATGTCGTTCATCTCTTCGAGCTTCTCGTAGCTTTTGGTCACTTCGTCCAGGGCCTCTACGGCAAGGACCACATGGCTCGGCGTGCCGTCGGCGTCTGAAGCCTCCCTGATGAGATGCAGCCTGCACAGTCCGGCGACCCTGCCTTTGAAGTGGGAGCAGATACGTCTTTTTCCCCGCATCCTTTTTGCGATGGTGCTCAGATCGAGGAACTCGAGCGCGGAGGCCAGGCTCTCCTCGTCGGCCAGCCCCGTGATGATCGCCTTTAGGTTCTCGTCATAGCGATTGCTGCCGGGTATCGTGAACCTTTTGACCGCCTCGGTCGTTTTGATCGACGTGTAGGTGTTTTTCTTTATGTTGATGCGGAACATCGCCAGGTACAGGTCAGACACGGCCTCGTAGGCGCTGTACATTCCCTCGGCCCTGGTCTGGCTCCGCAAGATATGCTCGGTGAGCCTTCTGAAATCGACACTCTCCGCAGCTGGCTCCTTTGCCATGGCATACCCCCAGCAAGACGCGCGATCATTTTTGCTTGATGAGCCAATTCTAGACGCTGAACGAGCGGTTACCGCGCAGGGCGTTACTGTTTTGCATCAAACGGTGCCTATGCTCAACGGGGCGTACCGATGGGCTGCCCTTTGTATTGAATCGGTAAGCAAAAAGCCCGCCACCAAAGATGACGGGCTTTTTGCGGATGCGTTTTGCGGGGATCCCGAGGGTTTTGACGGGGCTCGAATAATCGTTCAGAGCGCTGGCGGACTAGATGAGATCGTTCTCGATGTCCTTGATCTTTTTTGCGGGAACGCCGGCGACCACGCAATAGTCCGGCACGTCCTTTGTTACCACGGCACCTGCCGCGATCACGGCGCCGTTACCGATGGTGACGCCCGGCAGAATCGTGACGTTGCCGCCGATCCACACGTCATCTCCGATGGTGATCGGCTTGCCGATCCCCAGGTGCTCCCTGCGTCCCTTGGGGTTGAGCGGGTGGTTCACGGTCGTGATCATGGTGTTCGGGCCGATCGTCACGTGATCGCCTGCGCGGACGGGCATGATATCGAGGATGATCACGTTGTAGTTCGTAAAGAACTCGCGGCCCACGTGGATGTTCTTGCCGTTGTCGCACCTAAAACCCGGGCTGAGCATCATGCCCTCTCCCGGGGTGCCCAGGTGCTTTTTGTAGAGCGCTGCAAACTCTTCGCCCGACGCGTCGGCGTCGTAGCACTTCTGAAGTTCACGGCAGAAGGTGGTGGCGTTCTGCTTTCTGCCGTCGACCCCGGGGTCGCACAGGTCGAAATACAGTCCGGCATCGAGTTTTTCTTCTTCTGTCATAGGGAGCCTCCATGGTCGGGATCTTTGCTGCACGCAGCCGTTTGAGCGGGGCGGCCGCTTGCCCGCTCGCTTCTTCTCACGCGCTTTATTGTAGGTCCATCTCGACTCCGGCCCGGGGTCCCGTCCGTAAACGTCGGCTTGAGGGGACCGTCATGCGTTTGCTTCTTTTGCTCGACGAGTTATAACACGCGGGGCGCCGGGCAGCTCGTTCGCGCCCGGCGCCCCGCGCCTCGGTTTACAGATGTTTAGCTCGTGCGGCCCAGACGAGCGGCGAAGTTTCGCCAGAAGTAGCGTACGGGGCCGGGGTCGTGCGTGAGCCGCTGCGGCAGCGTGGGCACGCGGTCGTAGAGGATCTGCAGGTATTCGCCCCAGTCCTCGCCAAAGTCCAGAATCTCGACGGTGTGGACGCTCTGGGTCGCGTTGCGCGAGAGCGTGACCTGGGTGACAACGCCCTTGACCTCAACGTGATACGGTTCGCGATCGATCGAGAGCTCGACCTGCGATCCCAGGCGCAGGTCTTCCGCATCGTCCAAAAAGACGGACGCGTTGTGCTCGGTCAAAAGCGTCGTCACGCCCTCGTAGACGGTGCCCGGCGCGGGGCCACCCGTCGTGCCGACGCCCTCGAGCAGTTTGATCTGAGCGAGCTCGAATCCCTTGACCTTGACGTTCTCGCCGTCGGAATCGCGGCCGTCGGCCAAGAACAGGCTCATGCTCAAGAAGTAGAGATTGCGCACCAGCCAGAACAGGAGCACGACGAGGCCCATGGAAGGGGTCTGGCTCACAAGCCAGACGACGCGCGCTATGCCGAGGACGGAGAGGGCCACCAACACGATAAAGGGCGCCAGGCTGCGCCAGTCCGTCACGCGGCGCGTGACGGGCCCCGACTTGTCCGTGACCTTGAAGGTCGAGAGCGTGATGCCGAGCGACTCCTTGACGATGGGCACGAGCAGGTGCGGCATGACCGCCGTCTCGTGGATGCCGCTCCAGCGGGTGGTGATGCGCCCCTGGCTCACCACGCGGAGGCATACGAACTGCGCCACGAACATGGGCAGCCAGTACACGATCAGGTCCATCCAGCTGCATTCGAACACCGGGATGTTGAACACGGCAAAGAGCAGCGGCGAGAGCAGGTAGATGAGGTTCTTGATGGGTGAGTACCAGTACACCACCGAGCTCCAGTAGCTCGTCTTTTGCGCCAAGGTCAGGCCGGAGCGCCTCATGATGCCCAGCTTGCGCGCGGTGACGATGACGCCGCGGCCCCAGCGCGTGCGCTGCTGGATATGCTCGGCGAAGGTGTGCGGCGTGCTGCCCGACGCAAGCGGCTGGGGGAGCGCCAGGCTCACGTAGCCGGCCGACTCGATGAGCAGCCCCGTTGCGAAGTCCTCCGTGATCGATTCCGTGTAGAAGCCGCCGATGGCCTCGAGCGCCTCGCGCGCGAGCACGGTGTTGGATCCGCCGTAGATGACGCTGTTGCTCGACGTCTTTGCCACCTCGACGGTGCGGTAGAAGTAGTCCTGCTCGTTGGGGATGGAATTCTCCGCGTAGAGGCCGTGCTGGAACACGTCCGGGTCGTGGAAGCACTGCGGCGTCTGGAGCAGGCCGAGTTTGATCTGCTGGTCGGCGGGGAGGCCGGCGTTGCGGCGCTCGGAATCGATGAAGTAGGGGATGGTCTGCATGAGGAAGCCGCGCTGCACGATCATGTCGGCGTCGAGCGTCACCACAAAGGGCGCGCTCGTGCGGGCCATGGCAGCGTTGAGGTTGCCGGCCTTGGCGCCCTTGTTGTCGGGGCGGTCGAAGTAGCCGATACCCATGCGCTCGGCCAGCGCGCGCATCTCGGGGCGGCGGTTGTCGTCGCAGAGCCATACGTGCACCTTGGAGGGGTCGGGGTATTCCAGATGCTTGCAGCCGTTGATGGTCTTGGCGAGCAGGTAGTCGGGCTCGTTGTAGGTTGCGATGAAGATGTCGACGTCCGGGTACTCCTCGGGCGCGCACGCGGGCAGCGGGCGGGTACGCATGCCGGCGACATCGCGGAAGTGCACGAGCGATTCGGCAAAGCCCAGTATCTCGACCGCAAGCAGCGCGACGTTGCAGACCACCGCGAGCCATCCCCATTTGACGGGGACGGAATAGAGCACGCGCCAGCACAGGTACACCAGCGTAAAGAACGCGCTCGCCAAAATGGCCGCCTGACAGGCGAGGGCGCGCTTGGGGTTGACCTTGCTGGGCTGGGGGTTGTCGCCCAGCTGCAGCAGGTCCTCGTAGGTGCGGCCCTTCTTTTTGCTGTGGCGCATGCATGCCCCCGCCAGCAGCGAGAGCGCGACCAGCGAGAGGGCACCAAGCGCGAACCAGCGCCAGGAGACCTCGGGCCTCAGGTCGAGCCCTGCCGTGATGCGCTTCCACATGTCACTCGCGTTGGCGGCGTGCTCGCTCTTGCTTGTGCTCGGCACGGCGATGTCGTTTGGATTCTCTCCTTGCAGCAGGGAGCGCACCCATGTGCCCGCCGGGGTCAGGTCGTCGGTGCTCAAATGCTCGGTGGCGCTGCTGCTGGAATCGATGAGCGACGAGGTCTCATCCTTGTTCGAGAGATTCCAAACCGTATAGCTGATCTTGTTCTCGTTGAGATAGCTGAACCACGTGGCCGCCGAGCTGTAGTCGGCCGTGCCCGTGCCATCTGCGGCCGAAAGCCCGCACTCGGTGACGAACACCGGCAGCCCGTCCTCCACGGCCTGTTCAAGTTCGGCGCGCAGGTCCTCCCCGTGGGTTGCCGCATAGAAATGGCAGGCGTACATGACGTTTTCGTACTGGTCCAAGGGGTTGCGCACGGCGGGCATGAGCTCGCGGTCGTAGTTGGGAGTTCCCACGATGACAACGGCGTCGGGGTCGTTGGCCCGGATGACGGGGATGACCTTGCTCGCATACTTGCGGATCTGGGTCCACGTGGTCTCGCCGTTGGGCTCGTTGCAGATCTCGTAGACGACGTTGGGGCTTTGTGCGTACTCGGCCGAGATCTGGTCAAAGAACTCAACGGCCTCATCGATGTGCTTGTTGGGGTTGTTGTCGTTGAGGACATGCCAGTCCACCAGCACGTACATGTCGGAAGATACGGCCGCGTCGATACCCGTGCGCAGCGTCTTCATGGAGTCGGCGGCATCCTCGGCACTTGCGTTGCAGAAGTCGTCCGAATAGAGGGCGAGGCGGACCAAGTTGGCGTTCCACTCAGATGAGAGCTGTTTGAAGAGCGGCTTGTTCACGTACTCGCCATACCATTGCAGGCCATGGGTGCTGATGCCGCGCAGCTGCACCTCGTTGCCCGCCTCGTCGACGAGCTTGCTGCCCGCGACCGTGAGGGCACCGTTCGTGGACGGGCGTGCCGTAGCGGTGTCGGCCCATACTCGAGGTGCGAGCGCGAACATGAACAATAGCAAGATGGCCAAGGCCGAGGTGAGTCTTCTCGACCGTTGCACAATGTGGGTGGTATCCAAGGCAAATCCCCTTCTCAAAATGTTATGGGTAAACATATCACGTAGGGGTTTAAGCAGGACCTAGGGCGGCCTTAAATCGGCGTTGCAGGCGCCGCGCCGCCCATTAAAAGTGTCGGAGCGCAGAAAGGCGCCTGGGTTTTCACCTGGCGAGCCGATTTTGCACGTTAAGCGTGGCGATTGCCGCATAGGGGAAGGAAGTTCCTTTGACCCCTCTGCGGCTATCGGATGATTGCGGAATGAGATGCGTCGCTCTCCTTCACGGCAAAGGCGGTTTCGGAAAGGTTGTTCTCGATGGCTATGTTTTGCATGGTGCGCTCGTCCAGCCAGCTGTCCATCACGCAAACGGCGGCTGGGTTACCTGCAAAGACTTTGTCGGTAAATGCATCGACGGTGTACTGCCTCATGTCGGCTCCTCTATTCTCCTCGGGCGGAAAGATACTCGCTGACCAGGCGAATGCAGGTGGGAAAGCTCTCGCGGCATAGGCCGATGCGGAGATATTCGTCCGAGTTCTCCAACACCGACGACGGGACGATCAAGACACCGGTGTGCTCCAGAATCTCCATGCAAAAGTCCATAGCGCCTTGCTTGCCCAGCAGCTTTACATAGGCCATGGTGGCTCCCTTGGGCGGCACGTAGGTAAAGAGGCCGGCATGCCGTTGCACGAATTCCTCGAGAAGGGCGGCATTGCGGCGCACGATATCGTTGTTGCGGCGCATGATGACGTCGCGTTTATCCATCAGTTCGTTTGCGATCCACTGGCATGGCAGGTTGGAGCAGGTGCTGGTGAAGTGGCGGTACGCGAGCAGTCTGTTCATGAGCTCCGGACTTCTCGTGGCGATCCAGCCAAGTCTCAGCCCTGGCGCAGCAAAGGTTTTTGAGAAGCTCCCCAGCGCGATCGTCTTATCGTATAAATCCGCGAACGAGGCGTCCGAACAGGACTTATCCATGCGCAGAAAACGGTAGACCTCATCTGCGACCAGGTAGAGCTTGTGTTTTCTGCACAGGGCCACAACGGTGGCCATCTCTTCGTCTGTGAGGCATGCACCGGTTGGGTTGTGCGGGTAGTTCAAAACGAGGAGGCGGGTGTTCGACGTGATTTTCGCCTCGAGCTCTTCTGGGTCAAGCTTCCAATTCTTCTCAAAGCTGGGACGGCATTCAACGACGGAGCAACCGATCTCTTGCGCGATGACGGAGAGGGACTGATACGACGGCATCTGAACCACGAGTTCATCCCCCGGGCTCAGCAGGGCACGCATCGTGACGTAGATGGTTTCCTCGCCGCCATTCATCAGGGCGATCTGGTCGGGTGCGACGGTCTCGTAGAGCGTTGAGAGCTTTTTACGCAGGGGGAGGTAGCCATTTCCGAGCGCATAAGCTAATGGCTCGTCTGCATAACGGGAGAGATCGGGCGCCGCCTGCTTGAGCGGCAGGGACTCTGGGTCGGAACTTCCCATCATGTATGTCGCTTTCGTTTCATACTCGGTGAAGTAGGCATCTACCAGGAATTTGTTCATGTCCATAGAGCTCCCTTTCGACGGCTCGTGCTCGATGCGACTTTTATATACTTGAGCTACGAATAAGTAAAATTGATATTGATAATTCGAATATGCGGAAAGGTTATTTGAATCGTGCAGAAATACATCGCGCTTCTGAAGGTTCTCGAAGTTGGCAGCTTTACCAAGGCGGCAGAGTTTTTGGGCTATACACAGCCCGCTCTCAGCCAAATGATCGCTTCGTTGGAAAAGGACTTGGGTGTGAAGATCCTGAGCCGCTCGCGCTATGGCGTGCGCCTGACGCCGGAGGGGGAGCGGCTGTTTCCGTCCATTCAGAGCTCCGTGTTGCAATATCAGGCTATGCGTCGTGCAGCGGATGAGATTCGAGGTCTTGATTCCGGCGTCGTGCGCATCGGGACGGTTTCCAGCGTATCGTGTCACTGGCTCCCCGGAATCATTCGGGACTTTTGGGAGGAGCATCCGAACATTCAGATCGTGCTGCATCAGGGCGACTATGCAAGCATCCCGGAATGGGTGCGAACGGGGGCAGTGGACTTCGGCTTTGTTAATCCCCTCGCGGTAAAGGGCATGGAGACGCTCCCCATCAAGTCCGACAAGTTTTGCGCGGTGCTGCCGAAGGATCACCTGCTTGCCAAGAAGAAGGCGCTTAGGCTCGAAGACCTAGCTGATGAGTCGTTTTTGCTGCTTGAAGAGGGTTCGTATAGCGAGCCGTTGGAGGCGTTTCGCGCAGCGGGCGTGACTCCAAACGTCAGGCTGCGCGTTCACGACGACTATTCGATTTTATCGATGGTGGAACAGGGGCTGGGCGTCTCTATGTTGGCCGAGCTCGTGCTGCGCAAGACGAGTTACAGCGTGGCGGTGTTGCCCATCGAGCCGGCGGTCGAACGCACCATGGGCATCGTTGCCAAAGATAGAGGCGCCCTTCCCCTCGCCAGCAAGGAGTTCATCCGCTTTGTGATGGAGCGTCGGGATACGTTATAGGGGCATGGCAGCCCCTCATGCGCATCGACTCTACGCAGCGTAGGTTGGCGTTGTGATGTACGCCCGCGATACTGGTTGTCGAACCGGTTTCCCCGTAAAGCCAGACTGATTGGACAATCTGTGGACCAGAACAGCCAGAACAAGACCTTCCTTGCGCCCGAGACGATCAAGCGCCTGCGTGAGGAGCGCCATCTTACCCAGCGCCAGCTCGCCCGCGCGCTCGGCGTGACCGATAAGGCCGTGAGCAAGTGGGAGTCGGGTCGGGGCCTTCCCGACATCACGCTCGTGGAGCCGCTCGCCCAGGCTCTCGGCGTGTCTGTGGCCGAGCTTTTGGCCGGTGACGTGCGCGCCAACGCCAACCGCGCGGGCAACATGCTCCGCAGCGTCTTCTACGTGTGCCCTATCTGCGGAAACGTGGTGCACGCGATGGGGGAGGGCTCCTTTAGCTGCTGCGGCAGCGCCATGCTCCCGCTCGAGGCCGAGGAGTCGGACGAGGAGCACGTGTTCAGCATCGAGCGCATCGAGGACGACTGGTGCGTTTCGCTCGACCACCCCATGACCAAGGACCACTACGTGAGCTTTGTGGCATACGTGACCTCGGGCGCGATTCACATGCGCAAGCTCTACCCCGAGCAGCAGGTCGAGGAGCGCTTCCACAGGACGGGAAGCGGCACGATCTACCTGTATTGCAACAAACACGGCCTCTTCAAGCAGCGCACCCCGCGCCGCAATCCCGCTGCCCGCTAATCGTCCACGGTTCGTCCCTGCAGCGACGTGACGGCCGCGACGCTGCGGGGACGATGACTGATGCCGCAAGGACCTTGCCGGTGCTGGCGTTAGACGCGCTGCCGGTACCCTGGAACTGATGCCCGTTTGCATTGGTTGTGCTGCCCCCGTTGCTCGAGCAGCTGGCCGAGGTCCAGGCCAGCATCGACTACATCGACTGGAAGCAGGGTTTCTACGACGACGTCCTGGCCGGCCGCACCGAGTACT
>CAVCLY010000041.1:0-18230 GCA_963603165.1 Faecalibacterium prausnitzii
GCGGCCCGCGCGCCTACCTGCGCCCCGGCACCCACATGCTCGACGGCTCCAAGGCGGGCACGCATGTGGAGATCAAGAAGTCCACGATCGGCGAGGGCTCCAAGGTGCCGCATCTCTCCTACATCGGCGACACCACCATGGGCTCCGGCGTGAACATCGGCGCCGGCTCCATCACCTGCAACTACGACGGCGTGAACAAGCACGCCACCACCATCGGCAACGACGCCTTTATCGGGTCGGACACCATGATGGTGGCGCCGGCCAAGATCGGCGACGGCGCGCTCGTGGCGGCCGGTTCCGTGATCACCGAGCCCGTTCCCGCCGACGCGCTCGGGCTCGGCCGCGCCCGCCAGCAGAACATCGAGGGCTATGCCGTGAGCTACCGCAAGCGCATAAGCCGCACGAAATAGCGTTTTACCAACGGGCCGCCGCGTGCGGCCCGTCTGCTTTTGAGGGCAGAGGCGGCCGGGCCCACAAGGCCGCAACTATGGTCAGTTGTTAATAAAACGCACGTCAGCGCCCCGTAAAGGGCGCAGGCGGTTACAATGCCCCGTGGTATCTATTTGGCATCCGACACTAAGGAGAAGGGTAATGCCGACCATCGACCCCGAGAAGCAAGAGAGCATGCGCAAGATCATCCGCGTGTACTCCGGCTCCTCCAACCGTCCCCTGGCTGAGAAGATCGCAGACATCCTAGGGGTCGAGCTTTCCGGCCTCACCCTCAAGCAGTTCGCCAACGGCGAGATCTACGCTCGCTACGACGAGACCGTCCGCGGAGCCGACGTGTTCCTGATCCAGTCCGTCGCCGGCGGCAACGTCAACGACATGCTCATGGAGCTCCTCATCGCCACCGACGCCGCCAAGCGCGCCTCGGCCCGCTCCATCACCGCCGTCATCACCCACTACGGCTACGCCCGCCAGGACCGCAAGGCTGGCCCGCGCGAGCCCATCACTGCCCGCCTCGTGGCCAATCTCCTCGAGCGCGCCGGCGTCGACCGCATCATCACGCTCGACCTGCACCAGGGTCAGATCCAGGGCTTCTTCGATATCCCGGTGAACCATCTCTCCGCCCTGCCCCTCTTTGGCGAGTACTACAACAAGATGGGCTTCGACACCGACGAGCTCGTCGTCGTGTCGCCCGACGTGGGCCGCGCCAAGGCCGCCAAGAAGCTCTCCGACATGCTCGGCTGCAGCCTCGCCATCGCCCACAAGGGCCGTCCGCGCCACAACGCTGCCGAGGTCATGGGCATCATCGGCGACATCAAGGGCAAGACCTGCGTCATCAACGACGACATGATCGACACCGCGGGCACCCTCTGCGCCAACGTCAAGGAGCTCAAGGCCCTCGGCGCCGGCGACATCTACGTGTGCGCCACCCATGGCATCTTCTCCGGCGCCGCCATCGAGCGCCTGAACGAGGCTCCCATCGTCGAGTGCCTCGTGACCGACGCCATCCCCGTTAAGGAGGGCGGCAAGATCAAGACCATCTCGGTTGCCGACGAGTTCGCCCAGGCCATCTCCGCCGTGTACCACGAGGAGCCCGTCTCCAAGCTGGTCGGCGGCGACTTCGCAATGTAGACGACCGCATCGTCTTAGGTCCCTTGCGGGCCCGGAACAAGAAGAACCCCTCGCGCGATGCTGCGTTGCAGAAATCGCGCGAGGGGTTTCTTTTATTTCGTGGCCCGATGGCTCAGCCGTGCTTGGGGAGGTTATTTGTTTGGGCTGGAGCTCGCTCGCGCCGTTGGCGGGGGCGTTCTTCCACTTGCATGCTTTGACGTGAAATCGCTCGCGCAATCCGAGCTTGCTGGCATAACACAGACGCGCGTAGGAATGTCGCGCTAATTCCGAAGCCCTCGACGGGATAGCCGGCCACGCTCCATTCCGAGGGCCCATGTCTGTGTGCGAGGAGCACATGCGCTGCGCGACGCATTCCAGCTCATCAAAAAAAGAAGAGCCGCCGCGCTCGGGGCGCGACGGCTCTGCAATCACAAGATTACATGGCAAACGCGGGAACAATGCTGATGGCAATGTCGGCATAGTATTCGTGCAGCTGGCCGAAGTTATCCGAAGCACCGAACGAACTAGAGTCGCTTATACCCGGCGAACGGAGCCGCCAAGCAGGCTGGCTGGCATCAGCAGGGCGGTTATCTCCCGACCTGATCTTCCATAAGTTCTCGATCGCTGCGTTTGTCGTATCGAAACCGTTCTTCGCGTTGACCCCTATGGCCTCAAACCAAACGTACTGGGAACCCTCGTTTTTAAAGTTATCGGGAATGAGCGTGTTGTTATCGCCCGTATCGAACACCTCAGTTACAGACGGCAGCCAGAATTTGTCCTCCGTGGTGCCGTTCTCGTCCCAGGAGCCGGAGCTATCCGAGGCGGCTTTCTTAGTTACGGTCATGGCCGCGGACTCAAGATCCTTGAGGCCCGTCTGCACGTAGCCGTCGCTACCGAGCACCGTGGTTCGCATGGCAGAGGAGGCCCAACCGCCCGCGTTGGTGATGCTTGCGTTCATCTTCTTGGCGGTAGGAGCGCGTGGACGGCCATAAAGGTGAGGCCGGAGCCGTCGCCGTCGTGGGCACCCACCTGGATAATGCGGAACTCCACGTAGGCGTTCTTACCGGTCGTCACGGCACTCTCCGCCTCGCCAGTGGCCGCATTCCACTTGGTATAGAGATGAACATCGTCATCTTGCATGTACGTGGTGTACTCGGCGGTCACGGCGGCGTTACCGGCCTTGATGGCCTTGACGTCGGCCGCGATCTGCTCCTTGGTCTTTATGCCGTACTTGGACGGGTCGTCGACGCCCGCAGGGGCAAGCCAGTAGCCGGACACCTCAAGGGGCTCCTTGATCTTCCAGGCGGCCGTTGCCGTGGTGGTGCCCGTATAGTTGCCCTTACCCTGCACGGCGAGCTGGTACTCGCCGGCATCGGTGGCCTTGCCGCCGGAGACGACGGCGTAGTCGCCCTCCTTGAGGACGGTGCCGTCGGGAAGGGTAACGCTCTTGACCTTGGCGGTCAGCTCCTTGCCGTTATAGGTGAGGTCGGAGACCTCGACCTCGGCGCCCGAGATGTCGGTCGTCACGCGCTCGTAGGTGTAGGTGACGGTGCCGACGCGGACCTTCTTGCCCCGGGTCCAGTCGCTCGGGAGCTTGGAGCCCGCGGTCCACTTAACGGAGATCTTGCCGCCCGACTCGATAACCTTGCCGGCGGCGTCGTTGGTCCAGGCGCCCACGAAGGCGTAGTCGGACTCGATCCTGGCGCCCTTGAGCACGACGGCGAAGTCCGCGTCGTTCCTGAGCTCCACGTCGGGCACGGTGATACTGCCGTCCTTGTCGTAGGTGGCGGTGATCTCGGCGGTACCAAATCCCGAGAAAACGGGTCAAGGTTCACGCATTATATTTCCGCAGATGAAACAGGATATTGCCCGAGAGATTCGGCCCTCTTGCCCACGAACGACCCTTCGGAAAGCGAAGCCGGTCGCACCGAGAGCCGCACGCGAACAGCGATGCGCAACGAGGGCACAGACGAGACCTCCGTAGCTACCGCTACGGTTCCCACGGAAACCCACGAAGCGATACCGACACCTTACGCGCCCCCTCATCCCCGTTCGAATCGGCTTTCTCTTCCGCCCATCGCTCGACCAGCTGCACGAGCTCTTTGCCCAGCTCCGCCAGCTCTGCAGGAGTAAGCTCGAGCACGGCGTCGTACCCTAGCTCGGCTTTTTCCACTCGGGATCCAGCCCGCTGAAAGAAGGCATGAGCACCGGTCGCAAGACCCGGAGCTCTGTTCATAAGCTAAACGGCCGCCAAACCTGATGGCCCAGCTACGTTTTGCAGCAAATTAAAACTAATAAACGCTTCCATCGTCGTTAAAGGCGCCTTTCGCCTCGAGGCGAATCGACTCGGCCATACGCCAGCGAACGCCCGCATCCACCGCCACGGTTCCCATGAAACCAGCAAAGCGATACCGGCGGCTTGCTGAACTCGCCTTCGATTGAAGCGCACGGTATCCATCTGAGATTCCGCAGCCGCCACTACGCGTGGGCGCGATGGTCCTGGTAGCTGGCGAGATAGCCGGCGAACTCAGCAGAGGTGTCGGAGTTCGAGGCGCGCCAGGCCTTGTGGTCGATGATGGTCCCGGCGTTTTCCAAACCCTGCTCAGCGTAATAGGCGTCGAGGTAGGCGATAAGCGCGTCGAGGGCGCTCAGCTGCTCGGCCGGGTAGTCGCCCTCGCCGCCCACGTGGATGATCTCGATGCCGACGGAGTAGGAGTTCATGCCGTAATCCGGATACGACGAGCCGATGGGCACGGAGCCGCGCATGTCGTCGCGGCTCTCGTCGGTAGTCCCAAAGGCCTCGTTGTTGCCCGTGTCACCGTAGCCGGCATGGTGGGCGATCTTGTCGATCGCCACGCACTGGGCTATGTGGCCGTCCTTGCCCACGATGAAGTGCGAGGCCACAAAGTTGCCGCTCCCCTCAAAGTAGCTCGCCACGCTCTCTGGCGTGCCGCCGCCCTCGGTATCGTGCAGGACAACGTAGCGCTGGTACTCGGGGCCTTTCTCGCCATGGGCAAGATCGTCGTAGGTCTGTACGTTGATGTCGAGCTGGGCAAAAAGCTCCTCGGCGGTCGGGGACTTTGGCTTTGCGCTCGCCGCCTTGGCGTGCTTGGCTTTTTTGCGCTTTGCCGGCGCGCTCCCCGCCGCGCTCCCCTTGGAGGCAGGCGCAGACGCACAACCTCCAAGAAAAAGGGCAACACCGGCACCCATCACGGCAAGCGACTGACGACGGGTCACGGGTTGGTCGATTCGCATGGTCTCTCCCCTCAACACGGGCGCAGCAAAAGCCCTCTTTTTTCGATGCCGCAAGTGTACGCCCGCGTGGCAGCAAATATGCCCGCGTTCCGGCTGGGCGTCTTTGACCGAGCCCACGCGCGGCGGAGGCGCAGGTCCGTCGCAAGAACCATGCCGCAACAGGAGGAGCATGGTCCCGTCGCAAAAGCCATGCCGCAGCAGAAAGAGCGGGGCCCCGTCGCAAGAGCCATACCGCAATCCGAGCATCCCGTGCGGCAGTCGCTGCCTCTCCGAAGCTCCCGCCGAAGCTCCGAAGGTGCAACTCAAACCGTCTCCCTCCATGCCGCGCGGCGCCCGAAAGGGCAAAGCGCCCCCGCCCCAAAAGTGCCGCGACCGTATCCGCACGGTCGATGGGCTTTGGCGGCGTTCGGCCTCCCCCCGCCACCGGGCGTGGTAGCCTTGTTCGCGAACAAAATCCAACGCATTCGCAGGAGCGCACATGGCAGCAGCACAGCCCAAGAAGATCCGCATGGTGGCCGGCCTCGGCAACCCCGGCGAGGAGTACGCGAACACGCGCCACAACGCCGGCTTTAAGGCCATCGACGAGCTCGCCCGCCAGGCAAACGTGAGTTACTGGAAAAACCAGGCCGGCGCCGAGGTGGCACTCGTGAGCATCAACGATGCCGAGGAGCCCTCCGGCAAGCGCGAGATCGTGCTCGTAAAACCGCAGTCGTACATGAACACCTCCGGCGGCCCCATCTCAAAGCTCTGCCGCGAGTACAAGGTGGCCCCTGAAGAGCTGCTCGTGATCCACGACGAGCTCGACATCCCCGCCGGCGACGTGCGCGTTAAGGTCGGCGGAGGGCACGCCGGGCACAACGGCCTGCGCTCCATCATCGACAAACTCGGCAGCCGCGACTTCTGCCGCATCCGCACCGGCATCGGCAACCCTCCCGGGCGCATGCCCGTGGCCGACTTCGTGCTCAAGCAGCTGCGCGCCAAGGAGGGCGACGACTTTGCCGACACCTGCATGCGTGCGGCCGATGCCGCCGGCACCGCCCTCGTGCACGGCGTGATCTTCGCGCGTGACCACGTGAACGGCGGCGCCGCCAACAACGGCAAGCACTAGCACCGCGCCGACAGCACGCCGACACCGCACCGGCAGCGCAACAAACCGTCAACGAACCGCAACGCAACCGCCCGAGAGCTGCATCGGCTCCCGGGCGGTCTTCGTTCACCCGGCAATGTCACACGCCCGCTGATAGCGGCGCGAGGGTCCAGGAACCGAGGGTATAATCGACGCTGTATGTGCGCGCATCGCCCGCCGCACCTACGTGTCACAAGCGAGGCCGGCGCCATCGGCTCAGGAGGCAGAAACGGCACCGCGCCTGCGACAGATAAGAGAGGGGTTCTATGTACAAGATCCTGGAGAAAACGCAGTTCTCGGAGAAGGTGTTCAAGTTCCGCATCGAGGCGCCCGCGATGGCCAAGCACGCCCACGCCGGTCAGTTCCTCATGGTGCGCGCCAACGAGACCGGCGAGCGCGTTCCGTTCACCCTCGCCGGATGGAACGGCGACGAGGGCTGGGTCGAGTTCATCTTCATGGTGATCGGCAAGACCACCGAGATGCTCTCGGCCTATGAGGCCGGCGACTCCCTCCGCGACGTGGTGGGCCCGCTCGGCGTTCCCACCGAGATGGACGAGGGCCCCTGCGCGGTCATCGGCGGCGGCGTGGGCCTGGCCATCGCCTTCCCCGTGGCCAAGCACCTGGTCGAGACCGGCCACGAGGTGCACGCCATCATGGGCGCCCGCACCAAGGACCTGCTCCTGCTCGAGGACCAGTTCCGCGAGCTGCTCGACGACGAGCACATCCACATCACCACCGACGACGGCTCCTACGGCGAGCAGGGCGTCGTCACCGCGCCGCTCGAGCGCCTGCTCGAGAGCAAGGCCGTGGGCCAGGTCTTCTGCGTGGGCCCCGTGCCGATGATGAAGTTCTCGGCCATGACCGCCGAGAAGTACGGCACCCCCATCACCGCCAGCCTGAACCCCATCATGGTCGACGGCACCGGCATGTGCGGCTGCTGCCGCGTCGAGGTCGACGGCAAGACCAAGTTCGCCTGCGTCGACGGCCCCGATTTCGACGCCACCAAGGTCGACTGGGACGACCTGCGCGCGCGTCAGGCCGCGTACCGAACCGAGGAGACCGAGTCCCTTAACGCCTACAAGGAGGGGAGCTGCGCATGCCACTCGTAGATGGAAAATTTCGCCCTGATATGAAATCGCCGCGTACGCCGGACAACGAAGAGCCGGCAGCCGAGCGCGCCTGCGACTTCCGCCCCGTCGACAAGGGCTTTACCGAGGAGATGGCGCTGGCCGAGGCCGACCGCTGCCTCAACTGCAAAAAGCCGTTCTGCGTTGACGGCTGCCCCGTGAACATCAACATCCCGCGCTTTATCGAGCAGATCCGCGAGAAGAACTACGGCGGCGCGCTCGACACCATCCGCGAGGAGTCCATGCTCCCCGCCATCTGCGGCCGCGTGTGCCCGCAGGAGAACCAGTGCGAGGGCAAGTGCGTACGCGGGCGCAAGGGCGAGCCGGTTGCCATCGGCCAGCTCGAGCGCTTCGTCGGCGACCAGCCCGAGCTTGCTTCCGCCCCCGTCATGAAGCCCAAGAACGGCAAGAAGGTCGCCGTCGTAGGCTCCGGCCCCTCCGGCATCACCTGCGCCGGCGAGCTCGCCCGCAACGGCTTTGACGTCACCGTGTTCGAGGCGTTCTTTACCGGCGGCGGCGTGCTCGTCTACGGCATCCCCGAGTTCCGCCTGCCCAAGGCGGTCGTCAAGCGCGAGATCGACGGTCTCGAGGAGATGGGCGTGCACTTTGAGTACAACTCCGTCGTGGGCAACATGGCCACGGCCGACGAGCTGTTCGACCAGGGCTTCGACGCCATCTACGTGGCGACGGGCGCCGGCCTGCCCAAGTTCCTCAACGTCCCCGGCGAGAACCTGCCCAACGTCTTCTTTGCCAATGAGTACCTCACCCGCGTGAACCTCATGAAGGCAAACAAGTTCCCCGAGTACGACACCCCCACCAAGCACGGCAAGAACGTCGTGGTCTTCGGCGGCGGCAACGTTGCCATGGATGCTGTGCGCACCGCCAAACGCCTGGGTGCCGAGCACGCGATCATCGCGTATCGCCGCACCGAGGAAGAGATGCCCGCGCGTCGTGCCGAGCTGCACCACGCCAAGGCCGAGGGCGTCGAGGTCATGCCGCTCGTCTCCCCGCTCGAGTTCGTGGCCGGCGAGGACGGCACCGTCTGCGCCGTCAAGGTTCAGAAGATGGAGCTGGGCGAGCCTGACGAGTCCGGCCGTCGCCGCCCCGTGCCCATCGAGGGCGCCATCGAGGAGATCCCCTGCGACGTGGCCATCTCCGCCATCGGCACCAACGCCAACCCGTTCGCGGCCAAGATCGGCGGCAAGATGGAGCTCAACAAGTGGGGCTACATCGTTGCCGACGAGGAGACCGGCCAGACGACCGACCCGCGCATCTGGGCCGGCGGCGACATCGTGACCGGTGCCGCGACCGTCATCCTCGCCATGGGCGCCGGCAAGAAGGCCGCCGCCTCTATCACCGCGAGCCTTGTGGGCGACGCCGAGTAAGCATCGCACATCCGCAACCTGCGCTACCACGGCCCCGGAGCTTCACGGCTCCGGGGCCTTTTCTGTAGGCAGCGGCCTCTGCGCGTCTGCGGCGTCTGCTAAAATAGCTATACCGTATAGCTAGGAGTGGTCGCATGTCGGGCGCAACCGTACAAATGAACGTCAGGATTCCAGCCGAAACAAAGACGGCAGGCGATAGGGCACTTTCCTCGGAGGGCCTTACGCCCACCGAAGTCGTTCGGTGCATATGGGAAAAAGCCGCCAAACGAGGACGCGATCTGCAGCAGGTGGCCACACTGGTCAAAAAGGCCGATAAGCCAGCGGACGTCAGTTCTCCGAACCCGTTTGAGTCCGCTGCGCAGATGGTTGGCATGCAGATGCTTGCCCTCGGCGTCGACCTTTCAGTAGAAGAAACTGACCCGCCTTCGGATGACGAACTTTTTGAGAAGGCTTATTACGAGAAGGCTCGCGAAAGGGGTCTTCTATGAGCGGTTCCGACACTCCGGAAGAAGCAGCCTCACTGAAGATCTTGGTCGACACGAATGTTTGGCTCGACTCATTTCTCGGGTTTCGCGCAGGACACAAAAGCGCGATGGCGTTCCTTGCGGCGGCACAAGAAGAAGACGCGCTGCTCATGTATCCCGTCGGGGCTCTCCAAGACATTTTTGCAATTCTGATCATGGAACTCAAGCGAAAAACGCGCGAGGTCCGAGAGCTCGACGCTTCGTGCATGAGCACCATCCGAAGAACGGCATGGAGCTGCATCGACGCTCTGCGCGAGGGCGCTACTGCCGCCGGTGCGGACGAATCCGACGCATGGCTCGCCTGCAAGTATCGCAACTTTCACTGGGATCTCGAAGACAACATGGTGCTCGCCGCGGCGCAGCGGGTTAGCGCAGACTATCTCGTCACAAACGACCGCATCCTGATTTCCAAAGCGACCGTCCCGGCCCTTGCCCCCTCGGACCTGACGGCGCTACTTCTCAGCATGAGACCTCAAGAAAGCGAATAGACGTGATTTCCCGCTGAGACACCCACCCCTTTCATTTGAGTATGAGGGCGTGGCGTTTCAGCGCGGCGAGGGATCTTGCAGCGCTCTGCCCGCAGGCTGCCGTGAGATCCCTCGCCTCATTTTTGAAGCGAGCACCCGCCATGATCACTCGGCCTTCACGGAACGGGCGGGTCCACTAATGCCAAGAACCGCATGTCCAATGCATGCCGCCCAATCTAGACACGCTCTCACCTACAGGAGCTCACCGTGGGCACGGATGAAAAGATGCTTGGCCACATGAGCGAGAAGTAGGTAGAGGGCGAGCAAAGGAACGAGAGCGGCGTAGAACCAGAGTGGGAGCGGGGTGAGGTCGAGCACGGCAGCAGCCGCAGGCGTTGCCCACCACGTCTTTAAGCGAGGCCGCGGCAAGCGAGCCATGCGATTCTTGCACGAACGAAATACAACCGCTTACCAGCACCATCACGGCGATGAGCAGCGCCGTTGTGGGATCTTGCGAGCCCGGAGCGGCAAATACCACATCGGTCGCAACCGAGAGCGCGGCGAGCGCGACCAGGATGAGCGTGAACGGGTTCACGAACGCGCGGGCGATGCGTCGAGCAATCGAATCATGGCCGCCGCTCTCGATGATGTTCTCGCCGTACAGCTCGCGCGCCGCGGCAACGATATCGGGCATGAGCCCGCGCGGGCTCGCCCCCAGCATGATGAAGGCGGCCTCTGCGGAATGCGTGGCGGCATGGATGATGGAGCGATTGAGCCCGCCCGCCACGGTGGAGCGGGCGGATTTACGCTGAGCGAGCTGGCGCAGCGCATCTGCGTGTGCGAATGCTTTCTTGAACATGGCGCACCCCCTGATCCTTAGACGGAGCTCGGCGCAACGCGCGCCGACGGATGGGATTGGGTGGTTGCCCACGGCGAATGCGCCCCGCGGGGCGCGGCACCTATAGGTTGTAAGGGAACGGGTTGCTACGCAACCGATGCGGCAGGTGCCTCACCATGGGCATTCGTACTACAGCTGCCTTCCATGAGCGCACCTCCTTATGCTCGGGACGGCCGCACACGGCGAGTTCGCCTGCGGCCTCAAAACTTCCGGCACGGGAGTATGCCAGCGTCCACGCGCACGGTCAACCCGTTTTTCAAAAACCTTACCGAGCGCATCCGCGATGCGAGCGCTTTATGAACTATCCGGGGACGCTCTTGGGCAAGACGGAAAAGCTCGCAAAACGGCGCGCGCACTCAGCCGCGCCGCCAGGCGCACTCAAGACCGTCAGCAAAGAACCCCGCCCGGCACACGCCGAGCGGGGTTCAGTAAAAAACGCAATCAGCTTGCAGACAGCAAGCTACTCCGCGCCACCGACCTTGGCGTCGTAGGCTGCTTTGATCACGGCAACACAGCCGTCGATGCCGAGCTTAGCGCGGTTGACCACTACGTCTTTACCCGAAGCCATGCTCCACTTGCCGCCCGAATAGCGCTTGTAGAACGCCTCGCGCGCCTTCTGCTGCTTCTTGACCAGCTTGAGCCCCTGGTTTTTATTGAGACCGCGCTTTTTGCGCACAATCTCAACGCGGGCATCGAGCGGAGCGGTCACGAGCACGGCGATGTGGTTGGGGTTGTTGCGGAGCAGATAGTCCGAAAGGCGTCCCTCGATAATGCAGCTCTCGGTCTCGCCCAGATCCAAGATAACCTGGCTCATCTTTTGGAACAGTTTGTCGGAATACGAACGCGCGTCGTAGCGGTCGGGCAAAAACGCCAGGTTCTCGGCAGCCAGGCTCTCGTCGTAGGCGGCCATCTTGTCGACGGTCTCGCCCGCGCGCATGGAGGCGCGCACCAAGAGCTCGTTGTCGTACAGCGGAATGCCGAGCTCGGTCGCAAGCTTTTTGCCGATCTCGTGACCCTCGGCGCCGAAGTCGCGCGCGATGGTGATCACTACAGGGCCGTCTACCTCGGCAGCCTCAACTTCAACGGCCTTGAGCAGGTCGATTTTCTTTTTTCCGAACACGGGGATCGCTCCTCTCACCGCAGGCGCCCGCAGCGCCCGGCGCAGATCACAGTCACACAGATAATAAAACGCGCCCGCAGGCCGCAGGGCCCACAGGCGCGAATCGGTCGAACTCTATGCCGCGACCACACGGCGCTGGTAGGCGCGCACGAGCAGCGAGATGCCGAAGTTGAGGGCAAAGTACATGAGGAACACGAGTCCGTAGAGCATGAGCACCTGCTTGAGTTCGAGCGCATGCGCCATCACGACGTTCGACGTGTACATGAGCTCGGCCACGTTGATGCCCGAGAGATACGAGCTGTCCTTGATCACCGTGGTGCACTGGCTGAAGAGAGCCGGGATGATCGCCTTGAACGTCTGCGGCAGGATGATGTAGCCCATGGTGGCAAAGAAGCCAAAACCCTGGCTGCGTGCCGCCTCGAACTGGCCGTTGGGCACGGCGTTGAGGCCGCCGCGCACGATCTCGGCCATGACGGCGCTCGTGAACAGCGTGAACGCGATGGTCGAGATCACGATGTCCAGACCCTGCACCGTAAAGTAGATAAAGAGAATCCAGAGCAGGTTGGGCGTGCAACGGAACAGCTCGATGTAGGCGCTCACGAGGATCCGGAACGGACGCGGGGCGTACGCCTTGACGAGCGCGAGCACCGTGCCGAAGATGAGCGAGAAGAAGATCGAGAGCGCCGAGATCTGGATGGTCTTGACGAAGCCCCACCAAATGTAGAGCAGGTTGGTTGCGGAGAAGATTTCCATGCCTTAGGCCTCCTCTACGGTCAGCTGCTCGAGCTCGGGGAGCTCCTTGGCGCGGGGGCACTCCTTGGAGCGCTTCTCGAGCCACTGGACGAGGATCGCCAGCGGGAAGCAGATGATGAAGTACATAACGCAGCAGACGATGTAGCCCTGCAGGTAGCCATAGAGGCTCACGAAGTTGTCGGAGCGGTACATCAGGTCGCCGCCGGCCACGAGCGCGAGCACCGAGGTGTTCTTGACGAGGTTGAGCGCCTGGTTGCAGAGCGGTGGCAGGATCATCTTGAACGTCTGCGGCAGCACGATGTAGATATAGGACTGCACACGGGTGAAGCCCTGGCTCTGCGCCGCCTCCATCTGGCCGCGCGGAACGGCCTCGATGCCGGTGCGGATGACCTCCGAGATATAGGCCGCATGGTAGAGGCCCACACCGAGAAAGCCAAGCACGAACGGCGCGATGCGCACGGGTTCGGCGGCACCCGTCACGGCCTGCAGCACCTGCGGGCCGGCCATGTACATAAAGAGCACCTGCACGGGCAGCGGGGTGTTCTGGTAGAACTCAACGTACACGCGGCTGATGGCGCGGAGCACCGGGTTGCGCGTGGTCGAGAACACGCCGAGCACCGTGCCGAGCACGAGCGAGAGCAAAAGGCCCGCGATGACGACCTCGAGCGTGACGCCAAAGCCCTCCCAGAACGGGCCCATGTTAGAGAATGTCGTCGACCAGCGGTCGGCGTCGAACAATCCTTCGAGCATATCGATTCCTTCCGGTGCGCGCGCCTACACGAGGCCCCAGGTCTTGACCTCTTTATCGAGCCAGCCGTCGGCCAGGCGGTCTTGCACCACCTGATCGACCACGGCCGAAAGGTCGCAACCCTTCTTGGTAGCGACGCCGTAGCCCTGCTCGCCGAACTTGATCTCGGGCTGCAGCAGCTCGACGGTCTTGTTCATGTAGCCGGCGAGCGTGGAGCGATCCATGGCGAACACGTCGATGTTGCCGGCGTCGAGCGAGCTCTTGATGATGGGGTATCCACTGAACGCGCGGAACTCCGGCGTGCAGTCAAAGCCCTCGTCCTTGATCATCTGCTCGATGAGGCCCTGCGTGGTGGCACCCTGGCTCACGCCGATGACCTTGCCGTCCAGATCCTCGATCGATTTAAAGCCCGAGCGCTTTTTGACCATAAGGCCCACGTAGTCGGTACGGTAGGGCGTGGAGAAGTCCCAGCTCTGCTTGCGCTCGTCGGTGATGGTGTAGGTGGCCGCCACCACGTCGAGCTGGTCGTTATCGATAAGCGGGCCGCGCGTTTTGGGCGTGACGTCGGTGAACTCCACGAGCTCCTTTTTGCGCGCCTCTTTGTAGCTCACGCCGAACACGGCGGCAGCGATCTGATAGCACAGGTCGATCTCCATGCCCTGGAACTTGCCCGTGGCGGTGTCGTAGTAGCCATAGCCCGGAACGTCCTTTTTAACGCCGGCGTTGAGGTGGCCGCGGCTCTTGATGAGCTCGAGCTTGGAGCCGGAGCTGCTGGAGCTCGTCGAGGCCGAGGAGCTCGAATCGCAGCCGGCAAGCGCGCCGGCGCCACCGAACGCGAGCGCGCCCAGGCCGCAGAGCTCCAAAAAGCGGCGGCGAGAGATGGCGGTCATGTTGCTTTGCATGCGCATCACCTTTGCCTAGTGCAGGATCTTGGAGAGGAACTCGCGGCAGCGCTCGTTCTCGGGATTATCGAAGAAGTGGTCGGGCGTACCCTCCTCGAGGATGCGGCCGTCCTCCATAAAGATCACGCGGTCGGCCACCTGACGGGCAAAGCCCATCTCGTGCGTCACGCAGATCATGGTGATGTCCTCCTGCGCGAGCTCGATCATGACGTCGAGCACCTCCTGCACCATCTCGGGGTCGAGGGCCGAGGTGGGCTCGTCGAACAGGATGATCGGCTGCTTGGTGCAGAGGGCGCGCGCGATGGCGATGCGCTGCTGCTGGCCGCCCGAGAGATTCTGCGGGTACTCGCCGGCCTTGTGCGCCATGCCCACGCGCTTGAGGGCGTCCATGGCGATCTTGGTGGCCTCTTCCTTGCTCTTCTTTTGGAGCTTGATGGGCGCGAGCGTGAGATTGCCGAGTACCGTCATGTTGGGATACAGGTTGAACTGCTGGAACACCATCGAGGAGTACTTGCGAGCCATCTCGAGGTGGTTCTTCTTGGTGAGCGGCGTGCCGTCGATGATCACGTCACCCGAGGTGGGCTCCTCAAGATAATCAACGCAGCGGATGAGCGTCGACTTACCCGAGCCGGACGGCCCGATGATAACGACCTTCTCGCCCTTCTTGACGGTCAGGTCGATGTTCTTGAGAACATGCAGGTCACCGAAGTACTTGTTGAGACCTTTGATCTCGATCATGTCGGCCATGGGCGCTTCCCTTCCTTACCTATCTTTTGCGAACCATATTGTATGGGCATGTTGGATGCGGCACAGCGCAAGCGGCGATTCGGCCGGAAGCCGAAACCGTTTTGTTACATACAGCTATTCTGCGTGAGCCGTGCGTTTTATTCGATAAATATGCCCGTGAGCATGCCATTTAGTCAAATTGCCGCAAATTACCGAATGGCTATTCACCTTAGCACACTAAAGCGTTTGCAGGTGTTTCTGCATATAAAGAACGGGATGCCGCATGGGCGGCGCGAAGGCACACCGCGACCCCGCCCGTTAGCGCAAAAAAGAAACCCCTCGCCCACGGGGACGAGAGGTTTCACGTCAAACATTGGCAAGGCGCCCCTGCGCTTTATGCGAGGCGCGCGCCGACCTCCTTGGCCGCGAGCGGCTTATCGAAGTTGCCGCCGGTGGCCGCGTTGAGAGCCCCCATGACCTGGCCCATCTGCTTTTTGCTCGTGGCGCCGAGCTCGGCGATCGTCTTCTCGATGAGCTCGATCAGGGCATCGCCGGTGAGCTGCGCGGGAAGCAGCGACTCCAGGATCTTGACCTGCTCGGTGAGGTTATCGGTGCGCTCCTGATCGTTGCCGGCCTTGATCGACATCTCGAGCGTCTCGCTCGTCTGCTTGATCAGGCGCTTGACCATGTTGTTGACGTCCTCTTCGGTGACGTCGCGGCGCTCGTTGACCTCGATGTTCTTGACCTCGGCCTTAACCTGGCGAATGATCGACAGGCGCACCTTGTCCTTGGCCTTCATGGCCGCGATCATCTCTTGCTGCAGTTCCTCGTTCGTCATGGCTTATCTCCTATTCGGATGCGGAATCGTCGGTGGCGGTCTCGTCGGTCGAGGAGTCGTCTGCCGACTCGCTCTCACTCGACGAATCGTCGGTGGTGTCGGCCGTCACGGTCGCGGAGTCGCTCGAGGTCGCGCTCGACTTGCTCACGCCCTTGAGGCTCACGTTGTAGGGAACGTCCTCGGGCATCTTGTTGATCGTGATGTCGGCCTTCTTCTTGTACTTCTTGAGCCAGGCGTTGTAGTCGTCGCTCACCTGCGTGGACTGCAGGCTGTCGGTGATCGTCTTGCGAATGGCCTTGGGCACCTGCTTGGCGTCCGTGGCCTCGCCGTCAACGTGGAAGTAGCCCGTGCACTTGATAATGTGGTAGCCGTAGGTGGATTTGACGAGACCGCTCATCTGACCCTCGCTCAGGGCCTCGAGCGCGGTCTGGTACTCGTCCACAAAGCTCGTGAGCTTGTCCCAGCCGACGTTGCCCTTGTTGCCCTTGGAGCCGCTCGTTTTGGAGCCGGTATCCTCGGAGTACTTTTTAACGGCCTTGTCCCAGCTGAGCTCGCCGGAGTTGATCTGGTCGAGCACCTTTTGGGCCTTCTTCTTGGCCTTGCGCTTCTCCTTTTTGCTGGCGGAGCTGTCGACCTTGATGAGGATCTGCGACGACTTGCGCGCGTCGTTATAGGTGTCGAGCTCCTCGTTCAGGTTCTTGAGCAGCTTTTTGTCAGAGACCTTCTTTTTGGGCGAGACCTTATCTTTGAGCTTGTCGAGCGAGAGGCTGCTCTTGAGCGAGCTCTTGTAGCTGCTCACGGTGTAGCCGTACATCTTGAGCGTTTTGACGAAGGCCTTGCGGCCGCCGGAGTTCTTGCAGGCCTTCTTCCACTCCTTGTTCACGTCCTTGTCGGTGACGTTGACGCCGTACTCCTCCTCGGCCTGTTTGATC
The DNA here is from genome assembly GCA_963603165.1 of Faecalibacterium prausnitzii. GTDB lineage: Bacteria > Actinomycetota > Coriobacteriia > Coriobacteriales > Coriobacteriaceae > Collinsella. Next base: position 16,359 of record CAVCLY010000041.1, read on the forward strand.
AGCACCTGCTGCACGTAGGAGTCGATGGTCTGCTTGCGGTACTTTTTGGGCGTGAGGCTCTGATCGACAAGATACTGGGCCCACTTCTTATCTTTTTTGTAGCCCGAGGTGCGCACCGACATGATCTGCTTGGTGATGGTGTCCTCGGTGATGTTGGTGCCGTTGACGGTTGCCGCCACGCCGCCGGTGAGCTGGTAGTCCTCGCTCGAGTTCGAGTTGTTGATGATGCCCGAGCAAGCGATGCCGCAGACCGAGAGCACCATGGCCGCGCAGCCGATGGCCACGGCGATCACGAGGCCCACGCGCTTGCCGCGGCCGCGCTTGGGGGCGGGCCTGGATGCGTTCTTCTTTTTGAAGAGACCCTTGTTGGCGGCAGCCTCGGCCGCGGCGAGCGCCTCGGCCTCCTGGCGGGCGCGCTCCTCGCGGCGGGCCTTCTTCAGCTTCTTTTTGGAGGGCCTCTGCGGCTGCTTGCCCTTGGCAGCGGGCTTGGTCTCGTCGGCTGCGGGCTTCTTGGGCTTGGCGGGCTCGGTGTCGCCGGTCGCCTCGGCCTTCTCCTCGGAAGCCTTGGCCTCGGTCGCTGCGGCCTTGCTCTCGGCTGCCTGCTCCTCGGCCTCGGCGGTCTTGTTCTCGGTATCGTTTGCCATGCATGGCCTTTCTCGGTGTTGTCAGACTGTTCGATATTGTCGCACAGAAAAAGGGCCGCGCACTGCAATGCGCGACCCCTTCACGTATCTGCTTGAGCGCGGCCCCGGGCTAGCGAGCCGGATCGATGGCGACTTTGCCGTTCGAGAGCACATGCACGCGGCCGTCGGCGAGCATCTGCACGACCTCCGGATAAAGCTCGTGCTCCAGCTCGTGGATATGTTCCTCGAGCGTATCGACATCCCAGCCCTCCTCGATCGCGAGCGCGCGCTGCGCGATGATCGGGCCGTTGTCGTAGACCTCGTTGGCAAAGTGCACGGTAATGCCCGTGACCTTGACCCCGCGCTCGAATGCGTCGTCGATGGCATGCGCGCCCACAAAGCTCGGCAGCAGCGCCGGATGCAGGTTGACCACGCGGTTCTCGAACGCCGCGAGGAGCGGCGCGTGCACCATGCGCATGTAGCCGGCCATGACCACGTACTCAACGCCGCGCTCCCTGAGCGCCGCAGCGATAACCTCGTCGGCCTCGATGGGATCGGCGTAGATCTCGCGCGAGAGCGTGAGCGTTTGGATGCCCGCCTCCTCGGCGCGCTTGAGGCCATAGGCCGAGGGACGGCTCGAAACCACGAGCTCGATCTTGGCGTTGAGGGAGCCGTCGGCGATGCGGTCGATGAGCGCCTGCAGGTTGGTGCCCGAGCCCGAGATGAGCACGCCGATCTTGAGCGGCTCGTCGGTGGCCGTGCCCGTGGGGCGCGTATGCGGCGTGAACTCCTGCTCGTTAGCGCTCATCGGTGTAGGCCACCTCTCCGCTACCGGCAACGCAGGTGCCCACGCGGAACGGCTTCTCGCCCATGGCCTCGAGCGCGGCCACGGTCTGGGCCTCGTCCTCGGCGGCCACCACGATGCACAGGCCCACGCCCATGTTGAAAGTCTTGCAGGCCTCGTTGGGGCTGAGCTCGGCGTGCTCGGAGATATAGGTGATGACGGGCGGCACGTTCCAGCCCATCTTGGAGCCGTCGCGGTCCACGAGCGCGTCGACGCCCTCGGGCATGGCGCGGTTGAGGTTCTCGGTGATGCCGCCGCCGGTGATGTGCGCGATGGCGTGCACGTTGGCACCACCGCGGAGCAGGTCGAGCACGGGCTTTACGTAGATGCGCGTGGGTGCGAGCAGGGCATCGGCGAGCGAGGCGCCGCCCAGCTCCTCGAGCGGCTGCTCGAGCTCGGCGCGCT
>CAVCLY010000042.1:0-18094 GCA_963603165.1 Faecalibacterium prausnitzii
GGCGCATGCCAGCAGGATCGACCAGCTGTAGACGAGCATCTGCTGCGGCTGGGGCCGCGCTAAGAGCGAGAAGGACGACGCAAGCAGCCAAAAAAGACCTTTTACACGGCTATCCCCCGCCGCCCACGGGGACGACGGGGGATTGCCCGTATCTGTTGTCGTATTGCCCAAGTCGCGAATGCGCGCTGCTTGCTACAGCTCCTCGCCGTTGGTCTCGATCACGTGCTTGTACCAGTCGAAGCTGTCCTTCTTGAGGCGCTTGCCGGTACCGTTGCCCTTGTTGTCGAGGTCGACGTAGATAAAGCCGTAGCGCTTGGACATCTCGCCCTGCGAGCAAGAGACGATGTCGATCGGACCCCATGCGGCGTAACCGAAGATCTCGACGCCGTCGCGCACCGCGTCGCGCATCGCGGCGATGTGCTGGCGGAGGAAGTCGATGCGGTACTCGTCGTGCACCTTGCCGTCCTCGACCTTGTCGAAGGCGCCGAGGCCGTTCTCGGCCACGAACAGCGGCAGACCGTAGCGCTCCCAGTAGCGGTTGAAGGCAATGCGGAAACCCGTGGGGTCGACGGGCCAGCCCCAATCGGACTCCTTGAGCTCGGGGTTATGGACCGGCTTGAAGTGGCCGTCGTGCGTCGTGGACGTCTCGGCGGACATCGCCATGGTCGAGTAGTACGAGAACGAGACGAAGTCGACCGTGTTGTCGCGCAGCAGCTCCAGGTCGCCGTCGGCGATATCGAGCGTGATGTCGTGATCTTTGAAGAAGCGGAGCATATAGCCCGGATACTCGCCGCGGGCGAGCACGTCGGTGTAGAAGTTGTCGTTGAGGTCGGTCGCCTGCTCTGCCGCGAGCATGTCCTCGGGCTTGGAGGTAAGCGGATAGAGCGTGTTGGCGCAGGTCATCACGCCGACTTTGAGCTCCGGGTAGTTCTCATGGGCCATCTTGGCCACGAGCGCGCTGCCGATGAACTGGTTGTGCACCGCCTGGAAGACCTTCGAGGTGTAGGACACGTACTCGCCGCGCAGAAGGCCCAGGCTGCCGAACTCGCCCCAACCGCCCAGGCAGTTGATCTGGTTGAGCGGGATCCAGTACTTAACCTTGTCGTGGTAGCGGTCGAGGAGCACGCGGGCATAGCGCTCGAAGAGCACAACGACACGGCGGTCGGCCCAGCCGTGGTACTCGGTCACGAGCTTCACGGGCATCTCGTAGTGCGAGATCGTCATGACGGGCTCGATGCCGAGCTCGATCATCTTGTCGATCAGGCGGTCGTAGAACTCAAGACCGGCCTCGTTGGGTGCGGCGTCATCCCCATTGGGGAAGATACGGCTCCAAGCAAACGAGGTGCGGAAGCACTTGAAACCCATCTCTGCCAAAAGCTCGAGGTCTTCCTCGTAGTGATGGTAGAAATCGATGCCGCGACGGCGCGGGTAGTTGCCGGTACGGTCCTTGAGCGCTTCCTCGATCTCGTCCTTGGTGTGGCTGAAACCGACGACCTGCATGCGGTCGTACTCCTCGGGCAGGATCTCGATATCGGCGATCGAGGGGCCCTTGCCATCCTCGTCCCATGCGCCCTCGGCCTGGTTAGCCGCAATGGCGCCGCCCCACAGGAAGTCCTTGGAGAAGCCGTCGGGAACCGTGAGTTGATTGAAGTTAGGCATTGTTCTTCTCCTCGAGTTTGCGGTACAGGGCGATGAGCTGTTGGGTCAGGTTGAGCTCGCTGTTGATGGTCATGAGCGTGTCCTGCGCGTGGGTGAAGAGCAGCGTGGTATGGAGCTCCTCGTCCTCGATGGAATCCTGGATCATATCGGTCTGCATCGCGTGGGCCTTGGCGATCTCGTGCTTGGCCTCCTCGACTTTGGCGTCCACGTCCGCAGCCGGGGCATCGGCCAGGATCATCTTGACGGCCTCGCCGAGCATCTCGCGGCAGTCGCCGGCGTGCAGGATGATCTGCATCGCCGCCTGGTTGAACTCTTCGTTGGTATGCATATGAAACTCCTTGCGGGTAATCCTTGCGGGAAAGGCGGCGGGCATCGCGGGAGCGGCCCGCCGCCGAGCATTTCGACCGAAGCCGTTTAAGCGGTCGCTTCCGCGGCTTTTCCAGCCTTGACGGACTTCTTTTCGGCCTTGGCCGCTTTTTCCTCGGCCTTGGCCTTCTCCTCCTCAAGGCACTGCTTGTCGTAGACCTTGAAGAACGGGAAGTAGATAACCCAGGACAGCGCGAAAACGACCAGGCTGAAGATCACGCCTTGGATACCGCCGACGGCAAAGGCGCAGATCGGTTGCGGCAGGTACCAGAACGCCCAGGTGTTGGTGATCATCGGAACGAGCCCGAAGTGCATGGCGAGCCAAATGGCGAGCGGCGCGATGAAGCCGATGATCCACATCGGGACCATAAGGATCGGGTTGAAGGCGATCGGGGCGCCGAAGACGAGCGGCTCGTTGATATTGCAGATCGAGGGCACGATGGTTGTCTTGCCGATGACCTTGCACTTCTCGGATTTAGCCAGGAAGAACATCATGAGGGCGAGCGCCAGGGTCGCACCGCCACCGCCCATGCTCCAGTAGTAACCGATACCGTAGGCATTGACGGCCGTCGCGGCATGGCCGGCGGCAACCGCGGCCTGGTTGATGGCGATGCCGTTCATGACGAGCGTGGTCTCGATGGGCAGCAGGACCCAAGTGGAGATGCCGAAGGTGTACAGGAACGAGTACTCGATGAAGTAGAAGAACGTGAACCCAAAGACGTTGTCACCGACTGCCACGATCGGGCTGAAGGCAGCGCAGATGATATCGGACAGGTTGATGTGCAGCTGGAACGTAAAGAGCCAACCCACGACGATGATGATCAGGATAGGGATCAGCGTGTCGAACCACACGGTGATGAAGTCGGGGATCGCCGAGTCCTCGCCAAAGAACGAATGCTTGGCAAAGAGGTTCATGACGGCTGCCACGAACACACCGGAGACGAGCGCGGCGATCATGCCGCCGTTACCGAGGCTCGAGATGGAAAGCGAGATGGTCGAACCGGTCTTGTCAAACGTCGGACCCGAAATAAGCAGGAAGAACGCGACGCCGGCGATACCCGCTTCTTTGGCCGTCTTCTTGTTGCGCTTCTTCGTCATGATGAGTGACGGCACCAAGTAGGCCAGGTAGAGCGACAGCAGGCCCATCGAGAACGTGTTGATGGACGAGATGTCGGGGAAGCCCGGGATCAAGCCGCCAAAGGCGGAGACCAGTGAGACGAACGAGCCGATGAAGATCATGGGCATCGTCGTGAGGATGGCCTCCTGAATCGCGGCGATCCACGGGTTGCGCGCGATCTTGTTCATCTTGGGAGCGAACGAATCGGTCATCCAAGCCATTATCTTTTCCATGGGAAACCTCTTCTATTAGTCCTCATCGAGGAGACCGAGCGCGAAGTCGCACACGGCGCCGCCGTCCAGGTTGCCGTAGGGTTCCTTGGGGATGACCGCGACCGTTACGTCATAGGGCTCGGCAATCTCCTCGAGGTCGTCGATCATGTAGGCGAGATGCGGACCGACGAGCAACAGATCGATCTGGTCGATGTAGTCCTCGACGACAGAGTCGCTACGGGCCTGGACGCTCCAGTCGAGGTCGCGCTCCTTGGCCGCCCCGCGGATGGCCTTGGCCATAAACCCGCTCGAGGCACCGCTGCCGCACACGAGCAGAATGTTCTTCTTTGCCATGATGGCTCCTTTCAAACGAGGTCAAACGATGCGTTTGTCCTACAGCTCTTTTTTGCAGTACTCGGAGAGGCTCTGGGCGTCCTGCTCCTCCGTGTCACCCTCGACCGTGAAGTGGGCGGTGTCGCCCGTCTTGATCGCGAGGGTCATCACGGCCAGCATGCTCTTGGCATCGGCCGTTTTATCCACTCCGGCCTTAGCGACCTTCACGGCCGAACCAAGACCGCCGACAAAGCGGGCGAGGCTTGCCGCCGGGCGGGAATGCAGCCCCGCCGGCTCCGTGATAACGTAATCGAACTCTTTCATCTTGCGCTCCTTGTGTTCGCTTTTGGGCCCGCGAACATAATCCCGCACGGGGAGGAACGCATCGACCGATGTTGTGCACCGCACCCGTGCAAGTCCGGTGGCCTTGCCATGTGCACGGGTGCGGTGCAAATGGCTGTTGCGACACGGGCGTCCGTCGCCGCTCGTTCTCTATACAATATGGTTGATATCGATTGTGCAAGGCCATGCTGGCGCAAAGGGGGAAACCTTGGCAAAGGACAGGGAACAAGAGCTCGTACGGCTTCTCAAGACCAGCCCCACGCCCCTGACTGCCCGTGCGCTGTCGGAGCTGATCGGCGTTTCGATTCGCACAGTCAAAAACTACGTCAAGCGCGTCAACGAGTCCGGCATGGCTCGTATCGAGTCGGGGCAAAGCGGTTACCGCATCGACGTATCCGAAGTCGCACCCTCGCCCTCCGAAAAGTCCAAAGCCCCCGCCGCCTCGATGCCCGTTAAGATGGCAAACGATATCCCGCAAAACAACCTCGAGCGTTCGGCGTACGTCATGAAGCGCCTCTTCCAGGGTCCTGGAGAGCTCAACATCTTCGACTTGTGCGAGGAGCTCTATATCAGCATCTCCACCATGAAGACGGTCCTCTCCATCCTGCGCCGCAAACTCGGCCACTTCGGTCTGCAATTGGTGCAATCCGAAAACCGGATCAGCATCGAAGGTCCCGAAAAGAGCAAGCGACGTCTGCTGAGCGACCTCCTGCATCAGGAATCGACCTCGACATTCCTCGACCTCAAGACCATCCACCAGGCGTTTCCCGACCTTGACCCCACGTATATCTCAACCGTCGTGCGCGATGTGCTCTCCCAGCACCATTGCTTCGTGAACGATTACTCGCTCGTCAACATCGTGCTCCACACCGCGATCTCGATCGACCGCTTCCGCGCCAAGCACAGCGTGGACGCCGTGCCCACGTCCGAGCATTCCGGCAACGGCGCCACCGGCGACACCGAGCACGCCATCGCCGCCGAGATCGCGCAGAAGCTGCAGGAGCGCTTTGAGATCTCGTTCCCGGCTTCCGAGATCGATGAGCTCGCACTCTTGCTCTCGACACGCGTGAGCCGTCTCGACTACCGCCAGGCATCCAAGGAGAGCATCGAGCATTTCGTCGACCCCGAATGCCTCGAGCTGGTAGAGGGCGTGATCGAGGACCTCAAGGAATACTTCGGCATCGACCTGACCGATCCCGATTTCTACGTGCGGTTCGCACTGCACCTCAAGAACCTGCTGGCGCGCGCCCGCAACGGCGAGAATGCGCGCAACCCGCTCACCCAGCGGATCCGCAGCTCGTGCCCCCTGCTCTACGACACGGCGGTGGCCGAGGCCGCCGTCATCGCTCAAAAGACCGGGCTCACCATCTCCGAGGACGAGATCGGCTATATCGCGTTTCACCTGGGCAGCACCATCGAGACACAAAAGCAGCTCACCGACAAGGTGCGCGCCGCGCTCTACTGCCCGTCGTATTACCAGATCGACAAGCAGATCATGCTGTTCCTCAACCGTTATTTCGAGAACGACATCCTCGTGACCGATGTCGTCACCACCGAGGACGAACTCGACTATGTGCAGAACATCGAGCTTTTGATATCGACGGTCCCCGTCAACCGTTATGCGAAAACGCCCGTCCTCATGATCAGCCCGTTCCCTTCCGCTGCGGACCGCAAGGAAATCGGTGCTGTGACCGACCGCATCCGCGCGGAGCGAAATCGCGCCAAGATCGCTGCGAACCTGCGTGAGTTCATCAAACCCGATTTGTTCGTCACCGACGCTTCGATCAAAACACGTGACGAGGCCGTGCACCGCTTAGCCTCGCTTCTGGAAGAGCGCGGGTTCGTTTCCGCATCGTTTGAGGAGGAGATCCTTCACCGCGAGGAGCTGTCTTCAACGGCATTTGCCCACTTCGCAATCCCCCACACGGTGCGCCTGAGCGCCAAACGGAGCGCCATCGCCGTGCTCTCGACATCGGGCAACATCGATTGGGGCGACCAAGGCGTGAGCCTGGTGTTCATGCTCGCGTTCAACAAAAACGATTCGGACTCGTTCTACGAGGTGTTCGACCCGCTTGTCAATATGCTCTCGAATCCCGAGAAGATCAGCCGTCTCGTCGGCATCACCGACTACGACGCCTTCATTGACCGCATCTGTACCCTTACGGACTAGCAGTATCCACGACCCCAACTGGCACCACAGCACAACGCGCACCCATGTCTACTCACGTGATTGCCCTATGGGAATCATGGCTGCGTCTGGCACCAAATGCAAAGGGACCCGTATCGGAACCGATCCGATACGGGTCCCTCTGCAAGTCGCTTGCAACACGAGCATCTTTGTGCCTGTTAGCAAATGACGTTGGTGCATTCCTCCACGGCCGCGCGCGCATCGGCGTCGATGCCGGGCTCGCAGGCCTGGGCATCCAGGTCGCGCAGATGGTAGAACGTGCAGAGGTCACGCTTGCCGACCTTGCTCGAATCAGCGATCAGGTAACGCACGTCCGCTTTGGTGAAGACGAGGCGCTGGATATGTCCCTCCTCCATATTGGACGTCGGCACGTCGTCGCCGAGATTGCCGTTCAAGTTGATGAACGCCGTATCGATGGCGATCGCCTTATGAGTCACCGATCCGCTCATCCTTTGTCTGACGTGTTCGATCATACGCATTCGCGAACAGCTTCCGCTGACCCACCATCCTGCCCGCTTTGCCCGAACAGGAATGAACATTTTCTAACACCCGTCAGGCGAACGGTAGGAAATTCCCCGTGAACGGTATCGAGAAAATTTATTCCCTACGCTGAAAAGCAGTGACCTCCTCCATTAATTCAGACGATTTGCTACCTGTTTTCTCCTAATTCTATTTTCGCAGCATATTTAGTTAAAAGAGGGGTTTGTATACCCTCAAAAACAGGTCGAAAATCCGGTCATTGACAGCTTCCTGCACAGATGTAAAAAATATCAGCAACAAAAACGAGCACATTCAAACAGCTTTTTGAAAGGAAATGTTGAATGTCAAACAAAAACGCGCTATTTGCTGAAGACACCGTCTTCGTCTGCAATCGCACGACGCAAGCCGAGGTGTTCACCGAGATCGCCAACCGTCTCTCGCTCAACAACTACGTGGCACCCGCTTTTCTGGAGAACATCATCGAGCGCGAGAAGAACTATCCCACGGGCATGGATATGTCCGTCGTGGATCCCGAGCTTCCGAACTTCGCCGTTCCCCACACCGAGGTCGAGTACGTCAACGTCCGTCGTATCGTTCCCGTCAAGCTCATGACTCCGGTCGAGTGGCACTCCATGATCGACCCGTCTCAGACCTTCAAGGTCTCGTTCCTGTTCATGATCCTGAACAACGACAAAGAAGCCCAGGTCGGCATCCTCGCCAAGATCATGGACTTCGTGAACGGCTTGGGTGTCGAGAACGCCAAGAAGCTCTTCTCCATGACGAACACGCCCGACATCTACGAGTTCCTCAACGAGAACTTCCCCAACGACTAACCGTTCGCTTTTCCATTTGGTATCACGCGGGATGTGCCCGCATAGAGAAAGGAATCAATCATGATCAAGGTTCTCGCTGCTTGCGGTGCTGGTGTCAACTCCAGCCATCAGATCAAGGACGCTATCGAGTCCGAGTTCAAGAACCGCGGCTACAACCTCAAGTGCGACGCAGTGATGATCAAGGATGTCAACGAGGAGCTCCTCTCCCAGTACGACATCTTCGCTCAGATCGCCAAGACCGACTTCGGTTTTGAGGTCAAGACCCCGATCGTCGACGCCGGCCCGATTCTTTATCGCATGCCTGCCATGGCTAAGCCCGTCTACGACAAGATCGAGGCAATCATCAAGGAGAAGGGCCTCAACTAAGAGGTTTCTCCACGCAGCCATTCTCGCCTGCATCAGTTCTACTTAGGCTTTTCGAGAAAGTTGGCGATCACCGGGAACGTCTTCTTTCTTTTTAGAAAGCACTGCACGGAAAAGTTTCACCCAAGGAAACGAAAGAAGGAGACATGGACGCAGTAATCGGGTTTGCAAACGCCGTCTTTCAGCCGCTGATCAACCTCGGCGCAGCCCCTATGATGACCATCGTTCTGACGATCATCGCCCTACTCTTTAAAGTTAAGTTCTCTAAGGCTCTTGAGGGCGGTTTGAAGCTCGGTATCGCTATTACGGGCATCAGCGCTATCATCAACATCCTGACCACGGCATTCTCTGCCGCCATGAAGACGTTCGTCAAGTCCACAGGTCTGCAGCTGACCGTCACCGATGTGGGCTGGGCACCGCTCGCCACCATCACCTGGGGCTCCCCGTACACCCTGTACTTCCTGATGCTCCTGGTTATCGTGAACATCGTCATGATCGTTCTCGCCAAGACCAACACCATCGACGTCGACATCTTCGACGTGTGGCATCTCGCCTTCGTCGGCCTGGCCTGTATCTACTTCGGCGCCAACGTCATCGTCGCTTCGTTCCTCGTCATCTTCGTCGGTGTCATGAAGATCGTCAACTCCGACCTTATGAAGCCGACCTTCGCTGACCTGCTGGGTGCTCCCGAAGAGAACCCCATGACCACGACCCACATGAACTACATGATGAACCCGCTGGCCATGGTCCTCAACAAGATCATCGACAAGCTGTTCCCGTTCCTCGATAAGTATGACTTCGACGCCGCCAAGCTGAACAACATGATCGGATTCTGGGGTTCCAAGTTCGCCATCGGCATCTACCTGGGCATCTTCGTCGGCCTGCTGTCTCACCAGACCCCGCAGCAGATCTTCACGCTCGCCTTCACCGCTGCAACCTGCCTCGAGCTGTTCTCCATGATCGGTTCTTGGTTCATCGCAGCCGTCGAGCCGCTGTCTCAGGGCATCTCCGACTTCGCCAACAACAGCAAGTGGCTCAAGGGCCGCACGCTCAACGTCGGCCTCGACTGGCCGTTCATGGCCGGACGCGCCGAGATCTGGGCCGCCGCCAACATCCTGGCTCCTGTCATGCTCGGTGAGGCCCTGCTCCTCGCCAACGTTCCCTGCCCGTTCTCCCCGACCGGCACTTGGAACGGCCTGCTCCCGCTCGGCGGCATCATCGCCATGGGCCTGACGCCTTCCCTGCTGATCGTCACCCGCGGCCGCGTCATCCGCATGGTCGTTATCGGCGCTATCCTGCTTCCTGTCTTCTTGGGCGCTGGCACCCTGGTCGCTGGCTTCGTCACCGCAACCGCTAAGTCCGTCGGCGCCTTCCCCTCCGGCGTCACCGGCCTCATCTCCCAGACCACGATGGAAGGACCTGTCGAGAAGTTCCTGGCGTTCTTCGTCGGCAAGGCTTCCGCTGGCGACGTCGCGATGATCGTCGCAGCCGTCGTTGCCATCGCGATCTACCTGCTGCTCTTCGTCTGGTACCGCAACCAGATGATCAAGCGCAACGTCGAGTATGCCAAGCAGGGCAAGTGCACCCCCTCCCCGCTGACGACCGGCAAGTTCACCGCAGATGATCTGAAGACCGAGTAACCCCATCACCCATCTTCGGCACGTCTTCCACAGCACCCCCTGTAGTTCGAAGACCGCCTTTTGCGAAATGCCTCCCATTTCTTGGACACGAGAAATGGGAGGCATTCTTATGAGCACGGGCCTCAGGTTCAAGCACGACCTCGAGGGGTACACAGTCCAGTGGAACACCGGCGCAGGCAGGTAAGATTACAAAGTGGGCAATATCGATTGAAAGTCGCACTCAGCGCCGTATGCGCTCTTCGAGAGCATGGGGCCCAGACCCGAGGGGCTGCCCATGGCCGCGCAGAGTCTTCAGCTTCCGCGTCCGAATGCTTGATGCAGGCCAGCTCTTCAGGAACCCTCTCGTGACCTCGGATATGAGCTCGAGGGCGCGGCTTTCCTTCATAGGGGCCTTCTTCTCGCCGCATCGTTTGCAGCGATTGCGCAATGATTCCTTTTCGTTGCATGATCAATCGCAACGAAAGTGCGGTGCGCCGGATACCGCCAACGCTCAGGAGTCGCTGCGAGCTCCTGGTTAGCGCCAGCTGCAGCTGCGGGCCGCCGGCAATTCACCCCGCGAGGCCGCGTTGGGCACGGGAAAATGGCGGCCGAGAGGCTGCGCGGAGAGCTGGCAAAGGTGAGAGCTGGGCGTTCGAACGTGGGCGACGAGCGTTGCAGCAGCTCACGAGTTCCTCGCCCCGAAGTCCAACCCCTGTCCAATCAGGTCGGTCACGTTCTCGTGGACGATCCCGTTTCGGCGTTGTATGGGGTCGGCGCGGATGATCACGAACTTGGGGTAGTTGTCGCGGATCTGCTCCAACGGGCGGTACTCGCGGTCCTCGGTCTTCTCGCTTCCCATGATCGTCATGGCCATCTGCACGTAGGAGTAGCCCATGTCGCGGCCGCACATGATGAAGTCGCACTCGAGCTCGCCGATGCGCCCCACGCTCACCTCGTAGCCCAGGCTCCTGGCGTATCTATACACGATGTTCTCGAGCACGGGGCCATAGTTGATCCTGTTGTCGATATATCTATCGCTAATTAGGCTTAGATACATCAATAACGGCAATATTTGTTACCGCCACTCAACGACACCACCTAGATGCGATCGCCCAGGAAGAAGTCCTTGGCCGATATGATGGCGATTCCGTCCACGTCTGGCTCATAGCTGCCCTGCCTCACCACAACAACCTTCTCGTAGGCGTCGCGTATCGACCTCAGCGGTCCGAGTTCACGCTCACGGGTCGATTCAGAGAACATCTCGTCCGTCACCTGGATGTAAACGGTCCTGCCGTCCTTAACGGCGACAAAGTCGACCTCCTTTTCGTAGAGCTTACCCACGTGAACGCTCCATCCTTTGTAAAGAAGCTGCAGGTAGACGGCGTTCTCGAACAGGCGTCCCATGTCGACCGAGCGGTACCCCATAAGATACGACCTCAGCCCGAGGTCCACTATGTACTGTTTGGGGTTAGTCCTCAAGATCTCTCTGCCGTGGAGGTCGAAGCGGTCCGTCTTGTAGAACAGGTACGCATCGTTGAGCGCCGTCACATACGACTCGACGGTCTTATTCGTAGTCTTGGACCCCGCCGAGGTCAACGTATCGGCGACGCCCTTCATGGAGAGCTTGTTCCCCACGTTGTCGCCGAGAAAGACGGATATCTTCTTGAGGAGCGCCGCGTTCGTCACCTTGCTACGGCCGTGCTCCCTCTCCCTGTTGACTATGTCCCTCGTCGCCACCGCCTCGTAGAGGCTGGACAGATATGCCGAGTGCCTCTGTTGCGTTGTTGCGAGCGAGGCAATGGCGGGCATCCCCCCGTAGTGCAGATAGCGCACAAAGATGTCGTCGAACAGGGCAACGTCGCCGCCCGGGCCGACCGTCGCGGAGGATTCACCAAAGGCGAGGCCGCAGAAGTCGAGGTACTCGCTAACGGAGAGGGGCAGCATCTTCACCTCGACGTAGCGCCCCGAGAGATAGGTCGACAACTCGCTGGAAAGGAGATAGGCATTGGAACCCGTGAGGTAGATGTCGCAGTCGAAGTCGACTCTCATGGCGTTCACCGCGTTCTGCCAGCCGGCTATCCGCTGTGGCTCGTCGAGGAAGATATAGGTCCTGCCGCCGGAGAATAGCCGCTCGCTGAAGTAGGAGTATAGGTCGTCCTCCGTTGTGACGCGGCACGTCTTGCTCTCTAGGTTGAGGGAGACGAGCGCGCGCTCGTCGATGCCCTCGGAAAGAAGTTTCTCGCGGATCAGCCCGAGCATGCTCGACTTCCCGCACCTGCGCACGCCCGTGACGACCTTGATGAGGTCGGTATCGCGAAACATCAGCGCGCGGTTCAGGTACACATCGCGGCTTACTAGGTGACTGCCTGCCATTAGCGCTCCCAAGACTCAAATTTCATTTGTTTTTTGGGAGTATATCTCTAAATAGCATTCCTGTGCGGGCTTGCCGGCCACCGCAGCCCAAAGACCATCATGGAAGAATCGATGGAAGAATAACCCCCGACGAAGCGTCCCAGGGTGTAGCAAAGGGTGCTCCCGGTTTCCCGGAAACATCCTTATCTACCTGCGGAAACGCCCGTTTTGAGACGAACCGTCACAACCCGTAATTTGGGCTGTTTTACTCCCACTCGATCGTCGCGGGCGGCTTGGACGTGATGTCGTAGCACACGCGGTTGGCGCCCGGGACCTCGGCGACGATGCGGCCGCTAATGCGGGCCAGCACGTCATAGGGCAGCTTCGCCCAGTCGGCGGTCATGGCGTCGCTCGACTCAACGGCACGCAGGATGATCGGGCGCTGATAGGTGCGCTCGTCGCCCATAACGCCCACGCTCTTAATATCGGGCAGGACAGCAAAGTACTGCCAGCAGCTGTGCTCGGAGTTGCGCTCGCCGGTCTCCTCAAACAGACGCTGGTTGTAGGCGTCGAGCTCCTCTCGCACGATGGCATCGGCGTTCTTCAGAATCTCGAGCTTCTCCTTGTCAACCGCACCGATGATGCGGATGGCCAGGCCCGGGCCCGGGAACGGCTGGCGGTGCACGATGTGGTCGGGCAGGCCGAGGGCGGTGCCGAGCGCTCGGACCTCGTCCTTGAAGAAGTGGTCCAGCGGCTCGATGAGGTCGAAGTGCACACCCTCGGGGAACGGGATCAGGTTGTGGTGGCTCTTGATGGTGCTGGCCTTGCCGCCCGTCTTGCGCGCGCCGCTCTCGATGATGTCGGGGTAGATGGTGCCCTGGGCAAGGTACTTCACGGGCTTGCCGTCGGTCTCGAGCTGCTGGGCAACCGCGAAGAACTCCTTCCAGAACTGCGTGCCGATGATGCGGCGCTTCTGCTCGGGCTCGGTCACGCCGGCAAGAAGCTCGGCATAGCGATCCTCGGCATGCACGTGGATGAAGTCCACGTCGAACTGCTTGGTGAAGACCTCTTCCACCTGCTCGGGCTCGCCCTTGCGGAGCAGACCGTGGTTGATGAACACGCAGGTCATCTGCTTGCCCACGGCGCGGGCGCCAAGCGCGGCCACAACGCTCGAGTCCACGCCGCCGGAGAGCGCGAGGATCACGCGGTCCTCCCCCACCTTGGCGCGGAAGTCGGCCGTCATGGTCTCGACCAGGTTATCCATGGTCCACGCGGCCTCGAACCCGCAGATGCCGAAGAGGAAGTTCTTGAGCAGCTGCTGGCCGTACTCGGTGTGCTTGACCTCGGGGTGGAACTGCGTGGTGTAGATGCGGCGCTCAGCGTTCTCCATCGCGGCCACGGGGCACACGTCGGTCGAGGCCGTGACGACAAATCCCTCGGGCACGTCCTTGACGGCATCGAAGTGGCTCATCCACACGGTCTGGTCGGCAGGGGTATCGGCAAAAAGGGCACCGCTCGCCACGTGCAGCTCGGCCGGGCCGTACTCGCCCACCTCGGGATGATGCACCGTGCCGCCGAGTGTCACGGCCGTGATCTGGTGACCATAGCAAAAGCCGAGCACGGGCAGACCCAACTCAAAGATCTCGGGGTCGACGCGCGGGGCATCGTCGGCGTTCACGCTCGCGGGACCACCCGAAAGGATGATCGCGGACGGCGCGAGTTCGCGAACCTCGGCAGCCGAGATATCGCACGGAACGATCTCGGAATACACATGCAGGTCGCGCACGCGGCGGGCGATGAGCTGCCCGTACTGCGCGCCAAAGTCGAATACGAGAACCTTCTGGGCGGAGTTGTCCTGAGCCATGGGTCTCCCTCTCTTGGGGCGAGCGCCGGCGGCACCCGCGCAACATTGCTTCAAACTCCTTCATGATACACGCAAGCCGCTGCTAGCCACCCAAACCGAAACAAACGCACCGCTTTAGCACGAGCACGCGCGGCACATGGCGCCATATGCCACAATGGTCTGCGGGCAAATGCCCAAAACGGCACACCTGAGGAGCGCGCATGAAAAAGATTCTGCTCATAGCAACCGGCGGCACCATCGCCTCGGCCGAAGACGGCAACGGCCTCTCCCCCGCTCTCTCCGGCGAGGATCTTGCACGCGCCGTCCCCGAGATCGCCGGCCTCTGCGAGCTCGATATCGTGCAGCCCATGAACATCGACAGCACCAACATGCGCCCGCGCGATTGGCTGCGCATAGCCGCGGTGATTCGCGAGGGCTACACCAGCCACGACGGATTCGTCGTCTTGCACGGCACCGATACCATGGCCTACACGGCCGCCGCGCTCTCCTATCTTGTGCAGGGTAGCCCCAAGCCCATCGTGATCACCGGATCGCAAAAGCCCATGGGGAGCCCCTTCACCGATGCCAAGCTCAATCTCTATCAGAGCCTGGTCTATGCGACCGGCGATGCATCGTGCGACGTCTCGATCGTCTTTAACGGTATGGCGATCGCCGGAACGCGCGCCCGCAAGCAGCGCACCATGAGCTTTAACGCGTTCACCAGCATGAATTTTCCGCCCATCGCCTACATTCGCAACGATCGCGTGGTGAGGAGCGGGGCCCCCGCCTCGATTCTGCCAAAGACCGAAGCGCCGACGTTTTTTGAGAAGCTCGACCCGCGCGTGCTCACGATCAAGCTGGTCCCGGGTCTCGACCCGTCGATCTTCCAGGCGCTCGAACCCGCAGCCGACGCGCTCATTCTGGAGACGTTCGGCATCGGCGGTGTACCCGACTACGGAATCGACGGCCCCTCGTTCAAGCAGGCGATCTTTAACTGGGTCGATTCGGGCCGCACCGTCGTCATGACCACCCAGGTACCCGAAGAAGGCCTTGACCTCGGCGTCTACGAGGTGGGTCGTGCCTATGCCGAGCATCCGGGTATCCTCAAAGGCGGCGACATGACGATCGAGGCCCTCTGTGCCAAGACCATGTGGGCGCTCGGGCAAACGCGCGAACCCCAGCAGGTCGAAGAGCTCTTCTACCGCACGGTCAACCACGATCGCATGACGGAGTAGGCGAGCCGTTCCGCGTTTTCTTAACGCTCGCGCCCTGCTCAGAGTTCGATTCTCCGCAGGGGATGCCTCTTCTACACTCAAAACGGCGGTCGGCGCTTCTCAACACGCAGGTCTTTATCGGCTGCACGCCAGTGCGGAGAATCCGCGTATCCGCTTGCGCGGATCCGCTCCGGCTTCGGTCGCCTGCCGGCGCCCTCGCCCGCTCGCTAAAAACGCTCCGCGTTTTCTTAACGCTCGCGCCCTGCTCAGAGTTCGATTCTCCGCAGGGAAGCACTTCACCTGCAAGCAAAACGGAAGTCGGCACCCGTCGACCTGCGGGCCTTTGCCGGCCGTTGCGTGGGTGCGGAGAATCCGCGTATCCGCTTGCGCGGATCCGCTCCGGCTTCGGTCGCCTGCCGGCGCCCTCGCCCGCTCGCTAAAAACGCTCCGCGTTTTCTTAACGCTCGCGCCCTGCTCAGAGTTCGATTCTCCGCAGGACTTCTCTGCAATAAAAAAACGCAGGTAGATAGCAATATCTACCTGCGTATTCCTTTTGGTGGAGGTGCGGAGAATCGAACTCCGGTCCACGAAAGCTCCCTGATTGGCATCTCCAAGCTCAGTCGCTGGTTTAGTTTCGGAGGCCTTGCGCGCGGCGACACGCTCGCGGCTTCCCAACCGGTTCGGTCTTAGCCCGCGCCATACCGATTACGTGCGCGGGAGCATTCCCCTAAAATGACGTCGCACCGATGGCGGGGAAATCATCGGGTTGACGCGCCAGCTTATAAATTAAGCAGCGAGAGCCAGAGGCTCATAAGAAGAGTTGTTGTCAATTCAATTTGACGGTACCCCTGTTTAACGAGGCAAGGAGACCTCGGCTTGCTTCCTCTCTCAGAACTATCGTGTCGAAACCAGTCACCCCCTCATGCGAGAGGTCATGGCGCCCTGGGAGCAGCCCGGGCATCGACCTGTCAACGTACACGCGCAGAGCGCGGAGGTGTATTTTAACACGAAGCCTACCCGCGCGCTCAAGGAGCATAGCTAAACCGCAGGTAAAATGCATCGGATTATCGAGATTTAGTACGTTCTTGTTGCCAAAACTGTGAACACCCTGTGCGCACTCTTGCGTACTTTTGCGCGCTCGTTAAACTTCTCGAAAACGTTTTCAGCCTTGCGATAGGCCTGACAGATTGGACGCAAACCATGAAAACCGCCAACACGCAGCTTGCCGGAGCCCTCGTCGGCCTTGGTGGCACGATCACCCAGGCCATGAACGAGATCGAGGACTTTGTTCCCTGCGGCCACCCCGCCTCCGTCGTGATCGACGGCCTCGCCGCGCTCGAGGCCGACCTGCCCGACGACGTGCTCGCCGAGCGCATCGAGTCGGTCCGCGGCTTCATTCAACACGTAAGCGAGCACCGCGGCGTGCCGGCTCACGACGTCGCCGACATGAGCGCTCTCTCGGGCAGCCGCAAAGAGCTCTTTGACCACATCGAAAAGATCGCTCGCAAGCTCAAGCCCAAGGGCGGCCTGCATCAGAACGTCAATGCCTGGCTCTACCGCAGCCTCGCCGCCATCGAGGGCACGACCGAGGACGTTGCCGAGCAGCTCGCTCAGGCCAACGTGATCGCCGCTGTTGTGGAGCAGATCTAGGCGAGCCACAACGGCTTCTCCTTAAGCAAACACGGCAACGAGCGCCGGCAGTCGCAACACCGCGACTGCCGGCGCTTTTTATTTCTTAAAGAACCATCCTTGCAAAAAAGAGTTAAGACCTTGGGGGCGCGACCGTTATGTAATCAACCGTTAAGCCCTCGATTCAGCCCTTTTCGCAACTATGGTTCGCAAATTCCTGCACTATAAAGCCAACAAGAAAAGCAACACAGAGAAGGGAACGACCATGGCCGAAACGAAAGAAACCCTCACCGATGCCCAGATCGAAGAAGTAACCGGCGGCGCCCACCGCAATGCCAACTGGAAACCCTACAAGAATCCGGACTCCCCCATCGTCTGCCTTAAATGCAGGAGCCGTGATATCTGGTACATCCCGGGGCCGTGGCTGTTCGGCAGCGCCGCCAACAAATACTGGTGCCATGACTGCAACGCAAAATTCTACGGGCGCGACATCCCGGCCGGCGGAAGCGACGACTGGTAGATCGTGCTCTAGGCCAAACCACGTGAGATAGGAGAACCATCATGTCCGAAGGAGAGAAGAATCGACTGACCGACGACGAGATCGCCCTGGTTCTGGGCGGTATGGCCGAAACCCGCGGGGATGACTTCTACGATCCCCTCCTCGCCTATTTTTGCCCTACCTACAATATTGAAAACAAGCTATAGCCATACGGCAAGGACCTCGATGGCCCCGGCCACCACGGCAAACAAGAGGGTGCCTCTTCCAGCTCCGGAAGAGGCACCCTCTCTGGTTTACAACCGTGGAATTGCGTTCATGTGCGACCGCGTGGCTTAGCTCAGCGAGGCGCGGAGCAGCTCGTTGAAGAGCTTGGGGTTGCCCTTGCCGCGGCTCGCCTTCATGCACTGGCCCACCAGGTAGCCGATGACCTTTTGGTTGCCGTCGCGGTACTGCTGAGCCTGATCGGCGCAAGCTGCGAGCACCTCGTCGACGATGGGCTGCAGCGCGCCCGTGTCGCTCACCTGGCGCATGCCGCGCTCATCGACGATCTTGTTCGGGTCGTCACCCGTCTCGGCCATGAGGCCGAAGACCTCGTGGGCCTGGTTGCTCGAGATGGCATCGCTCGCGAGCAGCTTGGCGAGTGCCGTCACCTGCGCGGGTGCGATACCGCTCTCGGCAAGCGAGACGCCCGCACCCTTGAGGTAGGCCACGAGCTCGTTCACCACGAGGTTCGCGACCGTCTGGGCTTCCTTGCCTGCGGTGCCCGCAGCAGCCGCCTCAAAGAACTCGGCAAAGACCGGGTCGCCCGCGATCTGCTCGGCATCGGCGCGTTTAATGCCGAAGTCGGCCTCAAAGCGCGCGCGCTTGTCGTCGGGCAGCTCAGGGATCTCGGCGCGGCAGCCGTCGATGAACTCGTCGGAGAGGTCGAAGGGCGCGAGGTCGGGGTCGGGGAACAGTCGGTAGTCGTCGGCCGTCTCCTTTACGCGCATGACCACGGTGCGCTTGCGGCTCGGCTCCCAGTGGCGGGTCTCCTGGTAGATGATGC
>CAVCLY010000043.1:0-17688 GCA_963603165.1 Faecalibacterium prausnitzii
GGCAAGTTCCGCACGAGCCGAAGGCGCCGGTGGCGCCTTCGTGCGAGCAGGACTGTCCGCAGCCCGACCCAAAAACCCACACCACCCGCCGGGAGCAGCGAAAACAATGTGAGAGAAATATGGATACGCCCGCACCCGTGTATACTAATCAAGCTGTGCCTGACCTAGGGAGGATTCTGGCTGGACGTTTTGCCTGCGTAATAGGGTTGTCGTGGGTGAGCGGAGGTCGAATTCGAACAGGCGGCACATACTGTACATGTGGTCCTCTAGGGGCGCTCACAAGGGGTGCGCGCATTGTCCCATGACCACCGAGGGTTAGGATCAGTTTTGATCAGCATGATTCTCGGCCGCAAGATCGGTATGACCCAGGTTTGGGACGAGAACGACAACGTCGTTCCCGTCACGGTCATCCAGGCTGGCCCCTGCGCTGTCTCGCAGGTTAAAACTCAGGCAACCGACGGCTACGATGCCGTCCAGATCGGTTTCGGCGACATCAAGGCCAAGAACGTGAACAAGCCCATGGCTGGTCACTTCGCCAAGGCCGGCGTCGAGCCCGTTCGCTTCCTTCGTGAGGTCCGCGTCGAGAACGGCGAGGAGCACAAGGTCGGCGACACCGTCACGGTCGCAGACTTCGAGAACGTCGAGAAGGTCGACGTCATCGGTACCTCCAAGGGTAAGGGCTTCCAGGGTCGCATCAAGCGCTGGGGTCAGCGCCGCGGTCCCATGACCCACGGTTCGCACTTCCAGCGTCATCCGGGTTCCATCGGCCAGTGCGCCTACCCCGCCCGCGTCATCAAGGGCGTCAAGATGGCTGGTCACATGGGCAACGCTCGCGTGACCGTCAAGAACCTGTCCGTTGTCCGCATCGATGCCGAGCAGAACCTCATCTTGGTCAAGGGCGCAGTCCCCGGTGCCAAGAACGGTCTGGTCGCCATCCGTATGGCTTAAGGGCCAAACCTTAACGCCCAGCGTCATACCAAGGAGAACACAGAATGTCTAAGTTTGAAGTTAAGAACAGCGAGGGCAAGAAGGTCGCAGAGACCGAGCTCGCCGCTGAGGTCTACGGCATCGAGCCGAACCTCCACGTTATGCACCACATTGTCAAGTGCCAGATGGCAGGTTGGCGTCAGGGCACCCAGTCGGCCAAGGGCCGTTCTGAGGTTTCCGGTGGCGGCAAGAAGCCTTGGCGTCAGAAGGGCACCGGTCGTGCCCGCCAGGGTTCCATCCGTGCCGGCCAGTGGCGTCACGGTGGCGTGATCTTCGCCCCCAAGCCGCGTTCCTATGCCAAGCGCATGAACGCCAAAGAGGTCAAGCTCGCCATGCGCTCCGCTCTCTCGGCGAAGCTCCGCGACAACGAGCTCGTCCTCGTCGAGGACTTCTCCTTCGAGAAGCCTTCCACCAAGGCCGCCGTCGCCATGCTCAAGGCTCTCGGCCTCGAGGGCAAGCGCCTGACCATCATCGTCCACGACGACGACGTCAACGCCTATCTCTCGTTCCGCAACATCCCGCGCACGTTCATCATCACCGCCGACGAGGCCAACACCTATGACCTCGTGAACAACGGCGCCCTGCTGATGCCTGCCGACATCGCCGCTCACTTCGGGGAGGTGCTTGCTTAAATGACCGCTCACGAGATCATCATCCGCCCGGTCGTGTCCGAGGCCTCCTTCGACAAGATGGAGCTCAACAAGTACACGTTCGAGGTCGCCCGCGACGCGAACAAGTACCAGATCAAGGACGCCGTCGAGGAGATCTTCGGCGTGCACGTCACCCGCGTGAACACCTCGATCGTCAAGCCGAAGACCAAGCGCGTGCGCTATGTCGCCGGTAAGACCCGTTCCTGGAAGAAGGCCGTGGTCACCCTCGCCGAGGGCGATACCATCGAGATCTTCGGCAACCAGGCTTAAGGTCGCTCACTTCCCGCCTCCCGCAAGGGAGGCAGGGATAAGGGCATCGGGCGTAAATAATAGACACGCCCGGCGCCGTGGTAAATCCGGTGTCATCGCACCCTGGGGCTGAGCCCCAAGATCCCTGCCTGCGATGGCCAACGGAAAAGATTTGAAAGGGATAGGTTAATGGCTGTAAAGCACCTCAAGCCGACCTCCGCCGGTAGGCGTTGGCAGACGATTTCGGACTTCTCCGAGATCACCTGCACCAAGCCCGAGAAGTCTCTTCTCGAGCCCCTGCCCAAGAAGGCCGGTCGTAACAACAACGGTCGCATCACCGTTCGCCACCAGGGCGGCGGCGTCAAGCGCAAGTACCGCGTGATCGACTTCAAGCGCAACAAGGACGGCGTGCCCGCCAAGGTTGCCACGATCGAGTACGATCCGAACCGCTCCGCTCGCATCGCCCTCCTGCACTACGCAGACGGCGAGAAGCGCTACATCCTCGCCCCCAAGGGCCTCGAGGTCGGTCAGACCGTCATGTCCGGTTCCGACGCCGACATCAAGCCGGGCAACGCCCTGCCGCTCTCCGACATCCCCGTGGGTACGCTCATCCACGCCGTGGAGTTCATGCCGGGCAAGGGCGCCGCTATCGCCCGTTCCGCCGGCAACTCCTGCCAGCTCATGGGCAAGGAGGGCAAGTACGCCATCGTGCGTATGCCGTCCTCTGAGATGCGCCGCATCCTGCTCACCTGCCGCGCCACCGTCGGTGAGGTCGGCAACGCCGATCACTCCAACATCGTCATCGGTAAGGCCGGCCGTAAGCGCCACATGAACGTGCGCCCGACCGTCCGCGGTACCGTCATGAACCCGGTCGACCACCCGCACGGCGGCGGCGAGGGCAAGAACCACACTTCGGGTCGCCCGTCCGTCACCCCCTGGGGCAAGCCGACCAAGGGCTACCGTACGCGCAAGAAGAAGAAGGTCTCGAACCAGTACATCATTCGTCGCCGTAAGAAGTAGTTCTAGATACCGAGTTTTAGGAGAAAGCACTTATGAGCAGAAGTCTCAAAAAGGGCCCGTTCGTGGAGACGCGCCTCCTCTCGCGTATCACCGCGATGAACGAGGCTGGCAAGAAGGACGTCGTGAAGACCTGGTCCCGCGCGTCCACGATCTTCCCCGAGATGGTCGGTCACACCATCGCCGTCCACGACGGCCGCAAGCACGTGCCCGTCTACGTCACCGAGTCCATGGTCGGTCACAAGCTCGGCGAGTTCGCGCCGACTCGTACGTTCCGTGGTCACAAGGCCAAATAGGGGGTTTACCGTAAATGGCAACTAAGTCTACCGATACCGAGGCTCGCGAGGTTCGCGCCGTCGCCAAGTACGTGCGCGTTTCCCCCAGCAAGGCTCGTCTGGTCGTCGATCTGATCCGCAACAAGTCCGTTGCTGCGGCCTTCGACATCCTGCATTTCTGCGATCGCGCCGTCGCCGTGGACGTCGAGAAGGTTCTCCGCTCCGCCGTGGCCAACGCCGAGAACAACAACGGCATGCGCGCCGACAACCTCGTGATTGCCGCCGCCTATGTCGACGAGGGCCCCACGCTCAAGCGTATCCGCCCCCGCGCCAAGGGTTCCGCTTCGCGCATCCTCAAGCGCACCTCTCACATCACCGTCGTCGTAAAGGAGGCGTAAGGCTCAATGGGTCAGAAAGTCTATCCCACTGGCTTCCGTCTTGGCATCACTGAGAACTGGCGCTCCCGCTGGTTCGCCGACAAGGATTACGCCACCACCCTCGGCAACGACCTTGCTATCCGCAAGTTCCTCGAGAAGCGTCTCGCCCGCGCCGCCGTCTCCCGCGTCGAGATCGAGCGCGCCGGCGACAAGGTGAAGGTCATCATCCTCACCGCTCGCCCCGGCGTTGTCATCGGCAAGAAGGGTGCCGAGATCGACACCCTGCGCACCGACCTCGAGAAGGTCGCCGGTGTCCAGAAGGGTCAGCTCTCCGTTGACGTCATCGAGGTCAAGCGCCCCGAGCTCGACGCCAGCCTCGTTGCCCAGTCCATCGCTGAGCAGCTCGAGGGCCGCGTCGCCTTCCGTCGCGCCATGCGCAAGGCCGTCCAGTCCGCCCGCAAGGCCGGCGCCAAGGGTATCCGTATCCAGTGCTCCGGTCGTCTCGGCGGCGCCGACATGGGCCGTCGCGAGTGGTACCGCGAGGGTCGCGTGCCTCTGCACACCCTCCGTGCCAAGATCGACTATGGCACGGCCACCGCTCGCACCACCATGGGTGCCTGCGGCGTCAAGGTCTGGATCTACCTGGGCGAGAAGCTCCCGGGCCAGCCCGTTCCCAATCCCGCTCTCGAGGGCCCCTCGCGTCCTCGTCGTCGTAACTCCGAGAGGAGGGGTCAGTAGTGCTTGCTCCTAAGCGTGTAATCCACCGTAAGGTGCAGCGTGGCTCCATGAAGGGCCAGGCCAAGGGCAACACCGAGCTGCATTTCGGTGAGTACGGCATCAAGGCCCTCGAGGCCCACTGGATCACCAACCGCCAGATCGAGGCCGCTCGTATCGCCATGACCCGCTACATGAAGCGTGGCGGTCGCGTGTTCATCACGATCTTCCCCGACAAGCCCATCTCCAAGAAGCCGCTCGAGACCCGCATGGGCAAGGGTAAAGGCAACCCGGAGGAGTGGGTGGCCGTGGTCAAGCCCGGCCGCATCATGTTCGAGATCTCCGGCGTTTCAGATGAGGTCGCCCGCGAGGCCCTCCGTCTTGCTCAGCACAAGCTGCCGATCAAGACCAAGATCGTTGTCAAGGACGCCGCTGGGAAGGATGAGTAAATGAAGCCCGCAGAGATTCGTGAGCTCTCGGACGCTCAGCTTGCCGACAAGCTGAAGGAAATGCGCGCCGAGCTCTTTAACCTCCGTTTCCAGATGGCCACCAGCCAGCTGGACAACACTGCACGCGTCAAGACCGTGAAGAAGGACATCGCTCGCGTCCTCACGGAGCAGCGCGCCCGTCAGATCGCAGCGGAGAAGTCCGCTGTGGCCGAGTAGAAGTCAAGGAGTGAACATGACTGATACGCGCAATTCGCGAAAGGTCCGTCAGGGCGTCGTCACTTCCGTTTCCGGTGCCAAGACCATCGTCGTCACCATCACCGAGCGCAAGCGTCACCCCAAGTACGGCAAGATGGTGACCTCCACCAAGAAGCTGCACGCTCATGACGAGGAGTGCACCGCTGGCGTGGGCGACACCGTCCGCATCATGGAGACCCGTCCGCTGTCCAAGATGAAGCGTTGGCGTCTCGTCGAGGTCGTCGAGCGCGCCAAGTAAGCTGCTACGACTATTCGTTTCCGAGGATGTGCGCTTTGCCCGGGCGCTTAAGCTTCGCCTGCTATAGGGCGGCGCACCTCTTCTCGGTTTTCAGTTCGGAGGAACAACCATGATTCAGATGCAAACCATGCTGAACGTCGCCGACAACTCCGGCGCACGCAAAGTTCGCTGCATCAAGGTGCTCGGTGGCTCCAAGCGCCGTTATGCCGGTATCGGCGACATTTTCGTCGGTGCCGTCCAGGAGGCCACTCCTGGCGCCAACGTCAAGAAGAAGGACGTTGTTCGCTGCGTCGTCGTCCGCACGGTCAAGGAGATTCGCCGCAAGGACGGCTCCTACATCCGTTTTGACGAGAACGCCTGCGTTCTTATCAACAACGACGGCTCTCCCGTCGGCACCCGTATCTTCGGGCCCGTCGCGCGCGAGCTTCGCGATAAGAAGTACATGAAGATCGTCTCGCTCGCTCCCGAGACCCTGTAGTTAGGGGAGATATACATGGCTATGTACATCAAGAAGGGCGACAAGGTCGAGGTGCTTTCGGGCAAGGACCGCGGCAAGCAGGGCGTTGTCCTGCGCGCCAAGCCCGCTGAGGGCAAGGTCGTTGTCGAGGGCGTCGCCGTCGTCAAGAAGGCCGTCAAGCCCAACGCCGCCAACCAGCAGGGCGGTATCGTTTCGCAGGAGGCCGCCATCGACGCCTCCAACGTGAACCTCGTGTGCCCCGAGTGCGGCAAGCGCACCCGCGTCGGTCACGAGAAGGACGGCAAGAACAAGCTCCGCATCTGCAAGAAGTGCGGTCACAAGTTCTAAGCCTCCTCGTCGTTTGACGAACGCTTATATGGGTCCGGAGCCTTGGCTCTGGGCCCATTTTTTGTATCGAACCGTTTTGTTCGGTTGGGTGCCAATCGGTTATAGTGGGCGCGATTATCGTGCCTGCGAAGGGAGACATCATGGCCGGACTGGACGCTGCCGCTGCAGCCGATGCCGCATTCGAGGCAGTGGCGAACGAGAGCTTTCCTCCCGACATCTTTACCGCTCCTGAACTCCACTGGGCAGTGATCGGGTGCGGCGTGATCGCCAACCAGATGGCACAGTCGATGGCGCTTGCGGGCCGCAAGCTTGCGGGCGTTGCCAATCGCACCCAGGCAAAGGCCCAGGCGTTTGCCGATACGTATGGGGTCGAGAAGGTCTATGACTCCTTTGAGGACCTCTACGCCGATCCGGATATCGATGCGGTCTATATCACCACGCCGCATAACACGCATATTACCTATCTGCGTGCAGCACTTGCCGCCGGCAAGCATGTGCTCTGCGAGAAGGCGATCACCCTGAATTCAGCCGAACTGGCCGAGGCGCGCGCGATTGCAGCTGAGCACGGCGCGGTCCTCATGGACGCGACGACCGTGCTGCATATGCCCCTCTATCGTGAACTGCGCCGCCGTCTGGAGTCGGGGGAGTTCGGCAAGCTGAACCTGGCTCAGCTGAACTTCGGCAGCTTTAAGGAGTACGGCGATCTCACCAATCGTTTTTACAACCGCTCACTTGCCGGTGGCGCGATGCTCGATATCGGCGTATATGCGCTGAGCGTCATGCGCTACATGATGACGAGCCAGCCGACCGAGGTCGTCTCGCTCGGCAACCGTTGTGAGACCGGCGTGGACGTTGCCGGTGGCATCGTGTGTCGCAATGCCGAGCAACAACTCGGCGTGGTCTCGCTCACGTTGCATTCCAAGCAGCCCAAGCGCGCCGTTCTCAGTTGCGATAAGTGCTATATCGAGATCGTCGACTATCCGCGCGCCGACCGTGCGAAGGTCGTTTGGACCTCTGACGGCCATGCAGAAGAGATCGTTGCCGGCACCGAGGGCTATGCGCTCTGCTACGAGCTGGCAGACCTTGAGCGTGCCGTCGCGGGCGATGCCGAGGCGGCTGCCCTTATCGACTATGCCGCAGACGTTATGGACCTCATGACCCAGCTTCGCTCCGAGTGGGGCGTGGTCTATCCCGAGGAGGAATAGGGCCGAGTTCTGCGCCGGTCCGTAAGGTTCGAAGTTGTCGCTCGCCTACGAGATGCCGACGAACAGGCAGCCCGATGTTGTGCCCTGGAGGCGCGAGGCGGGCTTGCGGCCGTCGAGCGCGGCATCGAGCGCGCGTTGTGCGCGAGTGACCATACGGGCGAGTTCATCGTCATCCAAGAGCGTGCCGTCGACGAGGAACCGCGTGAGGCCCGCGGCGAGCATCTGCGGCATCTGCGGTGTGATATCGACCGGGTAGGCGTCGTAGAGGCGCGAACGCCCGTGGACGCTCGTGCGTACCGGCAGGTTCTTGCCGTCGATGTTATGGAGCGAGAGCTTGCGCGTACGGAGGCGGCAGCGCTTGCAATCGTGAATGCAGGCGTTTGCGACCTGCAAGATGCAGTGCTCGCTGGTCATAACGCGCGGGCGCCCGTAAACGCTGATGCCGAGGGGCGCTGGGGCGGAAGGGCCGATCTTCTCGATCTCCTCGAGTGTGATCTCGGGAGAGAGCCAAAAGGCATGGGCACCGTGCGCGGCGAGTGCCTCCATGCAGGGGATATTGTGTACCGGAAAACACGAGCGGATCTCGGCTTCGGCACCGCGTTCGGCGGCGAGCGCGAGCTCCGAGATGTTGCCGACGGCGGCAGTGGCGCCAGCATTTAGCCAGGGGTCGAGACGCTCATGATCGCTTGCACGGCAAACCTCGTCGAGCACGGGGATGAGATTTTGCTCCTGAGCATCTGCAGGGGTAAGGCCGGCTTCGATAAGAGCATCGACGGTGATGTAAACGCGCTCGGCACCGGCGGCGCGCGCCTTCTCGGCTGCTTCGATCGTGCCCGCGAGAGCGCAGATGCACGGTGCCTCGGGGGCATGTTGAACCGTGGCGCTGGCGGCGGGGTGGCAGGGGATGGCAACGCTCTCGAGGTCATGTTTTCGCACGACGTACGGGGCGAGAATGGCCTCTTCCAGGGCCTTGCAGGCCGCAGTGCGCACCTTGTGCACGGCGGAGAACCCCATGCCGCAACCTTCGTCCAGATCGATCTTGAACGAGACGGCCTCGAACGGCGAGGACCCCATGCGGCCAACGTGCTCGATCAGATCATCGGCCGTGACGGGGCGCGTGCGCGCGGGCTCCACGCTAAAGCTTTCGACCGCGGCAGAGAAGTCGGGGTCATCGGCGCAGGAGAGCTCGACCTTGAACGGTTTGCCAAGACGGGCCCTCACCGAGACATTCACCTTGCGCTTGCGGAGCACTTCGCGCTTGAGTGCGGCGGCGGCTGCATCGATCGCGGCCTGGCTGCGGATCACGCGCACAACGCAGCCCTCGGGCATGGCGCGGGGCACTTTGCATTCGATGACATCGCCGGCAGCTGCGTCGTCGGGTGCCAGGCAGGTGAGGAACGCATCCGGGTCGCTCGGGAGGCGAAGCTCAAGCAGGTCGCCGGCCCCTACGGGCTCGGTAAGCTCGATCTGCACGATGGCGGCGCGGCGACGGCGATCGTCGCGCGCAAGGCCGTGCGTGTCGATATTCGCACGACGGCTTCCGAGCGTGCGGCCCACGACCTGCCCGCGATTGTTGGAACGCTCATAGCTCATCATCTCGTCGCCCGAGGTGCCATCCTGGTAGGCATGGGTGAAGTCGCGATTAAAGCAGCGCTTGAGCTGGCGCTGCAGACGCACCTGCTCTTGCGGATCGGTCGCGCGGCCCGCAAGCAGATCGTCGAGTTCACGACGGTAGGCGTCGACGATGGAGTAGACGTAGTCGGGAGCCTTCATGCGGCCTTCGAGCTTGAGGGCATTGGCGCCGGCCGCGACCATGCGGTCGAGGATCTCGGAGGTGTTGGTGTCGCGCGGGCAGAGGGGGCGTCCGCGGTGCGCGGGGGCGATGCTCTTTCCTGTCTCGTCGACGAGCTCGTAGGGGAGACGGCAGGGTTGCGCGCACATGCCTCGGTTCGCGGAGCGTCCGGCCATGGCAAAGCTCGAGAGCAGGCAGAGTCCCGAGTAGCAAAAGCAGATGGCGCCGTGGCTAAAGACCTCGAGGTCGATGCCGGGCACCTCAGCAGAGATCTGCGCGATCTCGGCGAGGGAGAGTTCGCGCGAGAGCGTTACGCGGTCGGCGCCGGCGGCGCGGCACCATGCGGTGCCGCGTGCGTCATGGATGTTCGCCTGCGTGGAGATGTGCGTTTCGACGTTCGGCATGAGTCGCCGGATCTTGAAGAAGAGGCCCCAATCTTGGATGATGAAGGCATCGGCGCCGAGCATGGAGCAGCGGCGCACGAGCTCGAGGGCTTGGGGCATCTCGTCGTTCTTGATGACGATGTTCGTGGTCACGTATACGCGGGCGCCCGCGAGATGGGCCGCTCGGCATGCCTCGGCAAACGACTCATCGGTGAAGTTGGTGGCTTTGCGGCGCGCGTTGAACTCGCCCATGCCGCAGTAGATGGCATCGGCCCCGGCGGCGAGTGCGGCCGCAAAGGGTTCCGGCCCACCGGCGGGGGCGAGGAGTTCGGGCTTGGTGATGCGGTCTGACGTGCGCGTTTGCATGGGTGCCTTTCGTTGTGAGTGCAACCAGCCCAGTATATCGCGCGCCCGCGCAGCGTTCCCGCGCGCCATGCGTCTGCGGCAATCGACCAGAAAGCGGATCCCAACGTCTGCATTTCGGAGCTCGGCGCCTGCATTCAAAAACGTTTGCGCGGCTGCCGTGTCGGCTTCAGCATCGGTCGGGGCCGCATTCCGTGCGCACCAAGAGCGCGGCCCCGGCGACCAGATCGATAAACTCGCCCGCAAAACGCGTGCTCTGCCCGCCGCGCTGCCCGCCTAACAAAAGGCGCGGAGCGGAACCCCTGTCCTGCTCCGCGCCTATCTTGAACGCGCCTTGTTCGATAATCGTGTTCGGCTTAAGCCCGCGAGCCAAGTCGCTGGCCCGCCTTAGGGCTTCAGTCCTCCCAGAGCGAATCGCCGTTGGTGGCGCAGACGCGCTGGAACCAGCCAAAGCTCTTCTTGCGGCGGCGCTCAAGCGTGCCGTTGCCCTTGTCGTCCATGTCGACGTACACAAAGCCGTAGCGCTTGGCCATCTCGCCGGTCGAGAGGCTCACCAGGTCAAAGCAGCCCCACATGGTGTAACCGAGGCACTCGACGCCGTCGATGCAGATGGCCTTGGCCATCTCGCGCAGGTGATCGCGCAGGTAGTCGATGCGGTACTGGTCGTCGATGGTGCCGTCCTCCTCGATCTTGTCGTAGGCACCCAGGCCGTTCTCGACGATAAAGATCGGCTTGCGATAGCGATCGTAGACCTCGTTCATGACGTAGCGCAGGCCCACCGGGTCGATCGGCCAGCCCCAGTCGGAGTTCTTGAGATAGGGGTTGTTCATATCGCCGCCCAAGCGCTTGAGCTCGGTGTCGGCATGGATGATGGCGCTGCGGTAATAGCTGAACGTCACGTAATCGAGCGGCCCCGCGGCGAGCACCTCGGCATCGCCCTCCTGCATAAAGGCGGCCTGGTCAACGCCGAGATTGCGGAAGATATCCTGCGCGTAATAGGGGTAGTAGCCCTGGGCCATAACGTCGGAGAAGAACTGGCTCATGTGGCGGAACTGCATGCGGCGGAACACGTCGTCGGGGTTGCAGGTGGCGGGGTAGACCTCGGAGAGCGCGTACATGGTGCCGAACATAGAGCCGGGCATCATCTCGTGGCCGAGCGTCACGGCCTTGGCGCTCGCCAGGAACATGTTGTGGATGCAGGTGTAGTGCGTCTGCGGGTCGGTTTTGGGCGAACCGGTGGCGATGTAGCCCGCGATGGCGTTGATCTCGTTAAAGGTGAGCCAGTACTTGCACTTGCTGCCGATGCGCTCGAACAGCGCGCGACAGAGCTTGAGATAGCAGTCGATAACGTGGCGATCCTCCCAGCCGTTGTACTTCTCGGCCAGGTAGGCGGGTACCTCGTCGTGGCAGATGGTGATCAGCGGCTGGATGTTCTTTGAGAGCAGGTAGTCGACCACGTCTTCGTAGAACTTGAGGCCCTCTTCGTTGGGGGCGTCCTCGTCGCCCGTGGGGAAGATGCGGCTCCATGTGATGGAGAACCGGTACACGCCGTAACCCATCTCGGCCATGTAGCCGATGTCCTCGCGCCAGTGGTGATAGAAATCCACGGCCTGATGGCTGGGATAGTAGCAGTCATCGTAGATGGTGGGAACGGCGCCCTCGGGGAAGGGCTCGCACATAAAGAAGCTGCTGTTCACCGAGGTGCGGCTGCCGTCGGGCATCTTGAGCGTGATCTGGCGGGGCTGCTCCTGGTTGCCGTCGGTCTCGAAATCGCGTGTGAGCAGGCCGCGCCCGCCCTCGTCAAAGCCGCCCGGTGCCCGCATGCCCGGGCGGCTTTTTTATTCGTAAGAACATCTTCCAAAAAATGCTGGAAGAACCGTATCGGTGCAGGGCAGCGCCGGTATTTGCGGCTGCGCTAGTATTTTTTCGTCCGTGTTTTCGTAGCTGGTAGGGGATGAGCGCATATGCATATGAGCCTGGCGACGACCATGCCGATCATGCTTGTGCAAACGGTGTCGATGCTGCTCCTGATGCTGATCGGGGCTGTGCTCTACAAGGGCGGCTTCATCTCGGCGGACGGCTCCAAGTCCATCGCCAACATCGCCATCTACGTTGCCTCGCCTGCCGTGGTGCTCAATTCGCTCGCGTGCGCGTTCGATCCCGCCAAGGCGCTCGAGGCGGGCGCGGTCGGGCTCCTGACCATTCTGTTCACCGGGATCTGCATCGCCGTGGGCCGCTTGGTCTATCGCAACGAGAACCGTATCGCGCAGCTCGGCATCATGGTCTCGAACATGGGCTTTATCGGCATCCCCCTCGTGCAGACGGTGATCGGCGAAGAGTACGTGTTCTATATCTCGGCCGCCATCGCCGCGCAGATATTCATGACCTGGACCTACGGCGTCTATCTCGTCACCCAGGACAAGAGCGTTATCTCGCTCAAGAAGATCTTCACCAACCCCTGCGTGATCGCGGTTCTTGTGGGCGTGGTCCTCTTCTTCGCCTCCGTTGAGCTCACGGGCGTGTTCGCCTCGATCGCCACCTCGCTCGGCGGCCTCAACACGGGTCTTGCCATGATGGTGCTCGGCGTCTATCTGGCCCAAGCCGACCTGCGTGTGCTCGTGCGTACGCCCTCGCTCTACAAGGCGAGTTTTATCCGCCTGGTGCTGACTTGCGGCATCATCCTCGCGATACTCATTCCCATCCCGCTGGCGCGTTGCGTCAAGCTGGTGCTGCTCATCGGCTTCTCTGCGCCGTGCGGCACGGTGACGGCAATCTTCCCGCAGCTCTTTGGGGGAGATTATCGCTACGGTGCGGCACTCGCCACCGCCTCCACGCTGATGTCCATCGTGACCATGCCCTTCATGCTCATGGTGGGGCTCATGGTGCTGTAATCGTCGCGCATCCGCGCGCATAAGGTAGTTATTTTTAAAGGAAAGGAAGTCCATCATGTCCAAGTTCCCCGACGGCTTTTTGTGGGGCGGCGCGCTTGCCGCCAACCAGTGCGAGGGCGCCTATCTCGAGGACGGCAAGGGCCTCTCGGTGCCCGATATGATCAAGGGCGGCACCGTCGACACGCCGCGCATGATCACCTCGACCGTGCATGAGGGCGAGTACTACCCGAGTCACGAGGCCATCGATTTCTACCATCACTACAAGGAGGACATCGCGCTCTTTGGCGAGATGGGCTTTAAGTGCCTGCGCGTGTCCATCAACTGGGGCCGTATCTTCCCCACGGGCGAGGATGCCGAGCCCAACCAGGCCGGCATCGACTTCTACCGCTCCATGTTCGAGGAGATGCGCGCAAACGGCATCGAGCCGCTGGTGACGCTCTCGCATTACGAGCTGCCGTTTGCGCTCGCCAAGAAGTACGGCGGCTGGTCCGACCGCAAGCTCATCGAGCTTTTCGTGCGCTATGCCACGCTCTGCTTTAACGAGTACAAGGGTCTGGTCAAACTCTGGATTACCTTTAACGAGATCAACTGCCTGTGCGCGCCCTTCGGCAACGTCATGGGCGGCGGCATCCTCCCGCCCGAGGACAACACGCCGCTCAACTACAGCACCAAGATCGAGTGGGACGACGAACAGCGCCGTTATCAGGCTCTGCACCACCAGTTCGTGGCGAGCGCCCTGGCCGTCAAGGCAGCGCATGAGGTCGACCCCGAGAACAAGGTGGCCTGCATGATCGCGAGCCGCGCCGTGTATCCTTACAGCTGCAACCCCGATGACGTGCTCTTTGCCCAGAAGATGGAGCGCATGTGCAACCACTACTGCGCCGATGTGCACGTGCGCGGCGCCTATCCCAGCTGGGCGCCCCGCCTGTGGGAGGAGAAGGGTATCGAGATCGAGCAGGAACCGGGGGATGCCCAGATCCTCGCCGAGGGCAAGGTCGACTTCTACACCTTCAGCTACTACAAGAGCTCCACGGTCTCGACCGACCCGTCCGTGCCCGTGGGCAGCGGCAACGTGTTCTACGACGACGCCAAGAACCCCTATCTCAAGTTCTCCGATTGGGGATGGGCGATCGACCCCAAGGGCCTGCGCTGGTATCTCAACGACATGTACGACCGCTATCAGATCCCGCTGATGATCGTCGAGAACGGCCTGGGCGCCGCCGACGTGGTGGAAGAGGACGGCTCCATCCACGACGACTACCGCATCGACTACATGCGCGACCACATCGAGCAGATGGCCGAGGCCGTGCACGACGGCGTGGACCTCATGGGCTACACCATGTGGGGGCCGATCGATATCGTCTCTGCCGGTACCGGCGAGATGAAGAAGCGCTACGGCTTTGTGTACGTAGACAAGCACAACGACGGCTCGGGCGATCTGCACCGCGCCAAGAAGGACAGCTTCTTCTGGTTCAAGAAGGTTTGCGAGACCAACGGCGACGAGCTCTAGGAATCGCGTTTGGGTGCGCGGCCGAGCTGCTTGAGCTGCGGCTCGTGTGGCCGTGCGCGGGTGCGCAAGCGCTCGTGCGGCCGCGAGCGTCGGCTCGCTTGCTTAAGGCGCGCCCCTTGGAGCCGGGTTCGGTTGCCGCTGACCGGGCTCGGCCCTTTTGTCTATCGCGTGAGAAAGGAAATGCACATGAGTGCGAACACCGTGTTCCCCGAAGGGTTCCTCTGGGGCGGCGCCACCGCCGCCAACCAGTGCGAGGGCGCCTGGGATGTGGACGGCAAGGGTCTCTCGGTTGCCGACTGCACCACTTATAAGCCCAAGGTCGACAAGACCGACTATGCGGCGCTGCACGGCATCACGTCCGAGCAGATCGCCGAGGCCGAAGGCTCCTCAGATACGCACATCTACCCCAAGCGCCATGGCATCGACTTCTATCACCACTACAAGGAGGACATCGCGCTCTTTGCCGAGATGGGCTTTAAGTGCCTGCGCGTCTCGATCCAGTGGACGCGCCTGTTCCCCACGGGCACCGAGGAGGAGCCGCTCCAGGCGGGCATCGACTTTTACCGCGATCTTTTCCGCACCATGAAAGAGGCCGGCATCGAGCCGCTTGTGACGCTGCACCACTACGAGATGCCGCTCTATCTTGCCAACCATTACGACGGCTGGGGCAAGCGCGAGGTCATCGACTTCTTCGTGCGCTTCTGCAAGGTGTGCTATCGCGAGTTCGGCGCATACATTAAGTACTGGCTCACCTTTAACGAGATCGACTCGGTGTTCCGCCATCCCTGGACCACCATCGGCATCTGCGTGGACCGCTACCCGGTAGAGAAGCGCGAGGAGCTCATCTACCAGTGCGTGCACAACCAGTTCGTGGCAAGCGCCCTCGCCACCAAGTACCTGCACGAGATGGTGCCGGGCGCGCAGATGGGCTGCATGGTCACGCGCACGCTCACCTACCCCGAGAACTGCAATCCCAAGAACATGCTCATGGCGCAAAAGACCAACCGCGACAACTACTTCTATTCCGACGTGCAGGTCTTTGGCGAGTACCCGGCGCATGTGCTCAAGTACTGGGAACGCGCGGGGATCCACGTTGAGTTCGGCATGGGCGACGAGGCGATCCTCAAGGCGTATCCGGTCGACTTCGTGTCGTTCTCGTACTACATGACCATGGTCGACTCCATCGATGCCGCCGAGCGCGAGAAGGTCTGCGGCAACCTGGCCACGGGCGTCAAGAATCCGTTCCTGCCCATCTCAGACTGGGGTTGGCAGGTTGACCCCGACGGCCTCACCTATGCCCTCATCGACATGGCCGACCGCTATCACAAGCCGCTGTTCATCGTGGAGAACGGCCTGGGCGCCTACGACAAGGTCGAGGACGACGGCTCGATCAACGACGACTACCGCATCGGCTACTTCCGCGAGCACATCAAGGCCATCGGTGCGGCCATCGAGGAGGGTGTGGACGTGATGGGCTACACCCCCTGGGGGTGCATCGACCTGGTGAGCATGTCGACCTGCCAGATGTCCAAGCGCTACGGCTTTGTCTATGTTGACCTCGACGACGAGGGCAACGGCACCTACGCGCGCTCCAAGAAGAAGAGCTTTTTCTGGTACAAGAAGGTCATCGAGACCAACGGCGCCGACCTGGACTAGGTCGCCTGTGCCGGCGCGCTCGGATGCGTCGCCGGCCTGCGTGGCCGCGTGCCCGCATGCGTGCAGGCGTTCAAAGCGATGGGCTTTCGCGGGGGCTTGGGCTTTGGCCCGGCCCTCGTTTCGTTTGCGCTGCATTTTGCTAAAGTGCCCGGGGTGCGCAGGATGGGCGCATATAATGGTGCGCGTTATGTATGAAACCCCGGAAGGAGCGCCCATGGCTCTCAGCGAGAAGGACGTGGCCGGCATCGCCGACTACGCAAAGATCGCCTTGACCGACGATGAGCTCACCGAGATGTGCACCTACCTGAACGACGCCGTTCAGATGCTCGAGCCCATCTTGCAATACGACCTGCCCGATGTGGAGCCCACGTTCCATCCCATCGGCTCGCTCTCGAACGTGATGGGCGACGATGCGCTCGAGCCCGAGCGCGACCTGCCGCTCGATGTTGCGCTCGATAACGCCGGGAGCTCGCGCGACCGCTACTTCCGCGTGCCGAGCATTTTGGGAGAGGGGGAGAGCGAATAATGGCGCTGAATCTCGATACCCTGACCGCCGCCCAGATTGCCGCCGGCGTGGCCGCGGGCGACTTTTCCGCAACCGAGGTGGCGCGCGCATCGCTCGACGCCATCGAGGCGCGTGAGGGTGCGGTGCAGGCCTTTTTGCAGGTGACACCCGAGCTTGCGCTCGATGCTGCCGCCAAGGTGGATGCCGCGCGCGCTGCGGGCGAGGCTCTGCCGCCGCTCGCGGGCGTGCCGCTCGCCATCAAGGACAACATGAATCTCGTGGGCACGCGCACCACCTGCGCCTCCCGCATGCTCGAGAACTACGAGAGCCCCTACACCGCCACCTGCGTTGAGCGCATGCTCGCCGCGGGGTGCCTCCCCATGGGCAAGGCCAACATGGACGAGTTCGCGTTCGGCTCCTCCACCGAGAGCTCGGCTTTCCACCGCACCAACAACCCCTGGGACACCGAGCGCGTGCCCGGCGGTTCCTCGGGCGGCTCGGCCGCATCTGTCGCTGCGGGCGAGGTCGCTCTCTCGCTCGGCTCCGACACGGGCGGCTCCATCCGCCAGCCGGCATCGCTCTGCGGTGTCGTGGGCATGAAGCCCACCTACGGTGGCGTCAGCCGCTACGGCGTGGTGGCCTTCGGCTCCTCGCTCGACCAGGTGGGGCCCTTCGGCCGCACGGTCGAGGACGTGGCGCTCGCCATGAACGCCCTCGTCGCTGCCGGTCATGACCCGTACGACTGCACGAGCCAGGACTGCCCGGTCGACTTTCTCGAGCATCTCAACGACTCTATCGAGGGCAAGCGCGTGGGTATCATCCCCGCGTTCATGGAGGCCGAGGGCCTCACGCCCGAGGTCCGCGCGGCCGTCGAGTCCGCCGCCAAAAAGCTCGAGGAGCAGGGCGCCGAGCTCGTCGAGGTCGACCTGCCGCATCTCGATGCCGCCATCTCGGCCTACTACGTGATCGGTCCTGCCGAGGCGTTCTCGAACCTCGCACGTTTTGACGGCATCCGCTACGGCTACCAGGAGGAGGGCTGCGCCAATCTCAACGAGCAGAGCTCGCGCTCGCGTGCCCACGGCTTCGGTGCCGAGGCCAAGCGCCGTCAGATGCTCGGCGCCTACCTGCTCTCGAGCGGCGTGTACGACAAGTACTACTACGCTGCCCAAAAGGCCCGCACCCTCATCACGCAGGACTACGACGCCGCCTACGAGAAGGTCGATACCATTCTCATGCCCTCGAGCCCGCGCACCGCGTTCAAGTTCGGCGAGATCTCGGACCCCACGCAGATGTATCTCTCCGACATGTACACCATCTCGCTCAACATCTGCGGCAACGGCGGCATCTCGGTGCCGCTGGGCCTGGGC